>NZ_JBITTW010000007.1:0-63274 GCF_044542195.1 Pseudomonas sp. NPDC079367
TGATCATTCAGGACGGCATGAAGAAGATGACCGAAGAGCAACAGGACATCTTCTATTACATCACCGTGATGAACGAGTCGTACCAGCAGCCAGCCATGCCAGCCGGTGCCGAAGAAGGCATCAAAAAAGGCATGTACCTGCTCGAGGAAGACACTCGCGATGCGGCGCATCACGTTCAGCTGATGGGCTCCGGCACCATCCTGCGCGAAGTGCGTGAAGCGGCGAAGATCCTGCGTGAAGAGTTCAACGTCGGCGCTGACGTGTGGAGCGTTACCAGCTTCAACGAACTGCGTCGCGACGGCCTGGCCGTAGAGCGCAGCAACCGCCTCAAGCCTGGCCAGAAGCCGAAGCTGAGCTACGTCGAAGAGTGCCTGAACGGCCGTAAAGGTCCGGTCATTGCTTCTACCGACTACATGAAGCTGTTCGCCGAGCAGATCCGTCAGTGGGTACCGTCCAAGGAATTCAAAGTCCTGGGCACCGACGGTTTTGGCCGCAGCGACAGCCGCAAGAAACTGCGTCATTTCTTCGAAGTCGACCGTCATTTCGTGGTGTTGGCAGCCCTGGAAGCACTGGCTGACCGTGGTGATATCGAACCCAAGGTTGTGGCCGAAGCCATCGCCAAGTTCGGCATCGACCCGGAAAAACGCAACCCACTGGACTGCTGAGGAGACATTTTGTGAGCGAACTCATTCGCGTACCTGACATCGGCAGCGGTGAAGGTGAAGTAATTGAACTGTTTGTGAAGGTCGGCGACCGCATCGAAGCCGACCAGAGCATCCTGACCCTGGAATCGGACAAGGCCAGCATGGAAGTGCCGGCCCCGAAAGCCGGCGTCATCAAAAGCCTGAAAGTGAAGCTGGGCGACCGTCTGAAAGAAGGCGACGAACTGCTCGAGCTGGAAGTCGAGGGCGCTGCTGAAGCGGCCCCTGCACCTGCCGCTGCTCCTGCGAAAGCCGAAGAGAAACCGGCGGCCGCACCTGTTGCTGCCGCGCCTGCTGCTGCTCCTGCTGCCGCTTCGGTACAGCAAGTGCACGTGCCGGACATCGGTTCGTCGGGCAAGGCACAGATCATCGAGATCCAGGTCAAGGTCGGCGACAGCGTCGAAGCTGATCAATCGCTGATCACCCTGGAATCCGACAAGGCGAGCATGGAAATCCCGTCGCCTGCCGCGGGCGTGGTCAAGGCCATCAGCGTCAAGCTCAACGACGAAGTCGGCACTGGCGACCTGATTCTGGATCTGGAAGTGGCGGGTGCTGCGGCGCCTGCTGCGGCCACTCCTGCTCAGGCTGCTGCACCTGCCGCCGCTGCTCCGGCGCCAGCTGCTGCCGCTCCGGTTGCGCCGGCTGCCGACAGCGTTCAGGACATCCACGTTCCGGACATCGGTTCGGCCGGCAAGGCCAAGATCATCGAAGTGCTGGTCAAGGCCGGCGACACCGTCGAAGCCGACCAGTCGTTGATCACCCTGGAATCCGACAAGGCGAGCATGGAAATTCCATCGCCTGCCGCTGGCGTGGTCGAAAGCGTTTCGATCAAGCTGGATGATGAAGTCGGTACCGGCGACCTGATCCTCAAGCTGAAAGTCAAAGGCGCGGCGCCTGCTGCTGCTTCGGCTCCAGCGGCCGCTGCTGCACCGAGCGCTCCGGCACCTGCCGCTGCCCCGGCTGCCGCTGCACCTGCTGCTGCCGCTCCGGCCGCCGCACCGGCCAAGCCAGGCGCGAAAGTTCACGCAGGTCCCGCCGTGCGTCAACTGGCCCGTGAGTTCGGCGTCGAGCTGAGCGCTGTTGGCGCCAGCGGTCCGCACGGTCGCATCCTCAAGGAAGACGTGCAGGTTTACGTCAAGGCGATGATGCAAAAGGCCAAGGAAGCACCGGCCGCTGCTGGCGGCGCAACCGGTGGCGCGGGCATCCCGCCGATTCCGGTCGTCGATTTCAGCCGTTTCGGTGAAATCGAAGAAGTGCCAATGACTCGCCTGATGCAAGTCGGCGCTGCCAACCTGCACCGCAGCTGGCTGAACGTGCCACACGTCACGCAATTCGACTCGGCGGACATCACCGAGCTGGAAGCTTTCCGTGTTGCACAGAAGGCCGTAGCCGAGAAGGCTGGCGTCAAACTGACCATCCTGCCGCTGCTGCTCAAGACTTGCGCGCACCTGCTCAAGGAACTGCCGGACTTCAACAGTTCGCTGGCGCCAAGCGGCAAGGCGATCATCCGCAAGAAATACGTGAACATCGGCTTCGCCGTCGACACTCCGGATGGCCTGCTCGTGCCGGTGATCAAGAACGTCGACCAGAAGAGCCTGTTGCAACTTGCTGCCGAAGCGGCTTCGCTGGCTGAAAAGGCCCGCACCAAGAAGCTGTCCTCGGACGAGATGCAAGGCGCCTGCTTCACCATTTCCAGCCTCGGCCACATTGGCGGTACCGGCTTCACGCCGATCGTCAACGCGCCGGAAGTGGCGATTCTCGGTGTGTCCAAGGCAACCATCCAGCCAGTCTGGGACGGCAAAGCCTTCCAGCCGAAACTGATGCTGCCGCTGTCGCTGTCCTACGATCACCGTGTGATCAACGGCGCTGCAGCCGCACGCTTCACCCAGCGTCTGGGCAGCCTGTTGGGCGACATCCGCACCATCCTGCTGTAACTCGAACGGCCCTCCGGCAACGGAGGGCCGTTTGCTGCACCCTTTCGAGCGCCACACGCTCGTACCTCAACCCCGCCAGTCTGGCGGGGCTTTTTTTTGCCTGAAATAAACCGGCCAGCGTCTTTTTCCCACAACCTGCGCTGACGTCGGCCACAAGCCTGGTCCACTTAACGCCAATATTTTCCATCGCCGCCCAACTAACCTCTGCTCAGGAAAGTTGAACCAACGCACGACGTTTATTTATTTCTTATTACTCCAACTTTCGAATGGAATCGATCATGTTCAAACCGACCATTGGCCCGATCGTGGGCCACGCCACAACTAGCGAAATACGAATTTTTATTCGCGGCGAACAGCAGGACAAAAAGAGAGTGTTTGCCGGAGTCCGCGCCCGTAAAGCCGGCGCGGACAAATGGTCTAACAGCGTATTTGCAATTTTGCATCCAGCCAATGACATGTCGGGGGTGCTGGCCCTGCAGGACCTCGAAGCCGACTGTGAATATGAATACCAGGCTGGCTGGCTGAGCCCAATGAATCCGGTGCATACCATCGACACCGTAATAGAGTTTCCACTGCAGTGGCCGCGACAACTCTACCGTTTCCGTACTCGCACCGCGCAGGCCAGCCAGCCCCGGGGCTTTATTGTCGGCTCGTGCCGTTATCTGCGGATCACCGCCGGCATCGCTTCGTTACCGCAATTGGGCGACCGCATCTTTGGCTCGATCAGCCGACTCATCGAAAACAGCCAGTTACCGGTGAGCGCGATGATCATGACCGGGGATCAAGTGTATGTAGATGATTTGAATATGATTGCGCCGGATCGCGAAGCAAAAGATATCCTGAGAAAATACCGAACGGCGTTTTCGCAACCGAATATTCAACGACTGATGTCCAATACATCGACTTACATGATGCTCGACGATCATGAAATCGAAGATAACTGGCCCGCCAAAGCCAGCGCAGCGGACGCGGACTTATATCGCAACGCCATGGCCGCTTATGAACTTTACCAAGCCAGCCACAGCCCGGTTTATGCATGTAACGGTAAAGGCCAGATAGATCGGGATACGCTGAAGCATTACTGGTATCAGTTCGGCGACAGCGATATCGCCTGGTTCGTCACCGACAGCCGAACCCGACGCAACCTGTCGAAAGAAGATCGACGCATTCTCGACATCGAGCAGGAGGAGGCGTTGCTGCAATGGCTGATCCACAGCCCGGCAAGGGTGAAGTTCGTGGTGACCAGCGTGATGTTCTATCCCGATCGCAGATTCAACGGTGACGATGCGTGGAAAGCATTCCCCGAACAGCGTCTGCGTCTGCTGGAAACCATTCGCAGCCACCGGATCAAGAACGTGGTGTTCGTCTCCGGCGACGTCCATGGCTCGCTGACCAGTCGCCTGAGTCATAGCGAAGATGCCGATTTCGAAGTGCATACCATCGTCTCCTCGCCGTTGCACAACAGCAAATTGCTGCCGTATGCCAGGGCCTCGACATTCATCCTCGATCAACCGCTGGTGCGCACGGCGGCCGGGGATTATCGGCACGAGCTGACCAGTGCGGTGGTGAGCCAGGACAATTTTGCGCATGTGATGGTCGAGACTGATCAGATTCTGGTCAAGTATCACGATCGTGAAGGCAAACTGCTGCAGTCGATTGCGATAAAACTGCGCTGAGCCTTTAAAGATCGCAGCCTTCGGCAGCTCCCACAGAAGGCCCATTCCGCTGTTGGAACTGCCCAAGGCGGGCGATCTTTTGTTCATTTCAGTCATGCACTGGAGAAATGTTCACTGCAGCCGACATATTCTTATAGCACTTGGCCTTCATCTCTCTTGTCAGTCGGTGCCGCAATGATGCAACCTTGCCGCAGCCAACAGACAAGAGGGCGAGAGCCCGGCGCATTCAGCATATTTCCAAGCGAGTTCCCTTCATGAAGAGCCAACCCGATGCCGCCAGCCGTATGGCGGCCGAGGTAGTGACGCAGTTGCCTGTGCCCTCGCGGCTCGGCATGCTGCGTTTCGAGCGCTTGAATGAAGCCAGTTGGGCGATGCTGTTCCTTGATCCCAATTGCGAACGCCAGTTCGGCCAGCCGGCCGTCGAGCTCTGCGCGCTGGTCGGCTCGCCCTACGCCAGCCTGATGGAACCCGAGGCGCGCTACCAACTGCACGACGCGATCCAGCAGCAGCTGAGCAAAAGCGCGCATTACGTGGTGCGCTACACCCTGCACACCGCCGCCGGCGCGTTGAACATCCTCGAGTTGGGCGAAGCCTACAAACAGCACAACCGGCATTTGCTGCGCGGCTACCTGCTGGCGGTCGACGAGGTGTTCGACGAACCCCTGGCGCCGCCTTCGGTGGATCTGGAAACCCAGAACTCACGCCTGCAAATCGCTCTTGAGCTGAACCAGCGCGCCCAGCAGGAACAACTGCAGCATCTGGAACGCGTGCGCGCCCAGCAGGATCTGATTCTGCTGCTCGCGCGCCAGCGCTACAGCACGCATAACTCGCTGCAGGAAGCTGCCGAACTGATCACCCGCTGCGCCTGCGATATCTACGAAATCGACTGCGCCAGCCTGTGGAACCTCGAAGGCCAGCGCTTGCTGCCGATCTCCGCCTACCATCGTGCGACCCAGGAATATCTGCTGCCGGAGCCGATCGATATCAGCGGCTTCCCCGATTACATGGAAGCGCTGCACAGCAGCCGCGCCATTGATGCGCACAATGCCATGCACGACCCGCGCACCCGCGAGATGGCTGAGGCGATGCGTGCGCGTGACGTCAACGCCATGCTTGACGCCAGCATTCGCGTCGATGGGCAGGTGGTCGGCGTGCTGTGTCTGGAACAGACCGGCGTCACCCGTGCCTGGCAGTCCGATGAAATCGCCTTTGCCGGTGAGCTGGCCGACCAGTTCGCGCAAGTGATCAACAACCACAACCGTCGTACCGCCACCAGCGCCCTGCACCTGTTTCAGCGCGCGGTCGAGCAGAGCGCCAACGCCTTTTTGCTGGTCAATTGCGACGGCGTCGTCGAATACGTCAACCCGAGCTTCACTGCCATTACCCAGTACACCACCGAGGAAGTCCACGGCCAGCGCCTGTCGGAATTGCCAGCGCTGGAAAACCTCAGCGAACTGCTGTTCGACGCGCCCTCGGCGCTGGCCCAGAGCAACAGCTGGCAGGGTGAATTCAAGAGCCGGCGCAAGAACCTCGAACCGTACTGGGGGCAGTTATCGATTTCCAAGGTCTACGGCGACAACCGTGAGCTGACGCATTACATCGGCATCTACGAAGACATCACTCAGACCAAACTGGCGCAGCAACGTATCGAGCGCCTGGCTTACACCGACAACCTGACCAACCTGGGCAACCGTCCGGCGTTCATCCGCAATCTCGATGAGCGTTTTGCCCGCGACAGCGATACGCCAATCAGCCTGCTGCTGGTGGACATCGACAATTTCAAGCGCATCAACGACAGCCTCGGTCATCAGACCGGCGACAAACTGTTGATCAGCCTCGCCCGGCGCCTGCGCAATAGCCTCAGCCCGAGTGGCAGCCTTGCGCGTTTCGCCAGTAATGAATTCGCCGTGTTGCTCGACGACACCGACCTTGAAGCAGGGCAGCAGATTGCCAGCCAATTGCTGATGACCCTCGACAAGCCGATGTTCGTCGACAACCAGTTGATCAGCGTCACCGGCTCCGTGGGCCTGGCCTGCGCGCCGCTGCACGGGCGCGATCCGCAAACCCTGATGCGCAACGCCGGTCTGGCGCTGCACAAGGCCAAGGCCAACGGCAAACATCAACTGCAGGTGTTCACTGAAGCGCTGAACGCCGAAGCCAGTTACAAACTGTTCGTCGAGAACAACCTGCGCCGCGCCCTCACGCAGAACGAACTGGACGTGTTCTACCAGCCCAAGCTGTGCCTGCGCAGTGGTCGTCTGCTGGGCATGGAAGCGCTGTTGCGCTGGAACCACCCGGAACGCGGCATGATCCGCCCGGACCAGTTCATCAGCGTCGCCGAGGAAACCGGCCTGATCATTCCGATCGGCAAGTGGATCGCCCGCCAGGCCTGCCGCATGAGCAAATCCTTGACCGCCGCCGGCCTGGGCAATCTGCAAGTAGCGATCAATCTTTCGCCGAAACAGTTCTCCGATCCGGACCTGGTCGCTTCCATCGCCAACATCCTCAGGGAAGAGGCGCTACCGGCCAATCTGCTCGAACTGGAGCTGACCGAAGGCCTGCTGCTGGAAGCCACCGAAGACACGCATTTGCAGCTCGACCAGCTCAAGCGTCTGGGCCTGACCCTGGCCATGGACGATTTCGGCACCGGGTACTCGTCGCTGAGCTATCTGAAGAAATTCCCGATCGACATCATCAAGATCGATCGCAGCTTCATCCATGAAATCCCCGACAACCAGGACGACATGGAAATTACCTCTGCGGTGATCGCCATGGCTCATAACCTGAAACTCAAGGTTGTGGCTGAAGGCATCGAAACTGCCGAGCAACTGGCGTTCCTGCGCCGGCATCGATGCGACGTCGGCCAGGGTTATCTGTTCGACCGGCCAATCCCCGGCGATGAGCTGATCAAAGCGCTCAAGCGCTACCCGCGCGGGCCGCTCTGCCTCTAACCCCTCTACCCCATTCTCGCCATAACATGCCGCCCCCTGTAGGAGCTGCCGAAGGCTGCGATCTTTTGATCTGGTTTTTAAAAAGCAAAATCAAAAGTTCGCAGCCTTCGGCAGCTCCTACATTGGGTAGTGATTAACCGGGCATCATTCGGCACACTGGCGGTCTGACTTTTTACCTCCAACCTGACTGAGAGGAACGATCATGGTTCTGCGCTCGGAAATTCTGGTGAACAAAAACGTGCTACCAACCAAAGAACAAGCCCTGCCCGGCCGCGAAACCCCGATGACCCTGCCGGAAAAACACTTCGTCTTCGAAGACACGCCGCTGCTCGGCCCATTCTTTCAGGACGTCGACTTCGCGATCTTCGGTCTGGGCTGTTTCTGGGGTGCGGAACGACGCTTCTGGCAGCGCGAAGGCGTGGTCAGCACCGTGGTCGGTTACGCCGGCGGCTTCACGCCAAACCCGACGTATGAAGAAGTCTGCTCAGGCCTGACCGGCCACGCCGAAGTGGTATTGGTGGTGTATGACAAGGCGCAAGTCAGTTATGAAGAACTGCTGGCGATGTTCTGGGAATTGCACAACCCGACTCAGGGCATGCGTCAGGGCAACGACATCGGCACCCAGTATCGCTCGGTAATCTACGCCACCACGCCAGAGCAACTGGATGCCGCGCTGAAGAGCAAAGACGTGTATCAGGCTGAACTGGCAAAGGCCGGTCTGGGTGAAATCAGCACCGAGATCGATCAGGCCCCGACCGTGTACTTTGCCGAGGCCTATCACCAGCAGTATCTGGCGAAGAATCCGGAAGGTTACTGCGGGATTGGCGGCACTGGCGTTTGCATGCCACCGAGTCTGGCGGGTAATTAGATCCTGACAGCAAAAAATCGCAGCCTTCGGCAGCTCCTACAGGGAAACGAATTTCAACTGTAGGAGCTGCCGAAGGCTGCGATCTTTTGATCTTGCTGTTGATCAGCTCTCGGCAATCAGCCAATCCATCTGCCAGCCACCCTGAGTCTGCCCCAGTTTCTTCGACAACCACGGCAGCAACTCACGCAATTCTTCCTCCAGCCCCCACGGCGGATTCGCAATCGCCATGCCCGAACCGTTCAGGCTGTTCGGCGTGTCCAGCGGATGCACCAGCAACTCCACACGCAGCAACTTCGGCGCACCCGTGCCTGCCAGGTCCTGATAGAACCGCCGCAATGCACGCTGATCCTTGACCGGGTACCAGATCGCTGCCACGGTCTGGCGCATGCGGCCGATGGCTTCTTTCATCGACGCCGCGCAGCGCTGCATCTCGTCCAGTTGCTCGAACGGCGGATCGATCAGCATCACCGCCCGCTTCTCCTGCACCGGCAACATCGCCCGCGCCACATGCCAGCCCTCGCCCAGGTGCACTTTCACCCGGCGATCGCCGGCCATGTTGTCCTTGAGCAGCACGCCGTCTTCGGGGTGCTTCTCGTTGAGCATCACCCGATCCTGTGGCCGCGTCAGGCGCCGCGCCAGCTCCGGCGAACCCGGGTAAAAACGCAACTGGCCATCCGGATTCATCTCCTGCAGCACTTTCATATAGTCGGCGGTCAGCGCCGGCAGATCGGGCTGATCCCACAACCGCGCAATGCCTTCCAGATACTCGCCGGTGCGGTTGGCCTGATCGCCCTGCAAGTCGTACAGACCGATGCCGGCGTGGCTGTCGAGATAGGCAAACGGCTGCTCCTTGCGCGACATCAGGGCAATGAGGCGGGTCAAGGTCAGGTGTTTGAACACATCGGCGTGATTGCCGGCATGGAAGGCGTGACGATAATTCATGGCTGCTCCTGCGAGGGCCGCAAAGTTTACCTTTTACCGGGCGGCAAGTCAGGGGTTCGCAGCCGAGCGGACAAAAGCCTGCCCTCACCCTAACCTTCTCCCTGTATGTACCCGATGGAGAGGGTTAGGGTGAGGGGCTTTGCTTTTATGGCATTACACTGGCTAAACATGAATGACAGGACGTCAAAAAACCCATGCGATATCGGATCATCTGCTTACTCGGCCTGCTTAGCCCCTGCCTCGTCCTCGCCGACGAAACCCACATTGAACAGGCCCGCCAGACACTCAAGAATTATGGTCTGAGCCACTGTATTCTGAAGCCATTCAACGAACACTCCGCTCTGGAAAAAGACATTGCACTGTCCGCCAATGGCTATTCGTTCATGGGCAAAGGCATGCATTCCATCCTGCAAAATGAAGACACGCTGCAAGTGCTGCATGACCCCTATAAAGAAACACTGAGCTACGTGTCGACGGCTTACGAGCAGACATCTTTACGCAGCAAACACTCAAGTGAAAAAGTAGTGTTTCTTGCGTGCCTTCACGTCTACAACTCAGAGGCGTTCGACCGCTTTATCCGCAGTCAGGATGCATACATCAATGATGATTGACCCCTTCGAAAGTCAAAAGATCGCAGCCTTCGTCAGCTCCTACACGGGACAGGCGTTCACTTTGCAGGAGCCGTCGAAGGCTGCGATCTTTTGATCTCTTCAGGCAGGCAAGCTGCGCAGGCGCTTGCCGATGACATCAAGTACATCGCAGCCATCACGCAACGGGATGGCGCACAGCAGGGCGAAGTCGCTGAGGATCACGGAGTCGCATTCGATCGAGCCGCGCATGCACATGTTTTCCAGCACCTGGACCACGGCGCGGATGCGGTGGTTGGCAGCGTCCATGAGGATGTCGAGAGGCACATGGGTGTCGACGAACAGGCTGGGCATGTCGCTGCAATTGCCGGTCAGGGCCATGAAGCGGTTGTCGGGGTGAGGCGTGATTTTCTTGTAGGGCGGATCATGTTTTGTCGTTGTCATTCTTGGCATCCCTGAAGTTCTGAGTGGAGCCGCCATTGACCTTCCTACGGGTTTGGGTGGCAGCCATGTGCGGGAGTAGGAACTGAGAACTCCAAATCAGCCACGTCGAAACGTGTCCCGCACAAAGCCGCCGTCAACTTGTCATGAATACGCTTTGACCCTTGTATTCAGCCTGCGGCACTTATGCACTTCAGAGTTCGGGATCCTACCCCCTGCCACCGCTCTCGCGGCGACAACGAAAAGACTACCCCTGCAACTCAGCGCGCACCAGTTCATGAAAACCGCCGCGATTCGAAGGAAACGTCCGAAGCGTTTGCCCCGAAATTTCACTCTGTCTCTGCCAGCAAAAACTCCAGAAGCGCCGATCGTGACGAATCTTCCGACATCGATAATTTGAAAAACTGTCCGACCTTGCAGCGCAAAACAGCCTCGGGAAACGCCTCGAACATGGCTGGGTGTTCTTCGCTCAGCCATTGCAGAGCATTCACGATGCGCACGCTTGCATCAGTCTGCGCCAACACAGATTTCGGCACGTTCCACCACGGAAAAACCCGCCCCGAACCCAGCGCTCCACCGCCGATTGCAACGGCTTGGCCGTTGATCAAGCCTCGCGAAATTACCGGCAGCAATTGCGCAGGATCGACCTCGTCAGACTGCAAAAGAGGCAGCAAAAACCGCCCATCCCAGAAGCGGAAAAACACCGCTTTACCGTCCGGCATCAGCACTTGAGTCAGGCTGCGGAAATGTTCGACCAGCACTTCAAGATCCGCCGAAGACACCGCCAGCCAACCCCAGTCCCGTGAGGCGGTTTCCGCTACCCAACGTAAAAACTCACTGTCTGCAGCGACAATTCCCACATAGGGCATCACCGCTTCCCAATCGGCATAAATGGTCTCGGCCCAAACCGGGTTCGCCGTGCCCTGCCAGACTTTGAAAGCATCGGCGTCGCTGGCGCGGCTGAAAATTGCGAACAGTTGTTCTGACGCCAGCAGCGGCTGCCGCGCCAGCCAATCTTCGGCGGTTAATTGTTCAGGCTGCACAAACACCGTCCTTGCATCGCTCACACTCTTCGCAAAAAGGCGCATCACCTTTGAGACTCATGATTTGTGCGGCGGTGAGAATCGCCGCCGGCGCAGCGGCCAGTTTCTCGGGCAATCCCGGCACCACCGGTGCCGCACTCATTGCCGCCATCGGCGCGCCGCCCACCACAATCGGTACGCTGCTGAAAATTCCGCCGGGGCCGATATTGATCCACTGTCCGCCGGCCTGAATCGTTGCGCTCGCGCCGCCATCGATTACCACTTGCTGGCCAGCGCTGATATGGATCTGCGCCGAGGCGCTGGTGGCCTGGCTGTTTACCCGAACGTGCTGGTCGCCGAGCACGGACAAGTGATCATCCTGCCTGACCTCGGTCTGGCGCTGGCCGTGGGTGATGCGCTGTTCGTCGGCTTTGAGTTCATGCCGGGCGGAGCCGGTGACGATCACACTGCGCTGGTTGTCGACCTGCAGTTGCTGATCATTGAGCACATGCTGGGTCCAATTGCGCTGGGCACGCAGGTAGATTTCCTCGGCGCCTTTCTTATCTTCGATGCGCAGTTCGTTGTAACCGCCACCGCCGGGGCTGCTCTGGCTGCGGAAAACGCTGCGAGTCTTGTCTGCCGGCAGATCGAGCGGCACCGGTGTCGCGGCGTTGGGCAGGCAACCCATGACCAGCGGCTTGTCTGCATCGCCATCAATGAAACCGACCAGCACTTCCATGCCGACGCGCGGAATCAGCACGCCGCCGTAGTGATCGTGGGCCCAGCCGGTCGCGACGCGCAGCCAGCAACTGGAGTGCTCGTTCAGCTCGCCGTCGCGATCCCAGGCCAGTTGCACTTTGACCCGCCCGTATTCATCGCAATGGATCTCCAGGTCTTTCGGGCCGGTGACCACGGCGGGTTGGTAACCCGACACGCGCGGCTTTTCCGGGCCCAGCGCCGGACGATAGAACACGTCCCACGGCGTGGCCACGAAGGTATTGCGATAGCCCTGGAAGGATTCGCCATCGCTGGTCACCGACTCCTCCAATACCTGCGGCTGACGGCCACGGTGTTCGACGGCAGTGAGTAACCACAGATCATTCCAGTCGCTGCGCGGATGTTCGACAAGTTGCAGGAAATGTCCGCAGACCAGTGAGGACTGGTCGCTGCTGCCGTCGGCTCGCCGGTAATCGGCGACGTGCCGTTCAAGCATTCGCCGCGCCAGATGCCTGCCGGTGTCGCGATCGTTGAATTGACCGGGGAAGTGGTAGTCCTCCAGCACTGGACGTTGCTCGCCGTCACTGCGGCTTTCCAGAGACAGGCGCGGTTTTTCGAAGTTGTAGTCACGTCGAGTGACAACGCTGGTGCGGGTTTCGACACGCACGTTGAAACGCTGAATCGCCGGCGCACCGCCCGACATGCCACTACCCGGCAAATATAGCGTCGGCTCGGCCAGCTTCGGAAACACGGTCTGGTCGTCGCCGAACACCAGCAGATGGCCTTCGGGGCTGTGTTGAAAGTGATAATGAATGCCGACTTCGGCACACAGACGCTGGATGAAGGCCAGATCGCTTTCCGCGTACTGCACGCAGTACTCGCGCTCCGGGTACTCGCTACCCAGGCGAAATTCAAAGGCATCGCGCAGGATCGAATGATCCTTGAGGATCTGCGTGACAATTTGCGGCACGCTTTGATGCTGAAAAATCCGCTGGTTGATGCGATGCCCCAGATACATCAGACGCGGAACGAGGCTGAGGTGATAGCGCGTCAGACGTTTCCCGGAATCGCCCTGCCCGACCTGATAAATCTGACCATGAAAACCGCAACCCTGAGCATCGAAACTCAGATACGCCTGACTGTGCAGCAGGCTTTCGAGATCCAGGTCCGGCCGCTCGCTGACCAGTTCGAGTTCGAAGCGAAAAGGCTGGCTGATGGCTTCCCTGCCCGAGAACTCAAGGACCTTGAGGTCATCCTGAGCGCCTTCGAGGGTCAAGGTAAAACGCGGTTGATTGGCAGGGGCGAACATCCGATGTCTCTCTGCAGTGTGGGGCGGGCGATTCTGCGGGAGAGGCAAGGGGTGATGAACAGGTGCCCGGAAATTCAGATTTGCCCTACGCAGGTTGCTGAAAGCGCCTGAGAACGCGGTGCCTTCGACTACAGACAAATCCCCCAAACCCGTACACAGAACGAACTGTGGGAGCGGGCTTGCTCGCGAAGGCGCCGGGTCAGTCGATTGAGATGTCGCCTGATATGCCGCATTCGCGAGCAAGCCCGTTCCCACACTGGATTTGCAGCTTCGCCGAAATCTACAGGCAATAAAAAACGGCCCGCCTCCGGTAGGAAACGGGCCGTTCTGATGTGAGCCGAAGCTCAGCGCATTATTTGTTCAGGTGGAAATCTTTTTCCGCTGCTTCGAAGCGCTGCACCATGCCAGCGGTCGGCGCGCCGAGCTTGCTGACGATGTAGATGGCCAGGCTGGCGAAGATGAAGCCAGGGATGATTTCGTACAGGCCAAGCAGTTCGAAATGCTTCCAGAGCACCACGGTAATCGCGCCGACCAGAATACCGGCCAGTGCACCGTTGCGGGTCATGTCTTTCCAGATGACCGAGATCAGCACAACCGGACCGAACGCAGCGCCGAAACCGGCCCAGGCGTAGGACACCAGGCCCAGTACGCGGTTATCCGGATTGGCAGCCATAGCGATGGCAATCAGGGCTACCAACAGCACCATCGCACGACCGACCCAGACCAGCTCCTGTTGCGAGGCGGACTTGCGCAGGAAGGCCTTGTAGAAGTCTTCGGTCAGGGCGCTCGAGCACACCAGCAACTGGCAGCTCAGGGTGCTCATTACCGCAGCCAGAATGGCCGACAGCAGCACACCGGCAACCCATGGGTTGAAGAGGAGTTTTGCCAGTTCGATGAACACCCGCTCAGGGTTTTCAGCGACCGGGCCGGCCACTTCCGGGTGCGCCGAGAAATAGGCGATACCGAAGAAGCCCACCGCCACGGTGCCGCCCAGGCACAGGATCATCCAGGTCATGGAAATGCGACGCGCCTTGGCGATCGACTTCACCGAATCCGCCGCCATGAAACGCGCGAGGATGTGCGGCTGACCGAAGTAGCCCAGACCCCAACCCATCAGCGAAATGATGCCGATGAAAGTGGTGCCCTTGAGCATGTCGAAATTGCTCGGATCTTGCGCTTCGATGGCGAGGAATGTGGTATCGACGCCGCCAGTGGCCAGCAGGACGATGATCGGCGTAAGGATCAGCGCGAAGATCATCAGCGTGGCTTGTACGGTGTCGGTCCAGCTCACAGCCAGGAAACCACCGATAAAGGTGTAGGCAATCGTCGCCGCCGCACCGGCCCACAGCGCCGTTTCGTAGGTCATGCCGAACGTGCTCTCGAACAGGCGGGCACCCGCGACGATGCCGGAAGCGCAGTAGATGGTGAAGAACACCAGAATCACGATCGCCGAGATGATTCGCAGCAGGCCGCTTTTGTCTTCAAAACGGCTGGCGAAGTAGTCCGGCAGGGTCAAGGCGTCGCCGTTGTGCTCGGTCTGTACGCGCAGACGACCGGCCACGAACAGCCAGTTCAGGTAGGCCCCGATGACCAGGCCAATGGCGATCCAGCTTTCGGAAAGACCGGACATGTAGATGGCGCCCGGCAGGCCCATCAGCAACCAGCCGCTCATGTCGGAGGCACCGGCAGACAGCGCGGTGACGACGCTGCCGAGGCTGCGACCGCCGAGAATATAGTCAGAAAGGTTGTTGGTGGAGCGATAGGCCATCAAGCCGATCAGCACCATTGCTGCGATGTAGATCACGAATGTGATCAGGGTTGGATTGCTTACGCTCATTGAGTTACGCCCTGGCTTTGTTTTTATGTAGCGGCGGTGGTGAACCGCTCGCAAACGACGACGTTTGGCAGACGATCCGGGATCCCGCGCATTTAAGACTGATGTTTCCCCAGGAAAGCCATCAGCCGGTGTACCGGGTTATTCCCGGTTGCACCTTGGCGGCGAATGCTATGCAACAAAGCAAATAAGGTGCAACCAGTTTCGCGAGAATTAGTTGCACCCAGTCGGATTAATCGACGTTCACCGGGTTTTTGCTCCCTTTTAAGGCAGTCAGGGCTCTTTGCTAGAAGTAAAAGCACCAAGCAGAGGCAGTACTTTGGTCGCGGAAATTAATTCCTGACCCGTTGCGGATTTTTCCGACAAAAAAGGGTTGCACCCGGTTGCACCTCATTCAGCGCACGGCTAATCTTGCCGCCAGCTGATGCCACGCAACTGTGGCAACCATGAGGATAAAAATATGGCTACCACCACCCTTGGGGTCAAACTCGATGACCCGACCCGCGAGCGCCTCAAGGCTGCCGCAACCTCGATTGATCGCACGCCGCACTGGCTGATCAAACAGGCAATTTTCAATTACCTGGAAAAACTCGAGGGTGGTGCAACCCTGACCGAGTTGAACGGTTTGACCGCCAAAGACGCCGATGACGCTGGCGAAGTGCAGACCGATCACGCTCACCAATGCTTCCTCGAATTCGCTGAAAGCATCCTGCCGCAATCGGTTCTGCGTGCTTCGATCACCGCCGCCTACCGCCGCCCTGAGCCGGAAGTCGTGCCAATGCTGATCGAGCAGGCGCGCCTGCCGGCACCGATGGCCGAAGCCACCAACAAACTCGCCGCGACCATCGCCGAAAAACTGCGTAACCAGAAAAGTGCCGGTGGTCGTGCGGGCATTGTTCAGGGTTTGCTGCAGGAATTTTCTTTGTCGTCCCAGGAAGGTGTGGCGCTGATGTGCCTGGCCGAAGCGCTGCTGCGTATCCCCGACAAAGGCACACGCGATGCGCTGATCCGCGACAAGATCAGCACCGGCAACTGGCATCCACACCTGGGCAACAGTCCTTCGCTGTTCGTCAACGCCGCGACCTGGGGCCTGCTGCTGACCGGTAAACTGGTTTCCACCCACAACGAAGCCGGCCTGACTTCTTCGCTGAGCCGCATCATCGGCAAGAGCGGCGAGCCGATGATCCGCAAGGGCGTCGACATGGCCATGCGCCTGATGGGCGAGCAGTTCGTTACCGGCGAAACCATCGCCGAAGCGCTGGCCAACGCGAGCAAGTTCGAAACCAAGGGCTTCCGCTATTCCTACGACATGCTCGGTGAAGCGGCACTCACCGAAGTCGACGCGCAAAAATACCTGGCCTCGTACGAACAAGCCATCCACTCGATCGGCAAAGCGTCCCACGGTCGTGGGATTTATGAAGGCCCGGGCATTTCCATCAAGCTCTCGGCACTGCACCCGCGTTACAGCCGTGCTCAGTACGAGCGTGTAATGGACGAGCTGTACCCACGCCTGCTGTCGCTGACCCTGCTGGCCAAGCAATATGACATCGGCCTGAACATCGACGCCGAAGAAGTCGACCGCCTCGAGCTGTCGCTGGATCTGCTCGAGCGCCTGTGCTTCGAGCCGCAGCTGACCGGCTGGAACGGTATCGGTTTCGTTATCCAGGCTTACCAGAAGCGTTGCCCGTACGTGATCGACTACGTGATCGATCTGGCCCGCCGCAGCCGTCATCGCCTGATGATCCGCCTGGTGAAAGGCGCGTACTGGGACAGCGAAATCAAGCGCGCTCAGGTCGAAGGTCTGGAAGGCTATCCGGTCTACACCCGCAAGGTGTACACCGACGTTTCCTACATCGCTTGCGCACGCAAACTGCTCTCGGTGCCGGAAGTCATCTACCCGCAATTCGCCACGCATAACGCCCACACTCTGTCGGCGATTTATCACATTGCCGGTCAGAACTATTACCCCGGCCAGTACGAATTCCAGTGCCTGCACGGCATGGGCGAGCCGCTTTACGAACAAGTGGTTGGCAAGGTTTCCGAGGGCAAGCTGAACCGTCCGTGCCGCGTTTACGCTCCGGTCGGCACCCACGAAACCCTGCTGGCGTATCTCGTGCGTCGTCTGCTGGAAAACGGCGCCAACACCTCGTTCGTCAACCGCATCGCCGACCAGTCGATTTCGATTCAGGAACTGGTCGCCGATCCGGTGGCGCAAATCGAGCAGATGGCCACCATGGAAGGCGGTTTCGGTCTGCCGCACCCGCGCATTCCGCTGCCGCGTGATCTGTACGGTGCCGAGCGCGCCAACTCCAGCGGCATTGACATGGCCAACGAACATCGTCTGGCCTCGCTGTCCTGCGCCTTGCTCGCCACCGCGCACAATGACTGGAAAGCCGCGCCGATGCTCGGCTGCGCGTCCAGCAACGAAACGCCGGCAGCAGTGCTGAACCCGTCCGATCACCGCGATGTGGTCGGTCACGTTCAGGAAGCCACCGTCGAGGACGTCGACAACGCCATTCAATGCGCGCTGAACGCCGCGCCGATCTGGCAGGCCACCCCGCCGGCCGAGCGCGCGGCGATTCTGGAACGTGCTGCAGATTTGATGGAAGGCGAGATCCAGCCGCTGATGGGCCTGTTGGCGCGCGAAGCCGGCAAGACCTACGCCAACGCCATCGCCGAAGTCCGCGAAGCGGTCGACTTCCTGCGTTATTACGCGGTGCAGGCACGCAACGATTTCAGCAATGATGCCCACCGCCCACTCGGTCCGGTCGTATGCATCAGCCCGTGGAACTTCCCGCTGGCGATCTTCAGCGGCCAGGTCGCTGCGGCACTGGCCGCCGGTAACCCGGTGCTGGCCAAACCGGCCGAACAAACTCCGCTGGTCGCCGCTCAAGCCGTGCGCTTGATGCTCGAAGCCGGCATCCCGGAAGGCGTGCTGCAACTGCTGCCGGGGCGCGGTGAAACGGTCGGCGCCGGTCTGGTCGGTGACGAGCGTGTCAAAGGCGTGATGTTCACCGGTTCCACCGAAGTCGCGCGCTTGCTGCAACGCAACATCGCCGGGCGTCTCGACAGCCAGGGCCGCCCGATCCCGCTGATCGCCGAAACCGGTGGCCAGAACGCGATGATCGTCGACTCCTCGGCACTGACCGAACAAGTGGTGATCGACGTAGTGTCGTCGGCCTTCGACAGCGCCGGTCAGCGTTGCTCAGCGCTGCGGGTACTGTGCCTGCAGGAAGATTCTGCCGATCGCGTCATCGAAATGCTCAAAGGTGCGATGGCCGAAAGCCGTCTCGGCAATCCGGAGCGTCTGTCCGTGGACATCGGCCCGGTGATCGACGCCGAAGCCAAGGCCGGCATCGACAAGCACATCCAGGGCATGCGCGACAAAGGCCGCAACGTTTACCAAGTGGCAATTGCCGACAGCGAAGAGGTCAAGCGCGGCACCTTCGTCATGCCGACTCTGATCGAACTGGAAAGCTTCGACGAACTGCAACGCGAGATCTTCGGCCCGGTACTGCACGTGGTGCGCTACAAGCGCAAAGAGCTGGATCAACTGATCGGCCAGATCAACGCCTCCGGTTACGGCCTGACGCTGGGCGTGCACACGCGCATCGACGAGACCATCGCCAAGGTGATCGACAACGTCAACGCCGGTAACGTCTACGTCAACCGCAACATCGTCGGTGCCGTGGTCGGCGTGCAGCCATTTGGCGGCGAAGGCCTGTCGGGTACTGGGCCGAAAGCCGGTGGCCCGCTGTATCTGTACCGCTTGCTGTCGACGCGTCCTACCGACGCCATCGAACAATCCTTCGCTCGCGGTGACGCCATCGTCGCCCCGGACGTGCGCCTGCGCGATGCCATGAGCAAACCGCTGAACGCGCTGAAAGCCTGGGCTGAAAGCAACAAGTACGCCGACCTGAGCACCCTGTGCGTGCAGTACGCGGCGCAATCGCAGAGCGGCATCACCCGCGTACTGGCAGGCCCGACCGGCGAGAAAAACAGCTACGCCATCCTGCCGCGCGAGCATGTGTTGTGCCTGGCGGAAGTTGAAGGCGACCTGCTGACGCAACTGGCGGCGGTGCTGGCGGTAGGCGGTTCGGCTGTATGGCCGGAGTCGGACATCAGCAAGGCATTGTTCGCACGTCTGCCGAAGGACATTCAGGCGCGGATCAAGTTGGTAGCTGACTGGAATAAAGATGAAGTGGTGTTTGATGCGGTTCTGCATCACGGCCATTCCGACCAGTTGCGCGGCGTTTGCCAGCAGATTGCCAAGCGTGCCGGCGCGATCGTTGGCGTTCAGGGCTTGTCCCAGGGCGAAACCAACATTGCTCTGGAACGCCTGGTAATTGAGCGGGCATTGAGCGTCAACACCGCTGCGGCGGGGGGTAATGCCAGCTTGATGACGATCGGTTAAACCGCTGTAAATTCAGGCGACTGCAATGGTCGCCTGGCTCGCTCCCACAGAAGATCAAAAGATCGCAGCCTTCGGCAGCTCCTACAGGGAACGCATTCCAAATGCAGGAGCTGCCGAAGGCTGCGATCTTTTGCTTCTGCATCACTCTCATCAATCATCCTATCCAGCCTCTATTCCCCCACCTTAGACTCGGCCCAACCTCAATTCCCAGGTAAGCCGCCATGTCCGAGACGCTGCTCAGTTCCCGCAATCTGGCTTTCGAGCTGTACGAAGTCCTTGATGCCGAGGGCCTGACCCGGCGAGAGCGTTTTGCCGAGCACAATCGCGAGACCTTCGACGCTGCCATCGGCACCGCGCGCAACATCGCCGAAAAGTATTTTGCCCCGCACAACCGCAAGGGCGATGAAAACGAGCCGCGCTATGAAGACGGCCAGGCGATTCTGATTCCCGAAGTGAAACCGGCGGTGGCTGCCTTTCTCGAGGCCGGTTTTCTCAACGCCGCACGCAGTTTTGAAGCTGGCGGCATGCAACTGCCGACGCTGCTGTCGCAAGCCTGCTTCGCGCATTTCCAGTCGGCTAACGCCGCGTCGACTTCGTACCCATTCCTGACCATGGGTGCGGCGAACCTGATCGAGAGCTTCGGCAGCGAAGAGCAGAAGCAGCGGTTTCTGCAACCGATGATCGACGGGCGCTTCTTCGGCACCATGGCCCTGACCGAGCCGCACGCCGGTTCGTCGCTGTCGGATATTCGTACCCGCGCCGAGCCTGCGTCCGACGGCACTTACCGCCTCAAGGGCAACAAGATCTTCATCTCCGGCGGTGATCACCCGCTCTCGGAAAACATCGTGCACATGGTGCTGGCGAAACTGCCGGATGCGCCGCCGGGAGTGAAAGGTATTTCGCTGTTCATCGTGCCGAAGTTTCTGGTCAACGACGACGGCAGCCTCGGCCAGCGCAACGACGTGTTGCTCGCCGGGTTGTTTCACAAGATGGGCTGGCGCGGCACGACGTCGACGGCACTGAATTTTGGCGATAACGGCGAGTGCGTCGGCTATCTGGTGGGCAAGCCGCACCATGGCTTGAGCTACATGTTCCAGATGATGAATGAGGCGCGAATCGGCGTCGGCATGGGTGCGGTGATGCTCGGTTATGCCGGTTACCTGTATTCGCTGGACTATGCGCGCGAGCGGCCGCAGGGGCGGGTGCCGGACAGCAAGGATCCGACCACCGCGCCGGTGGCGATCATCCAGCACGCGGACGTCAGACGCATGCTGCTGACGCAGAAATCCTACGTCGAAGGCGCATTTGACCTCGGCCTGTATGCCGCGCGGTTGTTCGATGACACCACCACGCTGCAAACCGAAGCCGAGCGTAAGCAGGCGCACGAGTTGCTGGACCTGCTGACGCCGATCGTCAAATCCTGGCCATCGGAGTTTTGCCTGAAGGCCAACGAACTGGCGATCCAGATTCTTGGCGGTCACGGTTACACGCGCGAATACCCGGTGGAGCAGTACTACCGTGACAACCGCCTGAACCCGATCCACGAAGGCACCCACGGCATTCAGTCGCTGGATCTGCTTGGCCGCAAACTGGCGCAGAACGGTGGCGCTGGGCTGAAGCAATTGATCCGCCTGATCGCCAACACCGCTGAACGCGCCGCTGCGTACGATTCGCTGACCGCACTGCGGGAACCGCTGGAGAAACTCGTTGCCCGCCTGCAAACCGTGACCATCGGCCTGCTGACCGATCTGGCGCAGGGCAAGGTCAACAGCAGTCTGGCGAACTCGGCGCTGTACCTGAAAGTGTTTGGCCACGCGGTGATCGGCTGGCGCTGGCTGGAGCAAGCGATTCGCGCCGAGGAAGGCCTGGCCAACGGGAGTGCGGCGGATGTCGACTTCTATAAGGGCAAGTTGCAGGCGGCGCGATATTTCCTGACGTGGGAAGTGCCGGGTTGCCAGCATGAGCTGGACTTGCTGGAGGCGCGGGATGATACGTGTCTGGCGATGCGGGACGCGTGGTTCTAAAAGCAAAAGATCGCAGCCTTCGGCAGCTCCTACAGAAACGCATTCCAATGTAGGAGCTGCCGAAGGCTGCGATCTTTTGATCTTGATCCTTTAGCTCAACTTGAACCCACCCATCTGCCGCGCCAGATCATCCGTCAGCTTCTGCAACATCTGACAATCCTCACGACAGGCACGAACTTCGACCGCCGTCGCCCGCGCCAGATCGGAAATGCCCTGCACATTGCGATTGATCTCTTCGGTCACCGCCGACTGTTCTTCCGTCGCCGTCGCTACTTGATGATTCATGTCACTGATGCGCTCGACCTGCCCGGTAATCGCCGTCAACGACGCCCCGGTGCGCTGGCTCGATTCAACCCCGGTGCCCGTCGCGGCCTGACCGGTGCGCATCGACGACACGGCATTTTCCGCGCCTTGCTTGAGACTGCCGATCATCAGTTGGATTTCGTCGGTCGAGGCCTGGGTTCTGCGTGCCAGGGTGCGCACTTCATCGGCGACCACGGCAAAGCCACGGCCCATATCGCCGGCGCGGGCGGCTTCGATGGCGGCGTTGAGTGCGAGCAGATTGGTCTGCTCGGAAACGCCACGAATCACCGCCAGCACCGAATCGATCGATGCCACTTGCTGCGCCAGCTCAGCCACCGCCCCCGCCGCCACGCCGATTTCATCGGACATGCTTTCGATATGGCGGACCGAGCCACCGACCACTTCCCGCGCCTGCAGCGCTTCATCACGTGCAGTTTGCGAAGCGAGCGCGGCGTTGCCGGCGTTCTGCGCGATTTCCTGCACGGTCAGGCCCATTTCGTGGACAGCCGTGGCGACCATGTCGGTCATTTCCTGCTGCCGACCGGAACGATCGGCGGTGTTGTCCACCACCGTCGCCACTTGCCCCACCGCCATGCGTAAACGCTCGCTGGTGGTCAGCACTTCGCCGATCATCGCGCGCTGGCTGTCGAGGAACCGGTTGAACCCTCGAGCCAGGTCACCCAACTCATCGGCGCGACTGGAATCTAACCGGTGGGTCAAATCTCCCCCACCGCTACCGATGGCCACCAGCGCTCGTGTTACTTGTCGGATCGGTCGCACCAGCCCTTGCGCCAGCCACACCACCAATGCCAGGCAAACCAATGCCACCACCAGGCCGATGCCGCCACTCATCCACATCGCTTGGCGCGCTTCGGCGTAGATCTGCGACTGCGGCACTTCGGCCACCAATGTCCAGCCGAGATCGCGCAACGGCAGACTGAAGGCGAGAAAATCTTCACCCTCGCGCTGAAAGCTGCTGTTGACTGCAGTCTTATGCCCCATCACCGCTTGCGCCGCGTTGGCGCCGATCTGCTCGGTCAAGGTGCGTTTGCCGCTGAACTGCGCTTGCGGATGCACCTGAATCAAACCGTCGGAACGCACGAGATAGACCTTGCCGCGCTCACCGAAGCTGAAATTGTGAATCAACTCGGAAAGCTCTTTCATGCTCAGCCCGAGCCCGGCAACGCCAACCACTTTGCCGGCCTGCTCGACCTTCAGATCGATGAACAGGGCCAGCTCGCCAGTGGCGCCATCGTTGTCGATATTCAGCGTGCGCGGCTGATTGCTGTCGAGAAAGGAATAGAACCAGGCATCGGCCGGTTTCGAGCGACTGAGGGTGCGATCCAGGCCTTTTTCGGTGATGTAGTGGTTGGATTCGGTGCCGATGATCAGCGCCGTGAAGGCCTTGTGTTCGGCGCGGATACCTTCCAGATACTGCGCAAATAGAGCAGTTTTGCTGCTGTCTTCGCCCGTCGCCAGCCAGTCACGCACCATGGTGTTGCTGGCGATGTCCTTGGCGGCGGTGAGTGGCTGGACGAGGATGCGCTCGATATCGTTGCGCGTCGCTTCGATGCTCGACGGCAGCGCTTGCTCGACCAGATAGTTCTGCGCAAGGCGGTTGACCACCAGCGTATAAATGCCAACCACAATCACGATGCTGATCAGCAGGGCCGTGCCCATGCCGAGAATCAACTGCCACTGAATACTGCGTCGCCACCACTGCATGGAGCACCCCCAGGGAATAAGTGGCCGAAGCACTGCAACAGCCGTGCCGATTGTATACAAGCCAACCGACAATCTATTCCCTGGTTGTGCGCAACCGCATCAGCCCTGACTGATGGTCTTGGTGATGGTCTCGACCGTGGCGCTGACTTGCTCTTGATAACGCTCGAGTTCTTCTTCGTGCTGCTTCTTCATTTCAATCTGCTGCGAGCACAGATTCATCGCTGCCAGCACCAGCAAGCGGTCGCCGATCAGCGTCGGGTATTTGCGCTTGGTGTCCTCCAGCGCTGCCTTGAGCATCATCGCCGCGTCCAGCAGGGTCTGTTCTTCCCCGGCCGGTGCCTTGATCGAATAGTCCTCACCAAGAATGGAGATGACTTTTACCCCCGCTGTGCCGTGGTTCATGCGCTGACCGGACCGGCGTTGACGCGATCAACCAGCGCCTGGATGCGAGCGGCGGTGGCGCCGTGTTTTTCTTCCTGCTCCATCAGGTTCAGTTGCAGGTTTTCGTTTTCATCCTTGGCCTGGGCCAGTTCCGTGGACAGGGTCTGGTTGGTCTGCAGCAAGGTCTGGTTCTGTTGCACCAGATCGCTGACGAGCTGTTCCAATTGGCTGAGGGATGCTTCCAACATTTTGATCTTCCAAGCGTTTTTCAAAGGGCGCGTACGATAAAGAAAAGTCACCACGGATGCCAGGGTTAAACCGGCGCAAGGCCTTGATTTACCTGGGCGGCGAAGCTTCTCGCGAGTTTAAAAGACTGTGAATGGTCGATCTGGTTCCTGCACTTCGTCGCACAGAGCTGTCTGCGACAAATACGCACACCACCTCAAGACTTTAGTCGTATGACCGATAAGTCACCCATACAGCAGTCTCAGCCCGCATGGATGCGGCCCTTTTCGGTATCCGCCCATGTCCCTTCGCAATATGAATATCGCCCCACGGGCGTTCACCGGTTTCGCCCTGATTGGCGGCCTGATGTTGATTCTCGGCGTGTTTGCGCTGAACCAGATGAGCAAGATCCGCGCGGCCGGTGAAGACATCGCCACCGCCAGCGTGCCATCGATCAAGGCCCTCGACGAATTCACCCAGTTGACCCTGCGTCTGCGCGTGCTGTCCTATCGCCTGTTGATCAACCGCGAACCCGATGTGCAGCAGAAAACCATCGAACTGTTCGACCTGCGCAACCGCCAGATCGCCGATGCGCAACGCGCTTACGAGCCATTGATCGAAGGCCCGCAGGAACGCGCGGCGTACGATCAGTACGTGCAGTTGCTGGCGCAATACCGTCAGCTTGAAGAGCGCATGAAAACCTTGTCGCGCAACAATCAGATCGATGAATTGCGGCAGATGCTCAACAGCGATTTGCTGAGCAACTCGGAGGCGGTGAACACCGCACTGGCACGCTTGCTGGAGATCAACACCCAGCAGATCGCCGAGACCGATCAGGGCGCCACAGACCAGTACTCGATGTCGTTCAACCTTGTAGTGACACTGCTGGTGATCGCCAGCGGCCTGACCCTGCTGTTCGCCTGGCTGCTGACCGTGAGCATCACCAAGCCGATTTCCAAGGCACTGGAGGCTGCGGAAACCATCGCCGAAGGCAACCTGACCCAGCCGATCCACGTCGATGGCGAAGATGAAGCCGGGCGCCTGCTGGCCGCGATGGCCAAGATGCAATCGAAGCTGCGCGACACTCTGCAGCGCATCTCCGGTTCGGCCACGCAACTGGCCTCCGCCGCTGAAGAACTCAACAGCGTCACCGACGAAAGTGCTCGCGGCCTGACCCAGCAGAACAACGAAATCGAACAGGCCGCCACGGCGGTCAACGAGATGACCAGTGCCGTCGAAGAAGTCGCGCGCAACGCGGTCAGCACCTCGGAAGCCTCGAAAAACGCCACCACTTCGGCGGGCGACGGTCGTGATCTGGTGCAGGAAACCGTCAGCGCCATCGAACGCATGAGCGCTGATGTACAGAGCACCGCGTCCTTGATCGGCGATCTGGCCAATGAATCGCGCGATATCGGCAAGGTGCTCGACGTGATCCGTGGCCTCGCCGACCAGACCAACCTGCTGGCATTGAACGCAGCGATCGAAGCGGCCCGTGCCGGTGAGGCCGGTCGTGGTTTCGCCGTGGTGGCGGACGAAGTGCGTGCCCTGGCCCATCGCACCCAGCAGTCGACCAGCGAAATCGAACGCATGATCGGCAGCATCCAGAGCGGCACCGAACACGCCGTGGATTCGATGCGCAACAGCACCGAACGTGCCGAATCGACGCTGAACATCGCCCGTGGTGCCGGGATGTCGCTGGACACCATCAACAGCGCCATCGTCGAAATCAACGAGCGCAATCTGGTCATCGCCAGCGCGGCGGAAGAGCAGGCGCAGGTGGCGCGCGAGGTTGATCGCAATCTGGTCAACATCCGCGATCTGTCGGTGCAATCGGCGACCGGGGCGAACCAGACCAGCGCGGCGAGCAACGAGCTGTCGCGCCTGGCGCTGGATCTGAACAACATGGTTGGGCGGTTCAGCCTCTAACCTGATCCTTGATCGTTCCCACGCTCCGCGTGGGAACGATCACCGACCGCAAAAGCTTTTTGACAGCATCACATTTCAACAGGTTAGAATCGCTGGCACGCAGACTGCATGGTCAGTTTGTGCCTCGTCTTTACGCTTCTGGAGTACTGCCTTTGAATGCGACGACCATCAACAGCCTGTTCTTGATCGGCGCGTTGCTGGTAGGCGCAAGCATTCTTGTCAGCTCCCTGTCTTCACGTCTCGGCATTCCTATTCTGGTCATCATTCTCGCGGTCGGCATGGCTGCCGGGGTCGATGGTGGCGGGATCATTTTCGATAATTACCCGACGGCCTATCTGGTCGGTAACCTCGCCCTGGCGGTGATTTTGCTCGACGGCGGTTTGCGCACGCGTGTGTCGAGTTTCCGCGTGGCCTTGTGGCCGGCGTTGTCGCTGGCCACGGTCGGCGTGTTGATCACCACCGGGCTGACCGGCATGGCTGCTGCCTGGCTGTTCGACCTCAATCTGATTCAGGGCCTGCTGATCGGCGCCATCGTCGGTTCGACCGACGCCGCTGCGGTGTTCTCGCTGCTCGGCGGTAAAGGCCTGAATGAGCGGGTCAGCGCCAGTCTGGAAATCGAATCCGGCAGCAATGACCCGATGGCGGTGTTTCTCACCGTCACCCTGATCGACATGCTCGCCAGCGGCGAAACCGGTCTGCACTGGAGTCTGCTGACTCACCTGATTCGCGAGTTCGGCATCGGTGGTGTGATCGGTCTGGGCGGCGGCTGGGTGATGCTGCAACTGGTCAACCGCATCAATCTCGCCGCCGGGCTCTATCCGATCCTGATCATCGCCGGCGGTCTGGTGGTGTTCGCGCTGACCAACGCCTTGCATGGCAGCGGCTTCCTCGCCGTGTACCTGTGCGGTCTGGTGATCGGCAACCGCCCGGTGCGCAGCCGCCACGGCATTTTGCACATGCTTGACGGTATGGCGTGGCTGGCGCAGATCGGCATGTTTCTGGTGCTGGGCCTGCTGGTCACGCCTCATGATCTGCTGCCGATCGCCCTGCCCGCCCTGGGTCTGGCGCTGTGGATGATTTTGTTCGCGCGGCCGCTGTCAGTGATGGTCGGCCTGCTGCCGTTCAAGGCCTTCCACGGTCGCGAAAAAGCCTTTATTTCGTGGGTGGGTCTGCGCGGCGCGGTGCCGATCATTCTGGCGGTGTTCCCGCTGATGGCCGGCCTGCCGCAAGCGCAGCTCTACTTCAATCTCGCATTCTTCATCGTTCTGGTGTCGCTGTTGGTGCAGGGCACGAGCCTGCCGTGGGTGGCCAAGTTGCTCAAAGTGACGGTACCGCCCGAGCCAGCGCCGATTTCCCGGGCGGCGCTGGAAGTGCACGTGACCAGCGAGTGGGAGTTGTTCGTTTACAAGCTCGGCGCCGAGAAATGGTGCATCGGCTCGCCGCTGCGTGAATTGAAAATGCCCGAAGGCACGCGCATCGCAGCCCTGTTTCGCGGCCAACAACTGCTCCATCCGTCGGGTAGTACGGTGCTGGAAGTCGATGATTTGCTGTGTGTTATTGGCCACGAACACAACTTGCCGGCCCTCGGCAAACTGTTCAGCCAGGCACCACAACGCGGCCTCGATCTGCGTTTCTTCGGCGACTTCGTGCTCGAAGGAGACGCCCAGCTTAAAGCGGTTGCAGCGCTGTATGGCTTGCCGGCCGAAGGCATCGATCCGGACATGACCCTGGGCGCGTTCATCGCGCAAAAAGTGGGGGGCGCACCCATCGTCGGCGACCAGGTGGAATGGAACAACACCCACTGGACAGTCGCGGTCATGGACGGGAACAAGATCGGCAAAGTGGGCGTCAGATTCCCCGAAGGAAGTCGCCCGGGCCCCGGACTCTTCCTCTAAACTGCCTCCACTCTCACTTGCTTGACCGGTCTCTATGCCTACCCTGCGCTCCTTTTTCGCCGCGGCCCTGCTGGGCCTCAGTCTCGTTGTCGGCCCGCTGCATGCTGCCGAACCACCGTCCAGCGACGCCGTGCAGGCCAGCCTCGACAAGTTGGCCGACAGCAAATTGCCGGACGCCGACAAGAAGACCTTGCAGACCGTTCTGCAGAACACGCTCAATCAGCTGAACAACCAGCGTGATTACGAGCAAAAGCTGATCGACCTCAAGCGTCAGCTGGCCAACGCGCCCAAGCAGACGATTGAAAACACCCGCGAACTCAGCCGTCTCAAGGCTACCGCGCCGGTGCCAGTGGCACAGCGTTTTCCCAAGGAGTCGATCCAGCAACTGGAGCAGATCCTTACCGATCGCTCGACCCAGCAGAGCGACCTGCAAAAAGCTTTGGCCGAAGCCAACAGCCTGATCATCACCGCGCAGACTCGCCCCGAACGCGCTCAGGCAGAGATTTCCGCCAGCCAGACGCGCATCCAGCAGATCAATACCATTCTCAAGTCCGGCAAGGACACGGGCAAAACGGTCACCGCCGAACAGCGCGACCAGTTGAACGCCGAGCTGGCCGCACTCAATGCGCTGATTCCGCTGCGCCGTCAGGAACTGGCCGGCAACACGCAGCTGCAGGATCTGGGCAACGCCCAGCACGATTTGCTCTCGGAGAAATCCGATCGCCTCGACCGCGAGATCCAGGAACTGCAAACCCTGATCAACCAGAAGCGTCTGGCGCAGTCGCAGGAAACCGTGACCCAGCAATCGATCGAAGCGCAGAAGGCCGGCGGCAGCAGCCTGCTGGCGAGCGAGAGCGCCACCAACCTCAAGCTTTCCGACTATTTGCTCAAGAGCACCGACCGTCTCAACGAAGTCACTCAGCAGAACCTGCAGACCAAACAGCAACTCGACACCCTGACCCAGAGCGATTCGGCGCTGGACGAACAGATCAATGTGCTCAAGGGCAGCCTGCTGCTGTCGAAAATTCTCTACAAGCAGAAGCAGGCCCTGCCGCACCTCAAGGTCGACCGCGACCTCGCCGACCAGATTGCCGATATTCGCCTCTATCAGTTCGATGTCAGTCAGCAACGCGAGCTGCTGAGCAATCCGGCGACCTACGTCGACAACTTGCTGGCCACGCAGCCGCCGGAGCAGGTCACCCCGCAGCTGCGCAAGAGCCTGCTCGATCTGGCCAACACCCGCACCGATTTGCTCGAGCGGCTGAACCGCGAGTTGAGCGCGATGCTTAATGAGTCGATCACCCTGCAGCTCAATCAGAAACAACTGCTGAGCACCGCGCAAAGCCTGCGCGCAACCCTCGACGAACAGATGTTCTGGATCCCCAGCAACAAGCCACTGGACGTGGAATGGATGCGCGGCGTGCCAGAGCGCCTCGAGCGGCAGGTCAACACGTTGCCTTGGGCGTCGAGCCTGAGCGAACTGACGGACGGCCTGACCCAGCGCCCCTTGTTGTTCCTGCCACTCGCGTTACTGATCGGCGCTCTGTTATGGCGCCGCAAGGCGCTGTACGGAAGACTCAACAAGGTTCACCAGGACATCGGCCACTTCAAGCGCGACAGCCAATGGCACACGCCGCAGGCCATTCTGATCAATATTTTGCTGGCGATGCCGGTGGCGCTGGGTCTGGCGCTGTGCGGTCTGGCCTTGCAGATCGATGCACGCGGGCAGAACGCCAACATGGGCGCGGCACTGTTGCAGATGGGCCAGGCCTGGCTGGTGTTCTACACCGCGTACCGGATTCTCGCGCCGGGTGGCGTGGCGGAATTGCACTTCCGCTGGGAGAAACCGCAGGTCGAGTTCCTTCAGGGCTGGGTGCGTCGGTTGGGTCTTGTGGTCATGGCACTGGTGGCCGTGGTGGCCGTCGCCGAGCTGCAGCCGGCGGCGCTGGCCGATGACGTGCTCGGCATGCCGGTGGTGCTGACCTGCTACGCCTTGATGGCGTGGCTGCTCAGTCGCCTGCTGATCAGCAGCCCGACACACCAGAATGCCTCGCTGTTTCGTAAAGCCGTCGGGGTGATGTTCACCCTGTTGCCGATCGCCCTGTTTGTCGCGGTGTGCTTCGGCTACTACTACACGGCGCTGAAACTCAGCGATCGCTTGATCAATACCCTGTACCTGCTGATGTTCTGGCTGGTGATCGAGGCCACTTTCGTGCGGGGCCTGAGCGTTGCGGCGCGGCGCCTGGCTTACCAGCGCGCGCTGGCGAAACGGCAAGCGGCAAAAGAGGCCGGTGACGGCGAAGCGGTGATCGAAGAGCCGACGCTGGACATCGAAAAGGTCAACGAACAGTCCCTGCGCCTGATCCGCCTGGCCTTGCTCGGCGGTTTCATCGCGGCGCTGTACTGGGTCTGGTCGGACCTGATCTCGGTGTTTTCGTACCTGGACAACATCACCCTCTACGAATACACCAGCGGCACTGGCGCCAACATGAGCATGGTGCCGATCAGCATCGGCGACATGCTCGGCGCGCTGATCATCATCGGCATCACCTTCGCGCTGGCGCGCAATTTGCCCGGCCTGCTCGAAGTGTTCGTGCTGTCCAAGCTCAATCTGGCTCAGGGCAGTGCTTACGCAACGACAACACTGCTGTCCTATGTGATTGCCGGCGTCGGCTTCGTCACCACCCTGTCGACCCTCGGCGTCAGCTGGGACAAGTTGCAATGGCTGGTGGCGGCGCTGTCGGTAGGCCTCGGTTTCGGTATGCAGGAGATCTTCGCCAACTTCATCTCCGGCATCATGATCCTCTTCGAACGCCCGGTGCGGATCGGCGACACCATCACCATCGGCAACCTCTCGGGCACGGTGAGCAAGATCCGCATCCGTGCCACGACCATCACCGACTTCGACCGCAAGGACATCATTGTCCCGAACAAGACGTTCATTACCGGGCAACTGATCAACTGGTCGCTGACCGACACCATCACCCGCGTCACGCTGAAACTGGGCGTCGATTACGGCTCGGATCTGGATCTGGTCAAGGAGTTGCTGCTCAAAGCGGCTCGGGAAAACCCGCGTGTGCTCAAAGAACCTGAGCCACACGTGTACTTCCTCAATTTCGGCGAAAGCACGCTCGACCACGAACTGCGCATGCATGTGCGCGATCTCGGTGACCGTAACCCGGTGCTGGATGAGGTCAACCGCTTCATCAACCGCGAGTTCAAGAAGCAGCACATCAACATCTCGTTCCGGCAAATGGAGGTTTATCTGAAGAACCTGCATGGTCAGGAATACAAGATGGTGCCCGTGGAACCCGAGAACAAAACCATCGCGCCGGTCGTCGACGCGCAGAAACCGTTGCCGGAACCGCCACCGAGCAAACTCGACTAACCGACATGGTCCCAGCAGAATGCTCGGACATTCTGCTGGAGCCGGCCCGTGAAAGCCCTCGACGAACTGACTTTCGACAACCGCTTTGCCCGCCTGGGCGACGCGTTCTCCGTTCACGTACTGCCCGAGCCGATCGATAATCCACGGCTGGTAGTGGCCAGCCCGGCCGCACTGGCCCTGCTCGACCTGGACCCGGCGACTGCCGAAACTCAAGAGTTTGCCGAACTGTTCGGCGGCCACAAGCTGTGGGCCGATGCGGAGCCACGGGCGATGGTGTACTCCGGCCACCAGTTCGGCGGCTATACGCCGCAACTGGGCGACGGTCGTGGTTTGCTGCTCGGCGAGGTCTACAACAACGCCGGCGAACATTGGGACCTGCACCTCAAGGGCGCCGGGCAGACGCCGTTTTCGCGCATGGGCGATGGTCGTGCGGTGTTGCGCTCTTCGATCCGCGAATTTCTAGCTTCCGAAGCCCTCTATGCGCTGAACATTCCTTCCTCACGCGCAGCCTGCGTGATCGGCTCCGACACACCAGTCTGGCGGGAAAAACAGGAGCGCGCGGCGATGGTGCTGCGCCTGGCGCCGAGTCATATCCGCTTCGGCCACTTCGAATATTTCTATTACACCAAGCGCCCCGAACAGCAAAAGCAGCTCGGCGAGCATGTCCTGGCGATGCATTTCCCCGAATGCCTGGAACAACCGGAACCGTATCTGGCGATGTTCCGCGAGATCGTCGAACGCAACGCCGAACTGATCGCCAAATGGCAGGCCTACGGCTTCTGTCACGGCGTGATGAACACCGACAACATGTCGATCCTCGGCATCACCTTCGACTTCGGCCCGTTCGCCTTCCTCGACGATTTCGACGCCAACTTCATCTGCAACCACTCCGATGATCAGGGCCGTTACTCGTTCAGCAATCAGGTGCCGGTCGGCCAGTGGAACCTCAGCGCCCTCGCCCAGGCGCTGACGCCGTTCATCAGCGTCGAAGCCCTGCGTGAAACACTGGGCTTGTACCTGCCGCTGTTCCAGGCGCATTACCTCGACCTGATGCGCCGCCGTTTCGGCTTCACTACTGCCGAAGACGACGACCAGCAATTGCTGGAAAACCTGCTGCAACTGATGCAGAACAGCGGCGTCGACTACACACTGTTCTTCCGCCGCCTCGGTGAAGAGTCAGCCGAACAGGCCGTGGCTCGCTTGCGTGATGATTTTGTCGATATCAAGGGTTTCGATGCCTGGGGCGAACGCTACGTCGCCCGCGTCGCTCGCGATGGCGATACCGATCAAGAGCAGCGCCGCGCGCGGATGCACGCGGTCAATCCGCTGTACGTCCTGCGCAACTACCTGGCGCAAAAAGCCATTGATGCGGCAGAGCAAGGCGATTATTCCGAGGTGCGCCGGCTGCACTCGGTGCTGAGCAAACCGTTCGAAGAGCAGCCGGGAATGGAAGGTTATGCCGAGCGGCCACCGGAGTGGGGCAAGCATTTGGAGATCAGTTGTTCGTCGTGAGCCCCCAGCGCGCGAACTTGATAAACAGCTCGTGCGGCTCCAGATAGGTCGCACGAACCGCTGAATTTCAATGAGCCGAATATGACCACCCCACTCCTCATCCCCTGCCCCACCTGCAACGGCCTCAACCGCATCCCCGCCGAGCGCCTGGCGGACCAGCCCAAATGCGGGCGCTGCAAATCTGCGGTGCTGTTGAGCAAACCGTTCGAACTCAAGCAAGGCGATTACACCAGTCAGATCAAGGGCGATCTGCCGTTACTGGTGGATGTCTGGGCGGACTGGTGCGGGCCGTGCAAGTCGTTTGCGCCGGTGTTCGAACAGGCTGCAGCGCAATTGGCGGGCAAGTGTCGGCTGGCCAAGCTCGACAGCGAAGCGAACCAGCAGCTGTCGGCGCAGTTGGGGATTCGCTCGATTCCGAGTCTGATTCTGTTTAAAAACGGTAGGGAAGTGGCGCGCCAGAGTGGTGCATTTCCATTGCCGCAATTGATGTCGTGGCTGCGTAGCCAAGGGATCTGACCCAACACAGAAACCTGTGGAAGCGGGCTTGCCAGCGAAAGCGGTTTTTCATCCGACATTAATGTCGACTGACCTTGCGCCTTCGCGAGCAAGCCAGCTCCCACAGGGGATTAGCGTGTGATTCGGCAGATCAGTGGTCTTCCAGCAGATTGTGCAGTTCAACGAACTGCTGGGTCAGCTTGTGCCGTGGGTCGAGGTGGATCAGCGGCATGCTGGCCTGGTGCGACTCGCGCATGCGCACCGAACTGCTCAGATACACCGGCAACACCGGCAAGCCTTCGGCGATCAACTCATCGAGAATCTGCTGTGGCAGGCTGGCGCGGGCCTGGAACTGATTGACCACAATGCCTTCAACTTCCAACCCTTCGTTGTGGTCATCCTTCAACTCTTCGATCTCGGCGATCAGACCGTACAGGGCCTGACGGGAAAAGCTGTCGCAGTCGAAAGGAATCAACACCCGATCCGCCGCAATCAGCGCCGATACCGCATAGAAGTTCAGTGCTGGCGGGGTATCCAGATAAATCCGGTCGTAGTCTTCCGACAATTCGTCCAGCAACTTGCGCAGCTTGTTGATCTTGTGTTTTGCCTCAAGCTTGGGCTGCAGGTCAGCCAGCTCGGCAGTGGCGGTAATGATGTGCAGGTTGTCGAACGGGGTCTCGTAGATGTCCGCCTGATTCTTCTTCGAGAACGGCCCGGAGGACAGCGTCTGTTTGAAGAAATCGGCGATGCCCATCGGAATGTCGTCGCCGGTGAGCCCGGTCAGATATTGAGTGGAATTGGCCTGGGCATCGAGATCGACCAGCAAGGTGCGATAGCCCTCGCTGGCACTGACCGCCGCCAGATTGCAGGCGATGCTGGACTTGCCCACGCCACCTTTCTGATTGAACACCACGCGCCGCATGACCAAACCTCCGTGTATCAAAGAATGACCGAGTGTAGTTGCCGGTGGCCACGCTTCGCTACCTTCACCGACATGGACTACGTCGTCAGGTGTAAATATCGGCGCACAGGCAGGGAAAAAACCGCCAGTCATCACAGACTCACCTGACAGACAGGCCGCGTGGAATCTGGATAATGGCCAAGTGACAGCCACACGGCGAACCGCTCGGTACATTTTGTTGGGCAAAATGTAACCAACATTTGCTACACACCCGTCGCACCGGGATAATGCGCGCCACCCGGCGCCCTGCGCCAAGCCAAGCGTGCTGCGGCGCTGGCGACTCAACGCGTCAACGAAAGCCCGCAGGGGCGGGATGAATGTCCGTGATCAACTTCAACATCGCCCAATGGCGCGCGTGGGCTCCCGGGCTCGACAGCGTGGACGCCTGGCAGGCCTGGAGCCGACAGCCGGTCGTGCTCCAGAGCAGTGATGCCGCGCCCGATGTGTCGTTTCTGCCGGCCATGCAACGCCGTCGCCTCAGCCGCCTCGCACGCATGGCGTTCAGCGTGGGCTGGCCATTGGCCGACGGACGCGACAAGCTGCCGCTGGTGTTCGTCTCACGGCACGGCGAAACCCCACGCACATTTGAAATCCTCCGCGATCTGGCCACCGAACAGCCCTTGTCGCCGACCCAGTTCAGCCTTTCGGTGCATAACGCGATCATCGGCCTGTGGTCGATCATGCGCGGCGAAACCAGCGAAATGACTGCCCTCGCCGCCGCTGGCGACGGCCTTGAACACGGCATGCTCGAAGCAGCGGCACTGCTCGATGAAGGCGCCCCGGCGGTGCTGCTGGTGATCACCGAAGAACAACCGCCCGAGGCCTATTCGCAGTGGGTCGACGATGTGCCGTTCCCTTATGCGCTGGGTTTATTGCTCACGCCGGGTACCGACTGGCGGCTGACCCTGAACAGCAGCACCGAAACCCGGTCAAAGGCGCACTGGCCGCACGCGCTCAACCTGCTGCGAACCCTGCTCGGCCAGCAACCTGATTGCCAACATGCGTGGAAAAATCGTGTATGGACCTGGCATCGCAACCCGTGACCGCCAAACACCGCGACGCCTACTACTGGCGCCTGCTGGCCACTGCTGCGAGCTTCGCTTTGTTCGGGCTCGGCGGGCTGTGTCTGCGTCTTCTGGTATTTCCGTTACTTGGCTGCCTGCGCGGTGACGTATTTGAACATCGCCTTCGCGCGCGGCGTACGGTCAGTCGGTTGTTCTGGTTTTTCGTGCGGTTCATGGCCCGCACCGGTGTGCTCACTTACGACATCGAGGGCGCCGAACGCCTCGGCCGGCCGGGGCAGATGATCATCGCCAACCACCCGTCGCTGATCGATGTGGTGTTTCTCATCGGTCTGGTGCGCCACGCCAACTGCGTGGTGAAGAAAACCCTTTGGGAAAACCCGTTCACCCGTGGCCCGCTGCGCCGCACTGAATACATCAGCAACGACGGCAGCATGGACATGCTCGACGCCGCCGCGCAGGCATTGCAGGACGGCCAGACGCTGATCATCTTCCCCGAAGGCACCCGCACCCGGCCGGGACAGGCGCCGGCCTTTCATCGGGGGGCGGCGGCGATTGCCCTGCGTGGTGCGAAAATCGTTACCCCGGTGGTCATCAAGGTCAGCCCGACCACCCTGACCAAAGCCGAGCCGTGGTATCGCATCCCTCATCGCCGCGTGCACTTCAGTTTTCGCGTCGGGGCCGATATAGACCCACAGACCTTCGCCGCGCAAGGCCCCGCACCGCAGGCCTCACGCAAGCTCAACGATTATTTGCATGACTATTTCATTAAGGAGCTCGCCGCAGATGAGCGAACTGAACACCGCTAGCCTGATGCGTGACATCAAACTGCTGATCATCGACGCCCTCGGCCTCGAAGACATCAGCCCCGACGACATCGGCGACGAGCAGACACTGTTCGGCGAAGGCCTCGGCCTGGATTCCGTGGACGCACTGGAACTGGGCCTGGCAATCCAGAAAAAATATGGCATCAAGATCGACGCCGATGCCAAAGATACCCGCAACCATTTCACCAACGTGGCCAGCCTTGCGGCATTCGTCACGGCAAAACAGGCAGCTTGAGACCGGACCATGCAAACTCGTGACGATATTTTCAACACCCTGCGCGATGCCCTGGTCGAGCTGTTCGAACTGGATCCGGCCCGCGTGAGCATGGACGCCAACCTGTACCAGGATCTGGAAATCGACAGCATCGACGCCGTCGACCTGATCGATCACATCAAACGCCAGACCGGCAAGAAAATCGCCGCCGAAGAATTCAAATCGGTGCGCACCGTGGGCGACGTGGTCGAGGCGGTGTTCCGTCTGGTTCAACCGGCCGCATGAGCCGACTGATCGGCCTGGGCCTGCTGCTGGCCGGTCTGCTGTACCCCTTTGCGGTGTATTTCGGCATGGAGCATTTTGCCCCGTGGCAATTTGCGCTGCTGCTGGGCAGCCTGTGGCTGGCGCGCGCCCTGTCCGGCGAACGCAAGCCCGGCAGCCTGTGGACGGCTTGCGTGGCGATGGTGTTCTGCCTGCTGCTGGCGGTGTTCGACAGCCCGCAACTGCTGCGCTGGTACCCGGTGCTGATCAGCGCATTCATGCTGGTGCTGTTCGGCGCCAGCCTGCAATACGGCCCGCCAATGGTCGAGCGTCTGGCGCGTTTGCGTGAGCCACAGCTGCCGGAGGTCGCCATTCGCTATACGCGCAAGGTCACGCTGGCCTGGAGCGTGTTTTTCTTCTGCAACGGTTTGTGCGCTGCCCTCCTCACCCTGTGGGCGCCGCTGGATTGGTGGATGTTGTACACCGGCCTGATCTCCTATGGATTGATCGGCCTGATGTTTGCCATTGAATGGCTGATACGACAACGGGTAAGAGGCCGTACATGAATTGGATAAAACTTGAGCAACTTTTGCTCAAGGCGTTGCCGGCACGGGCGATCTGCCAGGCGCCGGCGCTGGATCACGCGCAGCTGCATGCACGGGCACTGAGTGTCGCCGCTGGCCTGCAAGCTCGCGGCGTGAAGGGGCTGGCCGTGCATCTGGAAGACGCCGCCGACCTCGCCATTGCCTTGCTTGGTGCGTGGCGTGCCGGCGTCAGCGTGTTGTTGCCGGCGGATCTGCAAGCGCAGACGCGTCAGCGCTGGGCCCCTCAAGTCGACCTGTGGCTGACCGATCAGCCGGGCGATGCGCAGCTCCATGACTTCACCCACCCCGGATTACCCGGCGCCGAACTGGATCTCGATCAGTGCCGGTTGAGCCTGTGCACTTCCGGCTCCAGCGGCGAACCCAAGCGCATCGACAAGACCCTGCGCCAATTGGCCAAGGAGGTCGAAGCGCTGGAGCAGTTATGGGGCGCAGACCTCGGCGAAGCCTGCATCATCGGCAGCGTCGCCACGCAACACATCTATGGCCTGCTGTTTCGCGTGTTGTGGCCCTTGTGCGCCGGGCGTCCGTTCGTGCGCCGGCAACTGGCGTTCTCCGAAGACTTGCAACGTGCCAGCCGCGAGTACTCGGCCTTCGCCTGGGTTGCCAGCCCGGCGCTGCTGAAACGAATGGGCGACAACCTTGACTGGCCGGCCCTGAGCGCGGTGCGCCGGGTGTTTTCTTCCGGTGGCGCGTTGCCGCCGGAAGCGGCGCAAAGCCTGCAACAGCGCTTGCAGCAATGGCCGACGGAAATCCTCGGCAGCTCGGAAACCGGCGGCATCGCGTGGCGCCAGGGCGATTCGTTGTGGCAGCCGTTTGCCGGCGTCGAACTGAGCCAGGACAGCGACGGCGCCCTGCTGATTGCCTCGCCGTATCTGCCTGCCGGTCATATCGAACACAGCGCCGATGCCGCACGCATCGCTGCCGATGGGCGCTTCGAATTACTGGGTCGACTCGACCGCATCGTCAAACTGGAAGAAAAGCGCATCTCGCTGCCGATGCTTGAGCAGGCTCTGGTCGATCATGACTGGGTCGCCGAAGCGCGCCTCGGCGTGGTCCAGGAAAACCGCGCCTCGCTCGGTGCGCTGCTGGTGCTCAGCGAGTCTGGCCTGTTCGCCCTGCGCGAGCACGGCCGCCGTGGTCTCACCGAAACCCTGCGCAAACATCTGAGCCAACATTGCGAAGCGCTCGCCCTGCCCCGCCGCTGGCGCCTGCTGCGGCAAATGCCGTTGAACAGCCAGGGCAAACTGGCACAAGCCGACGTTGAAGCGTTGCTGCTGGCCGCCCGGCCGAAAGCCCCCGAAGTGCTTGAGCAAAGCGCAAGCGACGGCGAGTGGAGCCTGCAACTCAGCGTGCCGCCGGATCTGGCCTACTTCAGCGGGCACTTTCCCAAGGCACCGGTGCTGCCCGGCGTGGTGCAGGTGGAGTGGGCGCTGAATCTGGGTCGGCAGTGGCTGAAGCTGGACGGTGCGTTCGCGGGCATGGAAGTGCTGAAGTTCCAGCAACTGGTGCGGCCCGGCGATGAAATCCAGCTGCATCTGCGTTTCGATGCCGAGCGCGGCAAGCTGTATTTCGCCTACCGCAATGACACGGCGACCTGTTCCAGCGGGCGCATCCTCCTGGGGCCTGGCCATGCATAACCCCTGCGCCGTAATCCCGGTGTACAACCACGAAACCGCGATCACCACCGTGGTCGATGCCCTGCTTGCCCAAGACCTGCCGTGCATTCTGGTGGACGATGCCAGCGAGGCGTCCTGCGCACGGGTGCTCGACACTCTGGCCGAGCGCGACAGGGTTTTTCTGGTGCGCCTGACGGCCAATCAGGGCAAGGGCGGCGCAGTGATGACCGGTCTGCGCGAAGCGTCGCGTCTGGGCTTCACTCACGCCTTGCAGGTCGATGCCGACGGTCAGCACGACTTGCACGACGTCGCGCGCTTCGTCGCCGAATCCCGTGCTTATCCGCAGGCGATGATCTGCGGCTATCCGCTGTTCGACGAAAGCGTGCCGAAGGGACGTTTGTACGCACGCTACCTGACCCACGTGATGGTCTGGATCAACACCCTGTCGTTGCAGATCCGCGATTCGATGTGCGGCTTCCGCGTTTATCCGCTGGCGTCGACTCTGGCGGTGATCGACTCGGCCAAAGTCGGCAAGCGCATGGATTTCGACTCTGACATTCTCGTGCGCCTGGCCTGGCGCAATCAGCCGATGCGCTGGCTGCAGACCAGCGTGCACTACCCGCTGGACGGCGTGTCGCACTTTCGCCTGTTCCACGACAACGCGCTGATCTCCAGCATGCACACGCGGCTGTTCTTCGGCATGTTGCTGCGTTGGCCGCTGATTCTCTGGCGGCGGTGGAAACCATGAGCGAAGAAGTCGACAAGAAGCACTGGGCCGACCGCGAAGAACGCGGCAGTTTCCTGCTGATGAAATTCACCGCGTTCGCCGCCAGAGTTCTCGGCCGCCGACTGCTCAGTCCGTTGCTGTACGGCATCGTGCTGTATTTCTTTTTGTTCGGCCGGATCGCCCGGCGCAGTGCCTGGCAGTACCAGCAGCGTCTGGCCGAGTGGAGCCGGCGCGACGACCTGCGCCCGAGCCACTGGCGGGTGTTCGGCCAGTTCATGACATTTGCCGACTCTCTGCTCGACAAGCTCGACGTGTGGAACGGCAAGCTGAGCATCGAGCAGATCGAAATCATCGACCCGGCGCTGCTGCGCAAGCAGTTGCGCGGCAGTCGCGGGCAACTGCTGGTTGGCGCGCACCTGGGCAATCTCGAAGTGTGCCGGGCGCTCGCAGAGATCGGCGAAAAAGTCACCATGAACGTGCTGGTGCACACCAAGCACGCCGAGCAGTTCAACCGTTTGCTCGGCGAGGCCGGGGCGACCAATCTGCGCCTGATTCAGGTCAGCGAACTCGACCCGGTGATCATGCTGCAACTGCACGAACGGCTGGAGCGCGGCGAGTGGCTGGCGATCGCCGGCGACCGCGTGCCGCTGCACGGCGGGCGCAGTGTCACCGTGGATTTTCTCGGCCATCCGGCACCGTTCCCCCAAGGCCCGTGGTTGCTGGCCGGCCTGTTGAAGTGCCCGGTCAATCTGCTGATGTGCCTGAAACAACCCGACGGCCACTATCGCCTGACTCTCGAACCGTTCGCTGACGCAGTGGTGTGGACACGCCGCGAGCGCGAGCAGGTCATTCATCAGTGGGCCACCCGCTACGCGCAGCGCCTGAGTCACTATTGCCTCGAAGCCCCGCAGCAATGGTTCAACTTTTACCCTTTCTGGAAGACCGATGACGACGCCAACCCATGAGCCGGTAACCTTCGGCGAACGCCCTTTGCGCATCGAAGACGTGCTGGCCCTGGCCAACCGTCAGGCACCCGTGCAGTTACAGGCTGACGCCGACTATCGCGAGCGCATCGCCAAGGGCGCGCGGTTTCTCGATTCGCTGCTGGACAAGGAAGGCGTGATCTACGGCGTCACCACCGGTTACGGCGATTCCTGCGTGGTCGCGGTGCCGCTGCATCACGTCGAGGCGCTGCCGCGTCATCTCTACACCTTTCACGGTTGCGGCCTGGGCAAACTGCTCGACGCGCAAGCCACCCGCGCCGTGCTGGCGGCGCGTTTGCAGTCGTTGTGTCATGGCGTTTCCGGGGTGCGCGTCGAGTTGCTCGAGCGTCTGCACGCGTTTCTCGAATACGACATCCTGCCGTTGATTCCCGAAGAAGGCTCGGTCGGCGCCAGCGGCGATCTGACGCCGCTGTCCTATGTCGCCGCAACCCTGTCCGGCGAGCGCGAAGTGATGTTCCGTGGCGAACGTCGTCAGGCTGCCGACGTGCATCGCGAACTGGGCTGGACGCCATTGGTACTGCGCCCGAAAGAAGCGCTGGCACTGATGAACGGCACCGCAGTGATGACCGGCCTCGCCTGCCTCGCTTTCGCTCGCGCCGATTACCTGCTGCAACTGGCCACGCGCATCACCGCGCTCAACGTGGTCGCGTTGCAAGGCAATCCGGAGCACTTCGACGAACGCCTGTTCGCGGCCAAGCCGCATCCGGGGCAGATGCAGGTGGCCGCGTGGCTGCGCAAGGATCTGGCGATCGACGCGCCGACTGCACCGCTGCATCGTCTGCAGGATCGCTACTCGCTGCGATGCGCGCCACATGTGCTCGGCGTCCTGGCCGACAGCCTGAACTGGCTGCGCGGCTTCATCGAAACCGAACTGAACAGCGCCAACGACAATCCGATCATCGACGCCGAAGCCGAGCGCGTTTTGCATGGCGGGCACTTCTACGGCGGGCACATTGCGTTCGCCATGGACAGCCTGAAGAACCTTGTGGCCAACGTCGCCGATCTGCTCGATCGGCAATTGGCGTTGCTGGTCGACGAGCGTTACAACCACGGCTTGCCGAGCAACCTCTCCGGCGCTCCTGCGGATCGGGCGATGATCAATCACGGCTTCAAAGCGGTGCAGATCGGCACCAGCGCCTGGACCGCCGAGGCGTTGAAAAACACCATGCCGGCCAGCGTGTTCTCGCGCTCGACCGAGTGTCACAACCAGGACAAGGTGAGCATGGGCACCATCGCCGCCCGTGATGCGATTCGCGTGCTGGAACTGACCGAACAGGTCGCCGCCGCCACGTTGCTCGCAGCCAATCAAGGCGTGTGGCTGCGTGCGCAAGCCGACAACGCGCGTCCGTTGCCGCCAGCGCTGGCGGCGATGCACGAAGAACTCGGCAAAGACTTCCCGCCGGTCATCGAAGACCGTGCGCTGGAAGGCGAACTGCGCCTGTGCCTGCAACGCATCGCCGCGCAACACTGGAGGCTGCATGCGTAGCGCCGGAGTGCTTCACGCCGACACCGAAATCCTCGTGCCGTTTTTTGACGTCGACACCATGCATGTGGTCTGGCACGGCCATTACGTCAAATACCTGGAAGTGGCACGCTGCGCGCTGCTGGACAAGATCGGCCACAACTACACGCACATGGTCGAGTCCGGTTACGCCTGGCCGATCATCGACCTGCAATTGCGCTACGTGCGCGGCGCAGTATTCGGCCAGCGGCTGAATGTTCGAGCCAGTCTGGTCGAGTGGGAAAACCGTCTGAAGATCAATTACCTGATCACCGACCTGCAGACCGGCGAACGCCTGACCCGCGCAAGCTCCGTGCAGGTCGCTGTTGAAGTCAGCAGCCGCGACATGCAACTGGCTTCACCCAAAGTCTTCACCGATGCCGTGGAAAGGATGCTGCGATGAATGTGTTTTTCAGAAGCCTCGGCGCACTGGCGCTGCTGGCCGTGTCGTCATGGGCCAATGCCTTTGACCTGCAACAGCTCAGTGAACAACTGGCGAAACCGGACGTGATCCACGGCCAGTTCATTCAGGAAAAACACCTGCGCGCCTTGCCTCAGCCGCTGATCAGCAAGGGCAGTTTCGTCCTCGCTAAAAACCGGGGCCTGCTGTGGCTGCTGAAAACTCCGCTGCAGCAGGATTACCGCATCACCGCCAAAGGCATCGCCCGCCGCGACAACAATGGCTGGCAACTGCTGCCGAACAAGAGCGCGGGCGCCGAGCAGAACCGTTTGTTCCTCGCCGTGCTGCAAGGCGATAGCAGCGGTTTGCAGCAAGATTTTGAACTGGCCCTGAGCGGCACGGCGCAGCAGTGGCAACTGACCCTGACGCCGCGTTCGATGTTGCTCAAGCAAGTGTTCCAGCAGATCAATATCGACGGCGGCGCTCTGGTGCAAACCATCGAGCTGCTGGAAGCCCAGGGCGACAGCACACTGCTGCGCATGCAGGACAGCACGGCCGGGAAACCCTTGAGCGAAGCGGAGCAACATGACTTTGCCGAGTGAACGCAGGCTGCCCTGGCTGTTTCTGAGCATGCTGCTGGCAGTCGTTGCGCTGGCCGCCTGGCAGTGGCGCGACGGTGCGCCGCTGTCGGCCAACCTGATGGAGCTGGTGCCTGGGACCAGTCCCGACGCGCTGGAATTGCGCGCCGAGCAGCGCATGCAGGAGCCGCTCAACCGCGAAATGCTGGTGCTGGTCGGCCACACCGATCGCCAGCAAGCGCTGACCATGGCCCAGCAACTGGGCGAACAATGGCAGGCCAGCGGTCTGTTCGAAACCGTGCAGTGGAATCTGCAAGCCGACTTGCCGGCGCTGCGTACGCAATTGCTGCAAGGGCGCCTGGCGATGCTCTCGGCGGATGATCGGCAACTGCTCAGCGAACATCCCGACGTGTTCATTCAGCAGCGGGTGCAGGCGTTGTTCGACCCGTTCAACGGTTTCACTCTGGTGCCGAGCCAGGACGATTGGCTGGGCCTGACCGGACGCATCCAGAACAGCCAGCCGAAACACGGCGCGGTGCAACTGGACATCGGCAGTGGCGCATTGATCGCCAATGCCGATGGCAAGAGCTGGGTGATGTTGCGCGCGCGCACCACCGGCGATGCCTTCGACATGAACCTGCCGCTGCAAGTCGCGGATCTGCTCAAAAAAAGCCGCGACCAAGCGGCGCAAAGCGACGTGCGGTTGCTCGCCGCCAGTGGTTTGCTCTACGCCGCCAACGGTCAGCAACAGGCCACCCGCGAAATGACCTGGGTCGGCGGCGGCGCGACGGTTGGCATTCTGTTATTGCTGCTGCTGGCGTTTCGCCGCTGGGGCGTGCTGCTGGCCTTCGTCCCGGTGCTGGTCGGCATGCTGTTCGGTGCGGTGGCCTGTGTGGCGCTGTTCGGCCACATGCATGTGATGACGCTGGTGCTCGGTTCGAGTCTGATCGGCGTTGCCGTCGATTACCCGCTGCACTATCTGTCCAAGAGCTGGAGCCTCAAGCCCTGGCGCAGTTGGCCGGCCCTGCGCCTGACGTTGCCGGGGCTGACCCTGAGCCTGATCACCAGCGTTATCGGCTATCTGGCCCTGGCCTGGACTCCGTTCCCGGCGCTGACTCAGATTGCCGTGTTCTCCGCCGCCGGTTTGCTTGGCGCCTATCTGTCGGCGGTCTGCCTGCTGCCGGCGCTGCTGAAAAATGTCCAACTGCGCCCGGCGCAGTGGCCGCTGCGCCTGGCCGAACGCCTGATCGACCTGCGTGAAGCACTGCTCGGCTGCATTCGCACGCCCGTGCTGCTGGCCCTGCTGATCGCCTTCTGCGTCGGCGGCCTGATGCAATTGCAGAGTAAAAACGACATTCGCCAATGGGTCGGTGCACCGCAACATCTGACTGACGAAGCGCAGACCATCGCACGTATCACCGGTTATCAACCAACCAGCCAGTTCTTTCTTGTCCGTGCGGCCAATCAGGAGCAATTGCTCGAGCGTCAGGCAGCGCTGAGCGAGCGTCTGCAGCAACTGGTCAATCTCGAAAAACTGCAAGGCTATCTGGCCCTCGATCAACTGATCAGCGCGCCGAGTCAGCAACAGCAAGTGCGCGAATCACTGAACAAGCTGCCATCGTTCTGGCAACCGCTGCTCGATCTCGGCGTGCCAGCGGCGGCGTTGCAAAACGAATTGCAGCAGTTGCAGACCCTGCCCGCCGAAGACATCGACGCCGCGCTGGCCGGCCCACTCGGCGAACCGTATCGCACACTGTGGCTTGGTCCGACTGAACACGGCGTTGCGGCAATCACCAGCCTGCAGGGCTTGAACAATCCGTCGTTGCTACGCGTGCAAGCGCTGGACCTGCCGGGGGTGGCGCTGGTTGATCGCCTCGGTGATCTGAACAAGGTGTTCGCGGCCACGCAGCTCAGCGCCGCCGAACTTAAACTCGCTTCCTGCGTATTGATCGTGCTGGTACTGATGCTGACGTTCGGCCTGGCCGGCGCGCTGCGTATCGTCGCCCTGCCACTGCTGGCGGCGCTGTGCAGTCTCGCCAGCCTTGGCTGGCTGGGTCAGCCGCTGACCCTGTTCAGCCTGTTCGGCCTGCTGCTAGTGACGGCGATCAGCGTCGATTACGCAATCCTCATGCGTGAACAGGTTGGCGGCGCGGCGGTAAGCCTGCTCGGCACCTTGCTCGCGGCGCTGACAACGTGGTTGTCGTTCGGCCTGCTGGCAGTGTCCAGCACGCCGGCGGTGAGCAATTTCGGCCTGTCGGTGAGCCTGGGTCTGGCGTTCAGCTTCATGCTCGCACCGTGGGCCGGGCGCCATGCACCGGTCGCGGAGACAAAGTCATGATGGTCTTCGGCTTCTGGCTGCTGGCCCTGGCACTGTTTGCCCTGGCGACCCGGGTCGGCCGCCATTTCGGCCTGATTCCGATCGTCAGTCAGTTGTTGCTGGCAAGCTTCGGTTTGCCCCTGCTGATGTACTTCTGGATCGAGCCAGGCTGGCAGCTCAGCGGCGCACAACTGATCGCACCGCACTGGTTGAAAAACCTCTACAGCCTGAGCTTCGCCTTGCTGCTCGGGCACATCCTCAGCGACGTCATCGACCTGCGTCTGGATCGCCAGAGCGTAAAAATCGCCGTGCCGAGTTTCGCTGTGCCGTTCACTTGTGGGCTGGCGGTTGCGTACTGGTTGCTGCCAGCGCAACCGTGGCTCAACGCGATGGCCATCGGACTGGTCTTCGCCATTACCGCGATCCCGGTGTTGTACCTGTACTTGCGCCACATCGATTACCCGCCCGCCGCCACCAAGCGTCTGGTGCAGACCGCGATCCTCATCGACCTGACCTGCTGGACGCTGTTCGGCCTCGCGCAGGGCAGCCTGCACTTGAGCAGCCTGTTGCTGCCCGTGGCCATGGCCGGCGTGCCGCTGCTTTTGCACCTGCTGCGCGTTCGTCGCCCGCTGACTTACAGCCTCGGCTTCTTCGCCCTGCTGGTCATGGCCGAACATTACAAACTCAACGCGCTGATTTTCGGCATCGGCTATCTGCTGTGCATGGCGCTGCTGAAAGTGCCGTTGGTGCTGCCGTTGCCGGCGCGTTGGATGAGCCGTTTGCAAACGTGGATCGCGATCCCGCTGATCCTCACGTTCGGCATCGTCCAGATCGACGTGCACAGCGCCCTCGCCAGCCTCGACGCCGGACAATGGGCGGCGCTGCTGCTGGTGCCGATTGCCAGTAAACTGCTGGGCAACTGGCTCGGCCTCGGCTGGGCCGGCGCCTCGTTTGCCGGGGCCAGCCGCTGGCGCGAAAGCGTGCTGTTGAACATTCGCGGCCTGAGCGAAATCGTCTTTCTCAACCTGCTGTTGCAACAACAGCTCATCACCCCGGCGCTGTATTTCGCGCTGATGCTGATGGGCCTGATCGCGACGCTGCTGCCGGCCCTTATCGGTCTGCATCGCGCGCCCCTGAATCTGAACAGTCCCTTGCCCCGGAGCTCACGTGCCAATCGTTGAAATGGAATCCCGTCAGGTCGTGATCATCGGTGCCGGCCCGTCCGGCGCTATCGCTGCGGCCCTGCTCAAGCGCAAAGGCCACGATGTGCTGGTGCTCGAGCGCCAGCACTTCCCGCGCTTCTCCATAGGCGAAAGCCTGCTCAGCCATTGCCTGGATTTCGTCGAAGAAGCCGGCATGCTCGACGCCGTCAACGCCGCCGGTTTCCAGCGCAAGACCGGCGCGGCGTTTGCCTGGGGCGAGCGCTACAGCGCTTTCGATTTTGGCGACACTTTCACCGCCGGCAAGCCGACCACGTTCCAGGTGCAGCGCGCCGATTTCGACAAGTTGCTGGCCGATCAAGCAGCATTGCAAGGTGCGGAAATCCGTTATGGCGATGCAATCGTCAGCGTCGATTTCGATCAGACGAAACCACTCCTTGACGTGCGCCGCGAAGATGGCAGCGAGTACCGCGTCGAAGCCGATTTTGTCCTGGACGCCAGCGGCTACGGCCGCGTGTTGTCGCGCTTGCTCGACCTCGAAGCACCTTCGAATTTCCCGGTGCGCCAGGCGGTGTTCACCCATGTTGAAGATCACATCGACAATCCGGCGTTCGACCGCGAAAAGATCCTTGTCACCACCCATCCCGAGCATCGCGATGTGTGGTTCTGGACCATTCCGTTCAGCAATGGCCGCTGCTCGGTGGGCGTGGTCGCGGCTGAGGAACATTTTCAGGGCCGCGACAGCGATCTCGATGCCTGCCTGCGCAGTTTCATCGCCGAGACGCCAAGCCTCGCCGGGGTTCTGAACAACGCAGTCTGGGACACCCCGGCGCGCACCCTCGGCGGTTACGCGGCCAATGTGAAAACCCTGCACGGCCCGGGTTTCGCGCTGCTGGGCAACGCCGCAGAATTCCTCGACCCGGTGTTCTCCTCCGGCGTGACCATCGCCATGCGTTCGGCGAGCATGGCCGCCGGCGTGCTGCACCGCCAGCTCCAGGGTGAAACGGTCGACTGGCAAAGCGAGTTTGCCGAGCCGTTGAAACGCGGCGTCGATACCTTCCGCTGCTACGTCGAAGGCTGGTACGCCGGCACCTTCCAGGACGTGATTTTCTACGAGGACAGTCAGGCGGAGATTCGCCGGATGATCTGCTCGATCCTTGCCGGTTACGCCTGGGACGAGCGCAACCCGTTCGTCAGCGAAGCGCGTCGACGGCTGAAGATGATTTCCCGACTCTGCGCGCAGGACGCCTCATGAATTATTTGAGCGACAGTTACGTCGAGGAAACCCGCTTCGGTCTCTGGTTCCTGCGCAGCCGCACCTGGCAGCACCATGTGCTGCGCGTGGCGATCAACGATCTGCGTGGATTATTCAGTGAAGCGCTGCCGGAACACCCAGTGCTGCTGGACGCCGGTTGCGGTCAGGGCAAGTCGTTCGGCCACCTGCACCAGACCTTCGCTCCACAGCGACTGATCGGCGTCGACGCCGACCCGCACAGCCTGCAACTCAGCGCCGAAGAAGCCGCACGCCTGGGCCTGCCAGTCGAGTTGATCGGCAGCGATTGCGCCACGCTCGACGTCGCCGATGCCAGCGTCGATCTGCTGTTCTGTCACCAGACTTTTCATCATCTGGTCGAGCAGGAAAAGGCCTTGGCCGAGTTCTATCGCGTGCTGAAGCCGGGCGGCTATCTGCTGTTCGCCGAATCCACCGAGGCTTACATCGATACCTGGGTGATCCGCTGGCTGTTCCGCCATCCGATGCACGTGCAGAAGAGCGCCGCCGGCTATCTGCAGATGATCCGCGAGCAGGGTTTCGAGTTTGCCGAGCGCAATGTTTCCTACCCGTATCTGTGGTGGAGCCGGTCGAAGGATTTTGGTTTGCTGGAGCGATCTGGCTTGAGCAAACCCAAGCCATTCGGTGAACGCGAAGAGACGCTGGTGAATGTCGTCGCGCGCAAGCCGCTTGCAGGGGCTATCTGATGCGCCACTTTCGACCTGCTTACATGGAACCCTGTGGGAGCGGGCTTGCTCGCGAAAGCGGTAGGTCAGCTTGCATTGATGTCGGATGTACCGATGCCTTCGCGAGCAAGCCCGCTCCCACAATGCCCTCTGTGTGGCGGTTTTTTATGGTCGGCATGATCTTCCTGTTGAACGCCTGCGCCAGCCAGCCACCACTGCCCGCGGCCAACCCGACACTGCCCCTGCCGCTGCAACTGCACATCGAGCGCGAGCAGGCCGGGCAACGTCAGGACTGGCTGCTGGTGATCCAGCGCGAAGGCGCCGGCACGCGCTGGTCGATGATGGATCCGCTGGGCATTCCCCAGGCCCGCCAGCAACTGATCGACGGGCATTGGCAGGCCGATGGTCTGCTGCCGCCCAATCCCGAGGCGCGGGAATTATTCGCCGCATTGCTGTTCGCCCTGACGCCGCCCGCCGAGCTGCTGCGTAACTATCCCGACGCTCGGCAACAGGCCGATCAGCGTTCACTGTCGGCACGCTGGGACGTCCGCTATTCACAACCGTTGAGCTTCGACTTGAATCTGCCTCAAGGCCCGCACTATCGCGTTTCCCAGCTAGGTGAATCGACGCCATGACCGCTTACCTGAATGCCCTCGGCGTGATCTGCGCCCTGGGCCGCAACAAGTCTGAAGTCGCGCGCAATCTGTTCGCCGGCGACTGTTCGGGGATGCGCCGCGAGTCCGGCTGGGTCGCCGAGCGTGAGCTGCCTGTCGCCGGCGTGCACGGTGAATTGGCGCCGATCCCCGCCGAACTGCTCGAACACAGCAGTCGCAACAATCAGCTGTTGCTGGAAGCCGCCCTGCAAGTCCGCGATGACATCGACCGCGCGATCCAGACCTATGGCCGTGAGCGCATTGGCGTGGTACTCGGCACCAGCACCTCGGGCATCGACGAGGCCAGTCGTGGCCTGGCGCATTACATCCGCGAGCAGCAATTTCCCCGCGAGTACGACTATCGCCAGCAGGAGCTCGGCGCGCCGGCAAATTTCCTCGCCGAATGGCTGCAATTGAGCGGCCCGGCGTACGTGATTTCCACCGCCTGCACCTCCAGCGCCCGCGCGCTGATGAGCGCCCGGCGTCTGCTCGATCTGGGCCTGTGCGACGCGGTGCTGTGCGGCGGCGTCGACAGTCTGTGCAAGCTCACGCTGAACGGTTTTTGTTCGCTGGAAGCCGTTTCAGATGAACGCTGCAATCCGTTTTCCGCCAACCGCAACGGCATCAATATCGGCGAGGCAGCGGTGCTGTTCGTGATGAGCAAACAGCGCGGCGAAGGCCCGGGAATCGCCCTGCTGGGGACGGGCGCCAGCTCGGATGCGCACCATATTTCCGCGCCGGAGCCGAGCGGCCGCGGCGCCCTGCAAGCGATGCAGAAAGCGCTTGGCCGCGCTGGTCTGCAAGCCGCGCAAATCGACTACCTGAACCTGCACGGCACCGCCACTGCGCACAACGACGCCATGGAAAGTCTGGCTGTCGCTGCGCTGTTTCCCGAAGGCGTCGCCTGCTCGTCAACCAAGCCGCTGACCGGCCACACCCTCGGCGCGGCCGGCGCGCTGGAAGCGGCGTTCTGCTGGCTGAGCCTGAGCGCCGACAACCCTGATCATGCGTTGCCGCCGCACATCTGGGACGGCCACGCCGATCCCGCGCTGCCTCCGCTCAAGTGGGTGACCGCGAGCGAACGCCTGACGTCCATTGCACCGCGCTACCTGATGAGCAACTCGTTTGCCTTCGGCGGCAACAACGTCAGCCTGATAATCGGAGACGCCCCATGAGCCACTGGCCGCTCGCCGAACTGCTGCCGCACGCCGGCGACATGATTCTGATCGACGCCATCGAGCGCTTCGATGACGAGCAGATTTTCACTCGCCTGACGGTCAAGCCCGACGGCCTGTTCAACCTGCCCGACGGCAGCCTGCCGGCGTGGGTCGGTGTCGAGCTGATGGCGCAGAGCGTCGCCGCTTTCGCCGGATGCCACGCACGGCGAAAAGGCAATCCGCCGGAGCTGGGTTTTCTGCTCGGTACGCGCAAATTCGAGTGCAACGTCGAAGCCTTTCCGGTTGCCAGCGAGTTGACCGTCCACGGCATTCGTTCGCTGGAAGATGACAACGGCATGGGCGTATTCGAATGTCACATCCACGGCGACGGCATTCATGCCAGCGCTCGGCTCAACGTGTACCGTCCGCCGCAAGCCAACCAATATCTGCAACAGACAAAGGAGTCGCACGATGACTGAATCCGTACTGGTCACCGGCTCCAGCCGGGGCATCGGCCGCGCCATTGCCTTGCGTCTGGCGCAGGCCGGGCATGACATCGTCCTGCATTGCCGAAGCGGCATGACTGAAGCCCAAGCGGTGCAGGCCGAAATCGAAGCATTGGGCCGCCGCGCACGCATCCTGCAATTCGACGTCGCCGACCGTGAAACCTGCAAAAACATTCTCGAAGCCGACGTCGAAAACCACGGCGCCTATTACGGCGTGGTGCTCAACGCCGGCCTGACCCGCGACGGTGCGTTTCCGGCGCTGAGCGATGACGACTGGGACGTGGTCCTGCGCACCAACCTCGACGGTTTCTACAACGTTCTGCACCCGGTGATGATGCCGATGATTCGTCGTCGCGCCGCCGGACGCATCGTCTGCATCACCTCGGTGTCGGGTCTGATCGGCAACCGTGGCCAGGTCAATTACAGCGCCTCGAAGGCCGGCGTGATCGGCGCGGCAAAGGCGTTGGCGATCGAGCTGGGCAAGCGCAAAATCACCGTTAACTGCGTCGCCCCTGGCCTGATCGACACGGCCATGCTCGACGAAAACGTGCCGGTGGAGGAACTGATGAAAATGATCCCCGCGCAGCGCATGGGCACCCCTGAAGAAGTCGCCGCTGCGGTGAATTTCCTGATGTCGGCGGAAGCCTCGTACATCACTCGTCAGGTTCTGGCAGTCAACGGAGGCCTGTGCTGATGAAGCGCGTCGTCGTCACCGGCATGGCCGGCATTACCTCGCTGGGCAGCGACTGGCAGACCATTGCCGGCAACTTCGCGGCCAACCGCAGCGGCATTCGCCGCATGGACGAGTGGGATCGCTTCACGGAACTCAACACGCGTCTGGCCGGGCCCATCGATGACTTTGTCGTGCCGTCGCACTGGACCCGCAAGCAGTTGCGCAGCATGGGCCGGGTCTCACGACTGGCGGTCGGCGCAGCAGAAAAGGCTCTGGCCGACGCCGGCCTGCTCGGTGACGAATCGATCAAGGACGGGCGCATGGGCGTCGCTTGTGGTTCGTCCACTGGCAGCACTGACGAAATCAAAGCGTTCGGCAACATGCTGCTCAACTCGGTGGCCGAAGGGCTGAACGCCAACTCCTACGTGCGGATGATGCCGCATACCACCGCCGCCAATATCAGCATTTTCTTCGGCCTCACCGGGCGTCTGATTCCCACCTCCAGCGCCTGCACCAGCGGCAGCCAGGGCATCGGCTACGCCTACGAGGCGATCAAGTTCGGCCGCTTGCCATTGATGCTCGCTGGCGGCGCCGAAGAGCTGTGCCCGACCGAAGCCATGGTCTTCGACGCGCTCTACGCCACCAGTCTGAAAAACGATGCGCCACAGAGCAGCCCTCGCCCGTATGACAAGGGCCGCGACGGTCTGGTGATCGGTGAAGGCGGCGGCATGCTGGTACTCGAAGAGCTGGAGCATGCCCTCGCCCGTGGCGCGCACATTCACGCGGAAATCGTCGGTTTCGGCAGCAACGCCGATGGCCAGCACACCACCCGCCCGGAGCAGATCACGATGCGCCGCGCCATGGAGCTGGCCCTGGAAGATGCCGGCCTCAGCCCGGACGCCATCGGCTATGTGAACGGCCATGGCACGGCGACCGAGCAGGGCGACATCGCCGAAACGCTGGCCACCAGCAGCCTGTTCGGCGAACACATGCCGATCAGCTCGCAGAAGAGTTTCCTCGGCCACACCCTCGGCGCCTGCGGTGCGCTGGAGTCGTGGTTCAGCATCGAGATGATGAATCGCGATCAGTACGTGCACACCTTCAACCTCGACGAGGTCGACCCGCACTGCGGCAAGCTCGATTACCTGCGCGGCGAATTCCGCCAGATGCACCACGACTACGTGATGAACAACAATTTCGCTTTCGGCGGCGTCAACACTTCGTTGATCTTCCGCCGCTGGGCATAACCGAATCAATCCAGGTCAAGGAGACCTTCATGCACTTAAAAAAACTCGCTGCCGTCACCCTGCTGCTCTGCACTTTGCCAGCGGTGAGCCAGGCCCGCGACACGGCGGTCTACCTGCCATTCGACAAAGCGGTCGCCGAAGCGACCCGCTCCGGCAAGATCGATGGCAGCGTGAAGTTCTATCTGGCCGGCAACACCCCAGCCGGTAAAGTCACCGTCGTCAGCCCCGACGCCGTGACCAACAAGAAAACCAACGCCTTCAACAAGTCCGACGAAGTCGCCTGCGAGTGGGTAGCCCAATCGGCAATCATCAGCCTGCACCAGGCCGCAAAAAACGCCGGCGCCAACGCCGTGACCAACATCGTCAGCTTCTACAAGCGCAACGAGCGCAAGGACGCGCAAACCTACGAATGCCACGCCGGCGCGATCATGGCGGGCGTTGCGCTGAAGGGTGATTTGGCGAAGGTTCAGTAAACGCCAGAAACGACAAAGGGCGCCGTTTGGCGCCCTTTTTATTTGCGGTGATTCAGCAGCATCTACACTCGCTGATGCAGGTCGCAGCACCATCACCTGCCCTCGTGTTTCTCTTTCACCGTCAAAGGAGATGACCATGCAAGTGAAAGTCCTGTTGGCCGCTGCGCTTATCCTCCTGCTGCCCAGTGCCAGCCATGCCACCAACCTTATGTACATGCCTTTCGAAACCGTGCTGTCGGACGCCATTCGCGCCGGTCGGCTGGATGGCAGTGTGAAGTTCTACCTGATCGGCAACGGGCCGCAGAGCACTCAGCAGTTGTTGCGCCGAGGGGTGGTCAGTGATTTGAAAACCAACGGTTTCAACAAGAGCGATCAGGCTTCGTGCGAATGGGTGTTGCAGTCGAATCTGATCAAATTGCAGGCTGATGCCAAGCGGGTCGGGGCGAATGCGGTGGTCAATATCGTCAGCTACTACGACCAGCGTGTACGCAAGGATTTGAATACTTACGAGTGCCGGGCAGGAGTTTTTGTTACCCGGGTCGCTTTGAAGGGGGATTTGGTGCGATTGCCTTGAAGGGCGAAGGCTGCGATCTTTTGATTTCAGGTTTTCTGCGGCTCAACCTTGCGCGTAAGCAGTTCGACAAACGCCTTTGCCATCGGCGATTTCTGGTCTTTGCGCTGCACCAGCCATACCGCTGAAATTGCTTCAGGATCAAGCAGCGGGCGATAGACCACGCCGTCGATGCGCATACGTTGATAGGACGCCGGCAGCACTGACACACCGAGGCCCGCTGCGACCAGACCGATGATGGTCATTGCCTCGCCGGCCTCTTGGGCAAAATGCGGACTGAAGCCGGCGTCACGGGCCAGGCTCAACAGTTGTGCATAGAGCCCGCTGCCATAGCTGCGTGGGAAAAATACGAAAGGTTCCAGCGCCAGCGCCGAGAGAAAAAGACCTTCGTCGCTGCCCTGAGCCAACGGATGCTTGGAACTGAGCACCGCCACCAATGGCTCGCGCATCAACTCCACAACACTCAGCGAATCCGGCAATCCGAGCGGGCGCATGATGCCGACTTCGATCGACTCGTCCACCAAGGCATCGGCGACCATGGTGCTGCTCATTTCGCGCAGATTCAGATGCACCGCCGGAAAGCGCTGACGGAAGGAAAAAATCGCCTGGGGAATCGTCGAGTTGAACGGTGCTGACGAAGTGAAACCAATCTTCAACTCACCCAGCTCGCCAAGTTGCGCGCGGCGAGCAACGTCCGCCGCCTTGTCGACTTGCGCCAGCACCAGGCGCGCCTCCTGCAAAAACAACCGGCCCGCCTCGCTCAGCTCGACCCGACGATTGGTTCGCTCGAACAACCGCGCACCGAGCTGCTGTTCCAGCGCCTGAATCTGCTGGCTCAGTGGAGGCTGCGAAATGCCCAGCGCCTGAGCGGCGCGGCCGAAATGCAGTTCTTCGGCGACGGCAATGAAGTAACGCAGATGACGCAATTCCATGGGATTCCCATTAGGTCGCTGAGGCTATCAAACAGGTCGAACAATATATTGGATAGAAACATTAGCCAGCTATATGATTTTTTCATTGCCTGCCCGGCTGTGCTTTCCGAGGTCTGAAGTGAAAACTGCTGTCGCGCCCCTTGCCCACGAAGTCCCGCCCTCTGCCGACGACGATGCCCTCGTCGAGCTGCAGGAGATCTACATCGAAAAAGGCACGCCGGCGTTCATGCGCACGGTGCTGGCACTGTTCTGTGGCGGCTTTGCGACGTTCGCGCTGCTCTATTGCGTGCAACCGATGATGCCGCTGCTGTCGCACGAATACGGAATCAACGCGGCGCAGAGCAGCCTGATCCTCTCGGTGGCCACCGGGATGCTCGCCTTCGGTCTGCTGATCACCGGGCCGATTTCCGACCGCATCGGCCGTAAACCAGTGATGGTCGCGGCGCTGTTCGCTGCCGCGCTGTGCACCATCGCCAGCTCGATGATGCCGAGCTGGCACGGCGTGCTGATCATGCGCGCCCTGATCGGCCTGTCGTTGAGCGGTCTGGCCGCGGTGGCGATGACCTATCTGAGTGAAGAAATTCATCCACAACACATCGGTCTGGCGATGGGCTTGTACATCGGCGGCAACGCGATCGGCGGGATGAGCGGACGTTTGATCACCGGCGTGCTGATCGACTTTGTCAGCTGGCACACGGCGATGCTGGTGATTGGCGGTTTGGCGCTGATCGCTGCGGCGGTGTTCTGGAAGATCCTCCCGGAGTCGCGCAACTTCCGCTCCCGCTCACTGCACCCGCGTAGCCTGCTCGACGGTTTCACCATGCATTTTCGCGACGCCGGCCTGCCGCTGCTGTTTCTTGAAGCATTTGTGTTGATGGGCGCGTTCGTCACGCTGTTCAACTACATCGGCTATCGCTTGCTGGCGGCGCCGTACCACCTCGATCAGGTGTACGTCGGGTTGCTCTCGGTGGTGTACCTGTCGGGAATCTACAGCTCGGCGAAGATCGGTTCACTGGCGGACAAACTGGGGCGGCGCAAAGTGTTGTGGGCGACCATTGCACTGATGTTCGCCGGACTGGCCCTGACCATGTTCACCTCGTTGCTGCTGGTGATCGTCGGCATGCTGGTGTTCACCTTCGGCTTTTTTGCCGCGCACTCGGTGGCGAGCAGTTGGATCGGCCGACGTGCGTTGAAGGCAAAGGGACAGGCGTCGTCGCTGTATCTGTTCAGTTATTACGCCGGGTCGAGCATTGCTGGTACGGCGGGCGGGGTGTTCTGGCATCTGGGCGGATGGAACGGGATCGGCCTGTTTATCGGAGCGCTGCTGCTCGTTGCCCTGCTGGTGGCGTTGAAGCTGGCGAAGTTGCCGCCTCTTGGCGGTGTCAAAGCTTAAAAGCAAAAGATCGCAGCCTTCGGCAGCTCCTACAGGGAAACGCAAATCCCGATGTAGGAGCTGCCGGAGGCTGCGATCTTTCGATCTAAAAAAAGCCCGGCATTGGCCGGGCGTTTTTTATTGTGCGCCGATCACTCGTGATACTGCGCCGACAACTCATGCACCGCACGCAGGAACGCACCGGCATGTTCCGGATCAACTTCCGGCGTGATGCCGTGGCCGAGGTTGAACACGTGGCCGCTGCCCTTGCCATAACTGGCGAGGATGCGCCCGACTTCAGTGCGGATCGCTTCCGGTTTGGCGTAGAGCACGGTCGGGTCCATGTTGCCTTGCAGCGCGACCTTGTCGCCGACGCGGGCGCGGGCGTTGCCGATGTCGCAGGTCCAGTCCAGGCCCAGAGCATCGGCGCCGGCTTCGGCGATGCTTTCCAGCCACAGGCCGCCGTTCTTGGTGAAGAGGATCACCGGCACTTTGCGGCCGTCGTTCTCGCGGATCAGGCCGCTGACGATTTTCTTCATGTAGGCCAGGGAGAATTCCTGATACGCCGCCGCAGACAGGTTGCCGCCCCAGGTATCGAAAATCTGCACCGCTTGTGCACCGGCCATGATCTGGCCGTTGAGGTAGGAGGTCACCGACTGCGCCAGTTTATCCAGCAGCAGGTGCATGGCTTGCGGGTTGTCGTAGAGCATGGCTTTGGTCTTGCGGAAGTCTTTCGACGAGCCACCTTCGACCATGTAGGTCGCCAGGGTCCACGGGCTGCCGGAGAAGCCGATCAGCGGTACGCGGCCGTTGAGCTCGCGGCGGATGGTGCTGACCGCATCCATTACGTAGCCAAGATCCTTGTGCGGATCGGGGATCGGCAGGGCTTCGATGTCAGCCATCGTGCTGACGACTTTCTTGAAGCGCGGGCCTTCGCCGGTCTCGAAGTACAGGCCCTGGCCCATGGCATCGGGGATGGTGAGGATGTCGGAAAACAGGATCGCCGCGTCCAGTTGCGGATAGCGGTCGAGTGGTTGCAGAGTGACTTCGCAGGCGAATTGCGGATTCATGCACAGGCTCATGAAGTCGCCGGCGTGGGCGCGGCTGGCGCGGTACTCCGGCAGGTAGCGACCGGCCTGGCGCATCATCCACACGGGGGTGACGTCAACGGGTTGCTTGAGCAGGGCGCGGAGGAAACGGTCGTTCTTCAGGGCAGTCATGTCGGCATCCGGAAAAAAAGTGCGGGCATTTTCTCAGAGCGCGACGCAAAAGGCACGGATGTGGGTCAGCCTTTTGTCTATCGGGTCAATTTGTCGCGTTATCTTGAACACGCAGAAACCAAAGTGGGAGCGGGCTTGCTCGCGAAAGCGGTGGGGCAGCCGACACATTTGTGACTGATACACAGCATTCGCGAGCAAGCCCGCTCCCACAGTTTTGATCATGTTTCAGCTTGAAATGTGCTCAGACGCCCAAGTAATCAAGGATCCCCTCAGCCGCATTACGCCCCTCGAAGATCGCCGTTACCACCAGGTCGGAACCGCGCACCATGTCGCCACCGGCAAAGATTTTCGGGTTGCTGGTCTGATGCTTGTACTGACCTTGCTCGGGCGCAACAACGCGGCCCTGGCTGTCGGTCTGGATCTCGAACTGCTCGAACCACGGCGCCGGGCTCGGGCGGAAGCCGAAGGCGATGACCACGGCGTCGGCCGGGATGATCTCTTCCGAACCCGGGATCGGCTCAGGGCTGCGACGGCCACGGGCGTCTGGTTCGCCGAGACGGGTCTCGACGACTTTCACGCCTTCAACCTTGTCTTCGCCAACGATGGCGATTGGCTGGCGGTTGTAGAGGAATTTCACCCCTTCTTCCTTGGCGTTCTTCACCTCTTTGCGCGAGCCGGGCATGTTCGCTTCGTCACGACGATAAGCGCAGGTCACCGACTTGGCGCCCTGGCGGATCGAGGTGCGGTTGCAGTCCATCGCCGTGTCGCCACCGCCGAGTACCACAACCTTCTTGCCTTTCATGTCGACAAAATCTTCCGGCGACTTTTCAAAGCCCAGGTTGCGGTTGACGTTGGCGATGAGGAAGTCCAGCGCGTCGTAAACACCCGGCAGATCCTCACCGGCAAAACCACCCTTCATGTAGGTGTAGGTGCCCATGCCCATGAACACCGCGTCGTACTCGGCAAGCAGTTGTTCCATGGTCACGTCTTTGCCGACTTCGGTGTTGAGACGGAACTCGATGCCCATGCCGGTGAAGACTTCACGACGATTGCTCAGCACGGTCTTTTCCAGCTTGAACTCCGGGATACCAAAGGTCAGCAAGCCGCCGATTTCCGGGTTTTTGTCGAACACCACCGGGGTTACGCCGCCACGCACCAGCACGTCGGCACAACCCAGCCCCGCCGGGCCTGCACCGATGATCGCCACGCGTTTGCCGGTCGGCTTGACCTTGGACATGTCCGGGCGCCAGCCCATGGCGAACGCGGTGTCGGTGATGTACTTCTCGACCGAACCGATGGTCACCGCGCCGAAGCCGTCGTTGAGGGTGCAGGCACCCACGCACAGACCATCCTGCGGGCACACCCGGCCGCACACATACGGCACGGTGTTGGTCTGGTGCGACAGCTCGGCGGCCTGGAGGATGTTGCCCTCGGCCACCAACTTGAGCCAGTTGGGAATGAAGTTGTGCACCGGGCACTTCCATTCGCAATACGGGTTGCCGCAGCCCAGGCAGCGGTGGGCCTGATCGGCCGACTGCTGGGGTTTGAACGGTTCGTAGATTTCAACGAACTCTTTCTTGCGTTGACGCAACAGTTTCTTCTTCGGATCCTTGCGCCCGACATCGATGAACTGGAAGTCGTTATTCAGACGTTCAGCCATTGTTAAAACCTCATCAAACTCTTCAGGCGCATATCACTGCGGGTTGGCACGAGTGCTGGAAAGCAGGGTTTTCAAGCTGGCAGCCTTGGGCTTGACCAGCCAGAAACGCCGCAAGTAATCGTCGAGGTTCTCGGCGAGTTCACGACCCCACTCGCTGTCGGTTTCGGCGACGTACTCGTTCAGCACGTTCTGCAGGTGGCTGCGATAGGCTTCCATCGCTTCGCCGCTGATCCGCTGGATTTCCACCAGTTCGTGATTGACCCGGTCAACGAAGGTGTTGTCCTGATCGAGCACGTAGGCGAAACCACCGGTCATGCCCGAGCCGAAGTTGTAACCGGTCTTGCCCAGCACGCAGACGAAACCACCGGTCATGTACTCGCAGCAGTGATCGCCAGTGCCTTCCACGACGGTGTGGGCACCGGAGTTACGCACGGCAAAACGCTCGCCGGCGGTGCCAGCGGCGAACAGCTTGCCGCCGGTGGCGCCGTACAGGCAGGTGTTACCGATGATGGCGCTTTCCTGAGTTTTATAGACGCTGCCCTTCGGCGGCACGATCACCAGCTTGCCGCCGGTCATGCCTTTGCCGACGTAGTCGTTGGCATCGCCTTCCAGGTACATGTTCAGACCGCCGGCGTTCCACACGCCAAAGCTCTGCCCGGCCGTGCCCTTGAAGCGGAAGGTGATCGGCGCCTTGGCCATACCCTGGTTGCCGTGCTTGCGGGCGATTTCGCCGGATATCCGCGCGCCGATCGAACGGTCGCAGTTGCAGATGTCCAGATCGAACTCGGCGCCGCTCATGTCGTTGATCGCCGGCGCGGCCAGCTCGACCATTTTTTCCGCGAGCAGGCCTTTGTCGAACGGCGGGTTGCGCTCAACACCGCAGAACTGCGGTTTATCCGCCGGGATGTGATCGCTGCCCAGCAGCGGCGTCAGGTCCAGGTGATGTTGCTTGGCGGTCTGGCCTTCGAGGATTTCCAGCAGATCGGTACGACCGATCAGCTCTTCGAGGGAGCGCACACCGAGTTTGGCCAGCCACTCACGGGTTTCTTCGGCGACGTAGGTGAAGAAATTCACCACCATGTCGACGGTCCCGATGTAGTGATCCTTGCGCAGCTTCTCGTTCTGGGTCGCGACGCCGGTGGCGCAGTTGTTCAAGTGGCAGATGCGCAGGTATTTGCAGCCCAGCGCGATCATTGGCGCGGTGCCGAAGCCGAAGCTTTCAGCGCCGAGAATGGCGGCCTTGATCACGTCGAGGCCGGTTTTCAGGCCGCCGTCGGTTTGCACTCGGACTTTGCCGCGCAGGTCGTTGCCGCGCAGGGTCTGGTGAGTTTCAGCCAGGCCGAGTTCCCACGGCGCGCCAGCGTACTTGATCGAAGTCAGCGGCGAAGCACCGGTGCCACCGTCGTAGCCGGAAATGGTGATCAAGTCCGCGTAGGCCTTGGCCACACCGGCGGCGATGGTGCCGACGCCCGCTTCTGCTACCAGCTTCACCGAAACCAGTGCCTGCGGGTTGACCTGTTTCAAATCGAAGATCAGCTGCGACAAATCTTCGATCGAATAGATGTCGTGGTGCGGCGGTGGCGAAATCAGGGTCACGCCCGGCACTGCGTAACGCAGCTTGGCGATCAGCCCGTTGACCTTGCCGCCCGGCAGTTGCCCGCCCTCGCCCGGCTTGGCGCCTTGGGCGACCTTGATCTGCAGCACTTCGGCGTTGACCAGGTATTCCGGAGTCACACCGAAACGGCCGGTGGCAACCTGCTTGATTTTCGAGCTCTTGATGGTGCCGTAACGCGCCGGATCTTCACCCCCTTCGCCGGAGTTGGAACGCGCACCGAGGCGGTTCATGGCTTCGGCCAGGGCTTCGTGAGCTTCCGGCGACAATGCGCCCAGCGAGATACCAGCGGAGTCGAAGCGCTTGAGCACCGATTCCAGCGGCTCGACTTCACTGATGTCCAGCGGCGTGTCGAGGGTCTTGACCTTGAACAGGTCGCGAATCATCGACACCGGACGGTTGTCCACCAGCGAGGTGTATTCCTTGAACTTGGCGTAGTCGCCCTGCTGCACAGCGGCTTGCAGCGTGTTGACCACGTCCGGGTTGTAGGCGTGATATTCGCCACCGTGGACGAACTTCAGCAGACCTCCCTGCTGGATCGGCTTGCGCGGACTCCAGGCTTCGACGGCCAGCGCTTTCTGCTCGGCTTCGATGTCGACGAAACGCGCACCCTTGATGCGGCTCGGCACGCCACGGAAGCTCAGGTCGCACACTTCTTCGGACAGGCCGATGGCCTCGAACAGCTGCGCACCACGATACGAAGCGATGGTCGAAATGCCCATCTTCGACAGGATCTTCAGCAGACCTTTGGTGATGCCTTTGCGGTAGTTCTTGAATACCTCGTAGAGGTCGCCCAGCACTTCACCGGTACGGATCAGGTCGCCCAGCACTTCGTAAGCCAGGAACGGATAGACCGCCGAGGCACCGAAACCGATCAGCACGGCGAAGTGATGCGGGTCACGGGCGGTCGCGGTTTCAACAAGGATGTTGGAATCGCAACGCAGGCCTTTTTCGGTCAGGCGGTGGTGCACTGCACCGGTCGCCAGCGAAGCGTGGATCGGCAGCTTGCCCGGGGCGATATGGCGGTCGCTGAGGACAATCTGGGTACGCCCGGCGCGCACGGCTTCTTCAGCCTGATCGGCAACGTTTCGGATCGCCGCTTCGAGGCCCAGGCTTTCGTCGTAGTTGAGGTCGATGATCGCCCGTTCGAAACCCGGACGGTCGAGGTTCATCAGCGAACGCCACTTGGCCGGGGAAATGACCGGCGAGCTGAGGATCACGCGCGAGGCGTGTTCCGGCGACTCCTGGAAAATGTTGCGCTCGGCGCCGAGGCAGATTTCCAGCGACATCACGATCGCTTCACGCAGCGGGTCGATCGGCGGGTTGGTCACCTGCGCGAACTGCTGGCGGAAATAATCGTACGGCGTGCGCACACGCTGGGACAGCACGGCCATCGGCGTGTCATCGCCCATCGAGCCAACAGCTTCGTAGCCTTGCTCGCCGAGCGGACGCAGTACCTGATCGCGCTCTTCGAACGTGACCTGATACATCTTCATGTACTGCTTGAGCTGATCGACGTCATAGAACGCCGAACCGTGGTCGTTGTCTTCCATGGTCGCCTGAATGCGCAGGGCATTCTTGCGCAGCCATTGCTTGTACGGATGACGCGACTTCAGACGGTTGTCGATCGCATCGGTGTCGAGGATCTGCCCGGTTTCGGTGTCCACGGCGAAGATCTGGCCAGGGCCGACGCGGCCCTTGGCGAGCACGTCTTCGGGCTGGTAGTTCCACACGCCGATTTCCGACGCGAGAGTAATGAAGCCGTTTTTGGTGGTGACCCAGCGCGCCGGACGCAGACCGTTCCGGTCGAGCAGACACACCGCGTAGCGACCGTCGGTCATGACCACGCCGGCCGGGCCGTCCCACGGCTCCATGTGCATCGAGTTGTACTCGTAGAATGCACGCAGATCCGGGTCCATGGTTTCGACGTTCTGCCACGCAGGCGGGATGATCATCCGCACGCCACGGAACAGGTCGATGCCACCGGTGACCATCAACTCGAGCATGTTGTCCATGCTCGAGGAGTCGGAACCGACGCGGTTGACCAGCGGGCCGAGTTCTTCCAGATCCATCAGATCATTGGTGAACTTGGTCCGACGGGCCTGAGCCCAGTTACGGTTACCGGTGATGGTGTTGATTTCGCCGTTGTGCGCAAGGAAGCGGAACGGCTGCGCCAGCGGCCATTTCGGCAGGGTGTTGGTGGAGAAGCGCTGGTGGAACACGCAAATCGCGGTTTGCAGGCGCTCGTCGCTCAGGTCTGGATAGAACGCGGCCAGGTCGGCCGGCATCATCAGGCCTTTATAGATGATGGTCTTGTGCGAAAAGCTGCAGATGTAATGATCGGTGTCAGCGGCGTTGGCCACCGATGAACGGCGACGGGCGCTGAACAGCTTCACGGCCATGTCCTGATCGCTCAGGCCTTCGCCGCCGATGTAGACCTGCTCGATCTGCGGCAGGCGTTCAAGGGCAAGGCGGCCGAGGACGCTGGTGTCGATCGGCACTTTGCGCCAGCCGATCAGTTGCAGTCCTTCAGCAAGGATCTCGCGGTTCATGTTCTCGCGAGCAGCTTCGGCCTTGGCCGGATCCTGATTGAAGAACACCATGCCCACCGCGTATTGCTTGGGCATTTCGACGCCGAAGCTTTCCTGGGCAATGGCTCGCAGGAAGGCGTCGGGTTTTTGAATCAGCAGACCGCAACCGTCACCGGTCTTGCCGTCGGCATTAATCCCACCGCGGTGGGTCATGCAGGTCAGGGCCTCGATGGCCGTTTGCATATTGG
>NZ_JBITTW010000007.1:63284-136491 GCF_044542195.1 Pseudomonas sp. NPDC079367
GTATGACTGGGCTCTCCCTGCATATGAGCTATCAGGCCGAAACCGCAGTTATAATTGAATTCATCTGGTTGGTACAGACCTGCTTTCATAGACACTTTCTCACCAGGCTGCCTCTATTCGAGGCAAATTTCTTTTCAATTCAACCACTTGCGTTCCGCGCCGAACGTACGCCGGCTTAGCGGGGGCAAAAGGGTGGTCATTGTACACAGCGACACAGAGGCTCACAAATTTGACGACGAACTGTCGCAAATTCATGTCGCATTTGTGAAAGGTTTAAAGCGATCTGCTGTGCTAGTCAAAACTTTTTTAAATTCTGACCGCAACGACTCAAAGACTACTGTGACGCAGACACCACAAGGCACGCATCCTTTTCAGAAAGCGCGCACTCATGGAGATTTTGAGGTGCCGGGAGAGGCGGCCTGGGTAAGGCCGCCGAATCTTCAGCGAGTTGTTGCCAGTTCCTGTTGGACGCTGGCGACAGTGCGAGGCCAAGGTTTACCAGCCTGAACCTTCGCTGGCAAGGCCTTGATGGCAGAAACGGCCGCATCACGATTGGCAAAATTGCCATAGGTGATCACATACAGCGGCTTGCCGTTGAGGACTTTCTTGAAATAACGGTACTCACCGCCCTGCTCCTTGACGAAGTTCTGCGCGGCGGTTTCCGAGCTGGTGCCGAGGATCTGCACCACGTAGTTGCCGGTCGGCTGACCGGCGTACCAGCTGCCACCGGCGGCTTTGGCGACGGTGACCGGCTTGTCGGCAGGCTTGGTGGCGGTGGCCGGTTTGGCCGGTGCCGGTGCCGGTTTCGCGGCTGGCGCAGGCGTAGCCGGAGCAGGTTTGGCCGTGGCGATCTGCGTCGGTGCCGGGGTTGGCGCCGGCTTGGCGGCAGGGGTCGGAACCGGCGTCGGCGCGGGGCCGGCCGGAACGCCCGCAGGCGGCGCGGAGGTGGTCACGGTTGGCGGGGTATCGCTGGAGCCTTCCAGCGGCACACCGTCGTCGCCTTCGGTGATGCCACCGGCGGCTTCGGCCAGCGGGCCACGCATGACCGGCTGCGAGTTGCCGACCAACGGCAGCGGCATCGGCTGGGTGTTGCCGGCGAATTCGACGGACGGGTTGGCGCCATTCACTGCGCCCTGACCCAGTGGCAGTTGCGCCTGTTCATTGGCCGGAGCACCGGTGGTCGGTGCCTTGCTGCGACCCGGCATCAGCCAGGCGGCGGCAACCGCGACCACAACGACGGCGGAAATCGCCAATACGTGTTTCTTCGGCATGTTGAACCCCATACTTGGACGCTTGACCGCAGAGCGGCTGGCAATCATGACTTCGATCAGTGCATCGCGAGCGACCTGGTTGATGTTGCCAGGCCAGCCCTCGGAGCTTTCGTGAATATCAGAGATCTGATCTGCAGTGAAAAGTTCGACACCCCGCCCCGCGCCTTCCAGCCGCTGGTCGAGATATTCACGGGTCTCTTCTTCGGTGTAGGGCTGCAATTCGATGACGTGGAAACGCTCTTCTTCGAGCTGCAAAGCCTCAAGCTGGGCGATTAGCGACGACTCGCCGAACAGGAACACATGCGGGCGACCTTCCGGCGTGCCCGCGCCCAGCGCCATCAACGCTTCCAGCGCCGACTCGTCGAGCTGCTCGGCATCGTCCACCAGCAGATAGACTTCCTGCCCGGTCAGACCCAGTTGCACCACCTGCTCGAGAATCGCGCCGACCTCGGCCTGCGCGACATCCAGCGCCTGCGCCACCTGACGCAGCACGCCGGCCGCGTCACCGGCGCCACGGGCGGAAACCACTACGCTCTGCACCGATTGTTTGTTGGTGCTGGCCACCAGCGCCTGCCGCAGCAGGGTCTTGCCGCTGCCCTGCGGGCCGGTGACCACCAGCAGCAGCTGGCTGTAGCGCGCCAGATGATGCAGCTGACCCAGCACCGGTTTGCGCTGGGCCGGAAAGAATTTGAAGCCCGGCACCCGTGGCGCGAACGGGTCGTGACTTAACTGGAAATGGCCGAGAAACGCCTCGTCGGCATGCAAACTAGTCATCGGAATCGTTTTAACCTTTAAGCTGAGCCAGGGCGCGGTAATCCGCTCCCAGCGTGGCCTGTAGAACCTCTTTCGGATAATCGTCGGTCACTACCGCTTCGCCCATCCGGCGCAGCAGCACCAGGCGCAGACGACCGTCGATCACTTTTTTATCAATTGCCATGTGCTGGAGAAAATCGGCTTCGCTCATCTCTTCAGGCGGAACAACCGGCAGACCGGCACGCTGGAACAGACGAATGCCGCGGTCACGCTCCTGCTCGCTGATCCAGCCAAGGCGCGCGGACATTTCCAGCGCCATCACGGTACCCGCCGCCACCGCCTCGCCATGCAGCCAGACACCATAGCCCATGTGGGTTTCGATGGCGTGGCCGAAGGTGTGGCCGAGGTTGAGCGTGGCGCGTACGCCGGTTTCCTTTTCATCGGCGCCGACCACAGCAGCCTTTGCCGCGCAGGAACGCTCGATCGCATAGGTCAGCGCGCTCTGGTCCAACGCACGCAGGGCGTCGACGTTGTCTTCCAGCCACGTCAGGAACGGTTCGTCGCAGATCAGGCCATACTTGATGACCTCCGCCAGGCCCGCCGACAACTCGCGCTGTGGCAGGGTTTTCAGCGATGCGGTGTCGATCAGCACCACGTTCGGCTGATAGAACGCGCCGACCATGTTCTTGCCCAGCGGATGGTTGATGCCGGTCTTGCCGCCGACCGACGAATCGACCTGCGACAGCAGCGTGGTAGGTATCTGGATGAAATCGACACCGCGCTGATAGCAGGCGGCAGCGAAGCCGGCCATGTCGCCGATTACTCCGCCGCCCAAGGCGATCACGGTAGTGCGGCGGTCGTGACGGGCGGTCAGCAGGCCGTCGAAAATCAGCTGCAGGGTTTCCCAGTTCTTGAAGGCTTCGCCGTCGGGCAACACCACCGAGATCACCGAGTACTGCGTCAGGCTGCGGGTCAGACGTTCGAGATAGAGCGGCGCGACGGTTTCGTTGGAGATGATTGCTACCTGGCGCCCATGGATATGCGGCGCCAGCAGTTCCGGCTGATCCAACAGACCTTCGCCAATATGAATCGGGTAGCTGCGCTCGCCTAGATCGACCTTGAGTGTCTGCATGTGTCCCCACAGTGAAGATGGAAGCAGGCATCCTGCCCTGAAATTATTGGTGTTCTGCGGCCTGTAGCGGTATGACGCCGCTCGACCGGCATCCGCCACACCCTCGGCAAACGCTGACAGGACGCCGAGGATAGCGCATTTCTGGCGCTGCTTTAACGGGGTGGCAATTGCGCGAGGCGGTCGAGAATGTCGAGCACCACCATGCGTGGCGGCCGCTCGTCGGTTTCCACCACCAGATCGGCGATTTCCCGATAAAGGGGATCACGGATCTCGAGCAGGTCGCGCAAGGTTTTCGCCGGATCGGCAGTACGCAACAGCGGCCGATTGCGATCGCGGGAAGTGCGGCCGACCTGCTGTTCGACGGAGGCGTGCAGATACACCACGCGCCCGCCTTCATGCAGGGCCTTGCGATTGGCATCACGCATCACCGCGCCGCCGCCAGTCGCCAGCACCACGCCGTCGAATGCGCACAGCTCGGCGATCATCGCTTGCTCACGATCACGAAAGCCGGGCTCGCCTTCCTTGTCGAAGATCCATGGGATATTGGCACCCGTGCGCAGCTCAATTTCCTTGTCGGAATCCTTGAACGGCAGGCGCAGCTCTTTGGCCAGCAATCGGCCGATGGTGCTTTTGCCAGCACCCATCGGTCCTACAAGTATCAAATTTCGCACAGAATCAACGACTCACAGCAATCGCCTGGTTATTCATGATACGCGGAGTGAGAAATACCAGCAGCTCGGATTTTTTCTCCGAAACCACATCACGCCGGAAAAGGCGGCCAAGATACGGCACATCGCCAAGAAATGGCACCTTATCTACAACCTTGCTCTGAGTATTTGAAAAAACACCGCCGATAACGATGGTCTCGCCGTCATTGACCAGCACTTTCGCGTTGACCTCGTTTTTCTTGATCGGCGGTACATCCTGCACTTTGTTCAGGTAGTCCGGCTCGTCCTTGGTGACCTTGACCTCCATGATGATGCGGTTGTCCGGGGTGATTTGCGGGGTGACTTCCAGCGACAGTGAAGCCTCCTTGAACGACACCGAAGTCGCGCCGCTGGAGCTCGCTTCCTGATAGGGGATCTCGGTGCCCTTGAGGATCTTTGCGGTTTCCTTGTCCGAGGTAACCACCTTCGGCTGCGAAACGATTTCGCCGTTGCCGGTTTTCTCCATCGCTGTCAGCTCCAGATCCAGCAATACGTTGTCGGTGATGAAAGCGATGCCTATTCCCGAGGTATTGTTGACCGTGCCCATATCGACGAACGGCGAGTTGGTGCCGGTGCTGCCCGGCGTACCGATGGTACTCGACGATCCGTTGACCCCGGAGGCGTTCCAGTTGCCCTTGTTCTGCACCGAACCGCCCCAGCGCACGCCCAGACTCTTGTCGTAATCGACGTTGGCCTCAACGATGCGTGCCTCGATCATCACCTGGCGCACCGGAATATCCAGTTGCGCCACGATTCGCCGTAATTCGTCGAGGCGATCCTGGGGCTGGTAGGCAATGATGTTGTTGGTCCGCTCATCGACAGTAATCGAACCGCGCTCATCGGCTCTCGCCTCGGCACTGGTCACCGACTGGAACAGCTTGGCAATGTCTGCGGCCTTGGCGTAATTGACTTGCAGCAGCTCGCGACGCAATGGCGCCAGCTCGGCGATCTGTTTTTGCGACTCCAGTTCCTGGCGCTCGCGCGCGGCAATTTCGTCGGCCGGCGCGACCAGCAGCACGTTACCTATTTTGCGTTTATCCAGACCTTTGGTTTTCAGCACCAGATCCAGCGCCTGATCCCACGGCACGTTCTGCAAGCGCAAAGTGATGCCACCCTGCACCGTATCGCTTGCCACGAGGTTGAGGTTGGTGAAGTCAGCGATCAACTGCAGCACCGAGCGCACATCGATGTCCTGGAAATTCAGCGAGAGCTTGTCGCCGACATAGGCCTGACGGTCGGCGTTGCGCTTTTGCAGGTCGTCGACGCTCATCGGACGAACGCTCACGGTGAGCTTGTTGTCGGTCTGAAACGTGGAATAGTCGAAGGTGCCGCTGGGCTCGACGCTGATCACCGTGCGATCGCCGGTAACTGCTGCGTTGACGAACTGCACCGGGGTGGCGAAGTCCTTGACGTCGAGGCGCACGCGGAGTTTTTCCGGCAATTGCGTGCGAGCGAAGCTGAGGATGATCTTGCCGTCGTGCTCCTGAATATCCGGGGCGATGGTCGGATCTGAGAGGTCGATGACCACGTTGCCTTCACCCTCGGTACCGCGCTGGAAATCGACGCCGCGAATCGTCCGACTGCGCGGCAGCGAAGATCGGCTGGGAGCCGCAGCAGTGGTGGCAGCACGCGGCGCAACGGCGGCCGGGCGAGGGGCCGCGGCGGAGGCGCCCTGACCGATCACCACAAACAGATGATTGCCCTCGACTCGCGTGGTGTAGGGCGCCAACTGCGTCAGGCTGACAATCAGCCGCGTACGGTCCTTGGCTTCGGCTACCGTGGCCGTGCGCGCGTTGCCGCTGCCCAGATCAAGATTCCTGTTGACCAACTGGCTGGTCACGCCTGGCAGATCCAGCGCGATGCGCGCCGGTGATTCGGTTGTGTAGCCCTTGGGCTGTGGTGGCGGGCCGTCGAACGAGAGCTTCAGTTCGACGCGGTCACCCGGCAGCGCGGCAACATCCAGCGCTTTCAGATTGGCCGCCAGTACCATCGGTGACAGCAGCGCTATCCATAGCGAAAAACCGAGGGTGGAGAAAATCCTGTTCATTGTTCGACTTCCACTATGAGTGCTCTTTCAAAGGAATGGTGCGCGGCCGCTCCAGCCAGGCGCCGTCGCCGTCGGGCACAATCTCGACGACATCGACCTGGGTCGCGGTGATGGCGACGATGCGGCCATCGTTGCGCCCCAGGTAGTCGCCGACCTTGAGGCGATGCACCCCGCCCGCGCCGCGCAGCAGCGCAAACGAGCCCGAGGCATTGGCAATCGTGCCGACCATTTCGAATTGCTCGATATTGAACCCTTCAAGGTATTGCTTGACCCGGTTGGGGTCGGGTTTGACGTTGCGCGAGCCGTGCTTCTGCCCAGCCAGATCAACCCGTGCCTGGCGCGAAAATGGGCTGCGCAGGTTGGCGGCGCTGTAGGTGAATGTGGGGTAAGACCGAAATGTCGGCGTTGGTTCAATCTTGCCCGCTGGCCGCAGGCGCACTTCGTTGAGGTAGGCGTCGAGGTCGCTGAAGTCATCGCCGCCACCGCAGCCGCTCAACGCCAGCATCATCGGCAGGACCAGATAACGAATCGGGGTCATTTCTCCAACCCCTTGTCGTTGTAGCGATACGTCTTGGCGAGGATGCTCATGCGCAGCTTCGGCCCGCCTTCGGGATTGGCCGGCGCCAGTTCGAAATCATGCAGAGTGACAATCCGTGGCAGTCCGGCGACGCCGCTGACGAAAGTCGCAAGGTCATGATAGGCGCCGGTTACGGTGATCTGGATCGGCAGTTCGATGTAGAACGGCTGCGTAACTTCCGGCAGCAGCTTGATCTCCTCGAATTCCAGACCGCTGCCCAGACCGGTGCGGGTGATGTCTTCGAGCAAGCCCGGCACCTCGGTGTCGCTGGGCAACTGCCGCAGCAACACGCCGAAGGTGTCTTCCATTTGCTTCATTTGCTGGGTGTACAGCTCAAGATTCGCGGACAGCCGCGCCTTGCTGGCGAATTGTTCCTTGAGCGTGGTTTCCTCCTCGCGCTTGAGGTCGAGCTGATTTTCCATATCGCTGATAAAGAAGTAGTAACCAAGCGCGAGGATCAACACCATCACCAGCGCACCGCACAGGGTTTTCACCGCCGGCGGCCAGGAGCCGATGTTGCTGGTGTCGAGGTCGTTGAAATCGACATTGCGCAGGCTCTGCAGCCACTCGGAGGCGTTCATTGTTCGTCCTCCGCAACCTTGGGCTGGGTCTGACGAACGGTCAGCTGGAAGACATTGGCCTGTTCGATCTGATCGGCGCTGCTGGCCTTGACCTCATTCAGGCTCGGCGCGTCGAACCAGTCGGACGCGTCGAGGTTGCGCATCAGCTCGGAGACCCGGTTGTTCGACTCCGCCGCGCCACTGATGGACAGGGTCTTGCCGGCCATTTTCACATCAGTGAAATACACGCCGTCCGGCAAGGTACGCGCCAGTTGATCGAAGACTCGCCCACTGATTTGCCGGTTGCCCTGCAGGTCCTGGATGATGCGCATGCGTTCGACCAGTTGCTGGCGTCGCGCCTTCAGCTCACTGATCTGCTTGATGCGCTCATCGACCACAGCGATCTGTTTGCCGATGTAATCGTTGCGCGCCATCTGCCGCTCAATGGCCGCGCTGATGATCTGATCGGCAATCAGCACCGCGCCGATCGAGCCTGCGAGCACGCCGATCAGGATCAGCAGGAAGCGTTTGCGTCGTTCTTCGCGGCGCTCTTCGCGCCAGGGTAGAAGGTTGATCCGCGCCATCAGTCGAAACTCCTGAGCGCGAGCCCGCAGGCAATCATCAATGCCGGCGCGTCACTGGCCAGCGCACCGGCGTTGACCTTGCTGCCCAAGGCCATGTCGGCAAACGGGTTGGCCACCTGGGTCGGTGTGTTCAGGCGCTGCTCGATGAGACAATCCAGGCCAGGCACCGAGGCAGTACCGCCGGCCAGCAGGATATGGTCGACCGCGTTGTACTGGCCGGAGGCGAAGAAAAACTGCAGTGAACGTGAAACCTGCTGCACCAGCGCTTCACGAAATGGCTGCAGGACTTCACTCACGTAATCGTCAGGCAAGCCGCCCTGCTTCTTCGTCAGGCCTGCCTGTTCGACAGTGAGGCCATAGCGGCGCTGGATCTCTTCGGTAAGCTGGCGTCCACCGAATAATTGCTCGCGGGTGTAGATGATCTTGCCGTTGTGCAGGACGCTGAGGGTGGTCATGGTGGCGCCGATGTCGACGACCGCTACGGTCAGGCGCTCCTGAGACGCCGCCAGATGCGTCGCGAGCAGGCCGAACGAACGCTCCAGCGCGTAGGCCTCGACATCCACCACCCGCGCGGTCAGGCCGGCGAGCGCCAGCGCCGCTTCACGCACTTCGACGTTTTCCTTGCGACAGGCGGCGAGCAGTACGCTGACTCGTTCGGGATTGCGCGGCGAGACGCCCTGGACTTCAAAGTCGATGGCGACTTCGTCCAATGGATAGGGGATGTATTGGTCGGCCTCGATCTTGAGCTGGTTTTCCAGTTCATCGTCGGACAGCCCGGCGTCCATTTCGATGATCTTGGTGATCACCGCCGAACCGGCCACCGCCACCGCCACGCTCTTGACCCCGGTGCGCGCCTTGACCAGCACCCGGCTCAGCGCCTGGCCGACGCCTTCGAGTTCAGCGATGTTCTTTTCGACCACGGCGTTCGCCGGCAACGGCTCTACCGCGTAGGCCTCGACCCGGAAACGCTCGCCCTGACGGCTCAGTTCCAGCAGCTTCACCGACGTGGAGCTGATGTCGATCCCCAGTAACGCATTGGTCTTTTTATTGAAGAGTCCCAGCACTACCAATTCCCTATGACTTTCCGTGAGTTACGGACTCTGTAATACGCATTGCGTTCCTTGACCCCCACCTTGACAGAAGCGCCAATGACGCCCCCGACGGAAAAGTGCTTATAATGCCCAGCGATTTTTTCCGCTTTTTACTGCCCGCGCGGATGGCTCTGTGTGTAACCGCAGCCCCGTGCCAAATTCATTCTTTGCTCTGGATGTCCAAAAGCCTTGATTCGTCTGCTGAAATTTTTCGGTTGGTCCATCGTCGCCGTTTTCTGCGGACTGCTCTTAGGTCTCAGCGGCGCCTTTCTTTACCTTAGTCCGGGTTTGCCGTCTGTGGAGGCGCTGAGAAGCATTCAGTTGCAGATTCCTCTGCGCGTCTACAGCAGCGACGACAAGTTGATCGCAGAATTTGGCGAAATGCGCCGCACACCGATCCGTTTCGCCGACGTTCCCCCCAACTTCATTAATGCGTTACTCAGTGCTGAGGACGACAATTTTGCCAACCACTATGGTGTCGACCCGAGCAGCCTGATGCGCGCGGCGACCCAATTGGTCAAGAGCGGACACATTCAGTCCGGCGGCAGCACGATCACCATGCAGGTGGCGAAGAATTTCTTCCTCACCAGCGAGCGCAGCTTCTCGCGTAAAACCACGGAAATTCTCCTCGCCCTGCAGATCGAACGGCAGCTGACCAAGGACGAGATCCTGGAGCTGTACGTCAACAAGATCTATCTGGGCAACCGCGCCTACGGCATCGAGGCGGCGGCGCAGGTGTATTACGGCAAATCGATTCGCGACGTCAGCCTGGCGCAGATGGCGATGATCGCTGGCCTGCCGAAAGCACCGTCGCGCTTCAATCCGCTGGCCAACCCGGCGCGCAGTAAAGAACGCCGCGACTGGATCCTCGGGCGCATGTACAAGCTGGGCAAGATCAGCGAAGCCGACTACACCGCGGCGGTCAACGAGCCGCTGAACGCCAGCTACCACGTGCCGACGCCGGAAGTGAACGCACCGTACATCGCCGAAATGGCCCGTGCGGAAATGGTCGGCCGTTATGGCAGCGACGCCTATACCGAAGGTTTCCGGGTCGTCACCACGGTGCCGAGTAACCTGCAGGAAATGGCCAATACCGCGCTGCACGAAGGCTTGATGACCTACGACCAGCGCCACGGCTACCGTGGCCCCGAGTCGCGCCTGCCAGGCAAGACGCGCGAAGCCTGGGCCAGCGAACTGACCAAACAGCGCACCATCAGCAGCCTCGAACCTGCGATCGTCACCCAGGTCGACAAAACCGGCCTGCAGGTTCTGACCCGCACCGGCGAAGAACATGTCGCCTGGGACACGATGAAATGGGCGCGGCCGTTCCTCAACACCAACAGCATGGGCGCCAATCCGCGTCAGCCTTCGGATGTCGCCCAGGTCGGTGATCTCATCCGCGTACAGCGGCAGAAAGACAACTCGCTGAAATTCAGCCAGATCCCGCAGGCGCAGGGAGCGCTGGTGTCGCTGGATCCACAGAACGGCGCGATCCGTTCGCTGGTCGGCGGTTTCGCCTTCGAGCAGAGCAACTACAACCGCGCCATGCAGGCCAAGCGTCAGCCAGGTTCGAGCTTCAAGCCATTCGTTTACAGCGCCGCTCTGGATAACGGCTACACCGCCGCCACCCTGGTCAACGATGCGCCGATCGTGTTCGTCGACGAGTACCTGGACAAGGTCTGGCGACCGAAGAACGACACCAATACCTTCCTCGGCCCGATCCGCCTGCGTGAAGCGCTGTACAAGTCGCGCAACCTGGTGTCGATCCGCTTGCTGCAGGCCATGGGCGTAGGCAAGACCATTGACTACATCACCCGTTTTGGCTTCAACAAGCAGGACCTGCCGCCGAATCTGTCGCTGGCACTGGGCACCGCGACGTTGACGCCGATGGAAATCGCCACTGGCTGGAGCACCTTTGCCAACGGCGGCTACAAAATCACTCCGTACATCATCGACAAGATCGAAAGTCGCAACGGTGACACGCTGTTTGTCGCTAATCCGCCGACGGTGCCACAGGGCGGTTCAGCGACCGACGGCATCGCCGCGCCGGCCACCGAGTCGTTCACGGTCAATGCCGCTCCGGCTGGCGGCGAAGCAGCGGGCAACCCGGCAGTGCCACAGGCGCCAGCCGTGGCCGAGCGGATTGTCGATGGGCGCACCACCTATATCCTCAACAGCATGCTGCAGGACGTGATCAAGCTCGGTACCGGCCGTCGCGCACTGGCCATGGGCCGCAGTGACATCGCCGGCAAGACCGGTACCACCAACGAATCGAAAGATGCCTGGTTCTCCGGCTACAACGCCGACTACGTGACCACGGTGTGGACCGGTTTCGACCAACCGGAAAGCCTCGGCCGTCGCGAGTTCGGCGGCACTGTGGCGCTGCCGATCTGGATGAATTACATGTCGGCGGCACTGAAGGACAAACCGCCGCACGTGCAGCCAGAGCCGGAAGGCATCCTCAGCCTGCGCGTCGACCCGGTCAGTGGCCGTGCAGCGTCGCCGAGCACCCCGGGCGCGTACTTCGAGCTGTTCAAGGCTGAAGACACCCCGCCGTCGGTGAATGAGCTGGGCAACGGCGTCGTACCGGGCAGCCCGCTGCCGGCGGATGAACAGGCGCCGATCGATCTGTTCTGATCCGGCAGCCATTGAAAAGCCCCGCCTTCGTGAGAAGTGCGGGGCTTTTTATTGCCCTGCGCGAGCAAGCTCAACAGATCGCAGCCTTCGGCTGCTCCTGCATTGCTCTGCCCAACAAAAAGCCCCGACTCTCACGAGCCGGGGCTTTCGTTTGAAGCGCTACAACAACTTAGCCGTTGAACACGTCATCCACGCTTTTGAGCGGGTAGTTCTTCGGATACGGCAGGGTTGCCACGCCAGTCTCGATCGCCGCTTTGGCCACAGCGTCGGAGATCAGGGTGATCAGGCGCTTGTCCATTGGCTTGGGAATGATGTACTCACGACCGAATTCCAGCGGAGCACCACCGTAGGCATCGCAGACGTCCTGTGGCACCGGCAGTTTGGCCAGTTCACGCAGGGCATTGGCTGCGGCGACTTTCATTTCTTCGTTGATGCGCTTGGCGCGAACGTCCAGGGCACCGCGGAAGATGAACGGGAAGCCCAGCACGTTGTTGACCTGGTTCGGGTAGTCCGAACGACCGGTGGCCATGATCACGTCGCTACGGGTGGCGTGGGCCAGTTCCGGAGAGATTTCCGGATCCGGGTTGGAGCAGGCGAACACGATCGGGTTGGCCGCCATCGACAGCAAGCCTTCAGCGCTCAGCAGGTTCGGGCCGGACAGACCGACGAACACGTCAGCGCCTGCCAGTGCGTCAGCCAGGCTGCGCTTCTCGGTGGCGTGGGCGAACACCGCTTTGTACTGGTTCAGGTCGTCACGGCCGGAGTGGATCACGCCGGTACGGTCAACCATGAAGATGTTTTCGATGCGAGCGCCCATGCTCACCAGCAATTTCATGCAGGAGATCGCGGCAGCACCGGCGCCGAGGCAGACGATTTTCGCTTCCGGCAGGGTTTTGCCAGCGATTTCCAAGGCGTTGATCATGCCGGCTGCGGTAACGATCGCCGTGCCGTGCTGGTCATCGTGGAACACCGGAATGTCGCACTGCTCGATCAGAGCGCGTTCGATTTCAAAGCACTCTGGCGCCTTGATGTCTTCCAGGTTGATGCCACCGAAGGTGATGGAGATGCGCTTGACGGTGTCGATGAAGGCTTGCGGGCTTTCCGAGTCGACTTCGATGTCGAACACGTCGATGCCGGCGAAGCGCTTGAACAGCACGCCTTTGCCTTCCATTACAGGCTTGGAAGCCAACGGGCCGAGGTTGCCCAGGCCGAGAATCGCGGTGCCATCGGAAATGACTGCCACCAGGTTGCCCTTGCCGGTGTATTTGTAGGCCAGTTCAGGATCGCGAGCGATCTCGCGCACTGGTTCAGCTACGCCGGGGCTGTAGGCCAGCGACAGGTCGCGGGCGGTAGCAGTGGCCTTGGTGAGCTCGACACTCAGCTTCCCCGGACGAGGATTGGCGTGATATTCGAGAGCGGCAGTTTTCAGATCAGACATTTTGGCATTCCGCTTTTTTACTGTTGGACAGACTGGTCAGCGAGGATACGCGCCTCGCAAAGTCCCCACAAGACTGGGCAGTCACCGCTGTCAAGCGCCCTGCCCTACGACTTTGGGCCAAGAGCCACGGCGCACAAGGGCTGGACTGTTCACAATCAATCGCAAAAATGTCTACAATTTTTTCCTCAGCGCGGCACGTGCAGCATCGAAGGATGGGTCAATGGCAGCAACCAGCGCCGCTGACCCTTTGGCAAGCCACCACGCTGGGATCGATCTATTACCCAGCCGCGCGCCTCGATCTGCTTGCCGTTCAGCGCCTGCAAGCGGGCGCTGTCGAATTGTCCGAGCAGATTGGGTGCAACCCGCAATACAAGGCTGCCTTGCAACTCGATCCAGATTCCGCCGCGATTGCGCTGCACCTTGCTCACCCGACCACTGACTATGGCGAAACCCGAGCGCTGGATGTGCTGTGCTTTGACTACCGGCGATTGCCGCCAGAGGCCAAGCCCGGCCTGGCGTGCACTGCGTTCGGCGGCCTGTTGGCAGGCGACCAGATCGACATTCGGCGCCACGGCGACCTGAAAACCCAGGCCAGCGGCAAGCATCTGCGCTTGGAGATTGAAGCCACTGGCGCTGTAAATCTGCGCCAGCGTACGGCCGTAATGGTCTTTCGCCTGCTTGCCCAGTCGCAGACCGACGCGGCCGCCACTGTCATCGACCAGCGCCTGCAGGTGTTTGCGCGCCGCGACGGCGAACGGCTCGTCGCCGCGACCCTGCTTGCCCAGTTCCGGCGTATTGAGGCCGATCATGCGTACATTGCGGCCATCGGTCAGGCGCAGGGTGTCGCCATCCACCACCCGCTGCACGCTGACGCTGGTCAGCCCTGCGGCTGTCGGGCAGAACGCCTGGGCGGCGGACAGCCAAATCGCAGACACAAAAAAGGCGCCCGCAAGGGACGCCTTTTTCATCAGTCTGGAGAAGTCGAGACGACCTTCCAAAATGATCAGCCTCAGGCTTTTTTGCCGACGCCGAAAGTAGCGAAACGGTCTGCGAACTTCTGCACACGGCCGCCGGTGTCCAGAGTCTTCTGCTTACCGGTGTAGAACGGGTGGCATTCGTTGCAAACGTCGATCGCCATGGCTTTGCCGTAGGTCGAACGAGTTTCGAACTTGTTACCGCAGCTGCAGGTAACAGCAATTTCCGGGTAGTTCGGATGGATATCGGCTTTCATGGTGTCTTCCTCAGGCTAGCGTGCCGCCACCCAACACTATTGTTGAATACCGCACGTAATTAGGCCGCGGATTCTACCAGACCTTTTCAATCGCGCAAGCTGTCACCGAGACCGACCGTCTGCTAGGCTCCCGGCCTTGCATGCATGTCCCTGCGGTAGCGAGCAAGCTCTCTACCGCATTCGATCTGCGCTCGGCCTTATTCCCTGTTTTATAGAGATCCCCCCGCGTGCCCGACGCCATTTTGCGCCTCGCCCTGCCTTCGCCTCTGCGCCGCCTGTTCGATTATCGGGCGCCAGCCGGGGTGCGGCGTGAGCAATTGCAGCCGGGCATGCGCTTGCGGGTGCCGTTCGGCCGGCGCGAGATGATCGGCATTCTCGTCGAGGTCACCGACACCAGTGAAGTGCCGGCGGAAAAACTCAAACCGGCGCTGGCCCTGCTCGACGCGACTTCACCGCTGCCGCCGGCGCTGTTCAAGCTGTGCCTGTGGACCGCGCAGTATTACCAGCACAGCCTCGGCGACACCTTGAACTGGGCCTTGCCGGTGCTACTGCGTCAGGGCGAGCTGGCCGAGGCCCGCCAGGAGCGGTTCTGGTCGATTGCCCCCGGCGCCAGCGTCGACGACCCGCGGGTCGCCCGTGCGCCACGCCAGCGCGAGGCGCTGACCACGCTGGCTCAACATCCGCACGGTGTGGCGCACCAGTTGCTGAGCAAACTGATGCTGAGCAAGGACAGCCTCGATCTGCTGCTGGCCAAAGGGCTGGTGCAAGTCGAAATCCGCCGCCACGCCCCCGGCGCCCGCCATGAACACTGGCTGGCGCAACCGGAGCTGCCGCTCAACAGTGAACAGCGCGCGGCGTATGAAGCGATTCGCGCCGGCTTCGACAGCTATCACGCCTTTCTCCTCGCTGGCGTCACCGGCAGCGGCAAGACCGAAGTCTATCTGCAACTGATCCGCGAGTCCCTCGAAGCCGGCAAGCAAGCCTTGGTGCTGATCCCGGAGATCAACCTCGGCCCGCAAACCCTGGCGCGCTTCGAACAGCGCTTCAACGCGCGGATCGCCCTGCTGCACTCGGCCGTCAATGATCGCGAACGCCTGGAAGCCTGGCTCGCCGCCCGTGATGGCGAGGCCGACATTATTATCGGCACCCGCTCGGCGCTGTTCACGCCGATGAAAAATCCCGGGCTGATCATCATCGATGAAGAGCACGACGGCTCTTATAAACAGCAGGAAGGCTTGCGCTACCACGCCCGCGATCTGGCGCTGGTGCGCGCGCGGCAGGAAAACATCCCGATCGTGCTCGGTTCCGCCACACCGTCGCTGGAGAGCCTGCACAACGCCTACACCGGGCGCTACGGCCTGCTGCGCTTGAACGAGCGCGCCGGCGGCGCCAAACAACCGCGCTTTTTGCGCCTGGACGTGAAAAGCCGGCCGCTCGACAGCGGCATTTCCGGGCCGATGCAGCAAGCGATCGGCCAGACCCTCGCCAGCGGCCAGCAGGTGCTGGTGTTCCTCAACCGGCGCGGCTTTGCCCCGACCCTGCTCTGCCATGATTGCGGCTGGATGTCGGAGTGCTCGCGTTGCGATGCGCGCATGACCGTGCACCAGCGTTACGGTGAATTGCGCTGCCACCATTGCGGCAACGTCGAGCGCACGCCGCGCCAGTGTCCGAAGTGCAGCAAGGTCGATCTGCGTCCGGTGGGCGCTGGTACCGAACGCGCTGAGGAGCGTCTGGCGATTCTGTTCCCGGATTACCCGGTACTGCGCGTCGATCGCGACAGCACCTCGCGCAAGGACGCGATGAACCAGCTGTTCGCGACGATCCAGAAAGGCCAACCGTGCATCCTGGTCGGGACGCAGATGTTGGCCAAAGGGCACCATTTCCCACGGGTGACACTGGTGTCGATTCTGGATGCCGATGGCGGCCTGTTCTCCGGCGACTTCCGCGCCAGCGAGCGCATGGCGCAGTTGATCGTGCAGGTCGCCGGGCGTGCCGGGCGGGCTGAGGAACCGGGCAAGGTGATCATCCAGACACACCTCGCCGACCATCCTTTATTGGTGCAACTGACCGAGCAAGGTTATTTCGCCTTCGCCGAGCAGGCCTTGAGCGAACGCCGCGCGGCCGGTTTGCCGCCGTTCGCGCATCTGGCGCTGTTGCGCGCCGAAGCGCACAAGCCGGGGCAAGCCGAAGGCTTTCTCGATGAAGCGTGCAGCGAGGCCGAACGCCTGCTGGCCGAATTGAATCTGAACGGCATCGAGTTGCTCGGGCCGGTGCCGGCGCCGATGGAGCGCCGTGCCGGGCGTTATCGCGCACAGCTGTTGTTGCAGGCGACCGCGCGGGCGCCGTTGCACCGCTTGCTGGCCAGCTGGATGCTGGTGCTGGAGCAGATGCCGAGCGGGCGGGCGGTGCGCTGGTCGCTGGATGTTGATCCCGTCGATTTGTATTGAAGCGCTGAAAGATCCAAAGATCGGCCGAACGCGGCCCGAGCCTTCGGCAGCTCCTACAGGAAAATGCCGATTCATGTGTAGGAGCCGCCGAAGGCGGCGATCTTTTGACTCTGATGTCACCACATATCCACATCGTGCCTGCTAAGGTTGGCAAGCCCGTCTTCGCAACGGATAATGCCCAGTTTTTCCACCCGCGCATCGATGCGCCCGCCGCGCTTGCGGTCGAAAGAGAAGACCATGAAAGACACCATTCGCCAGCTGATCCAGCAAGCCCTCACCCAACTCGTCAACGAAGGTGTGTTGCCTGAAGGCCTGACGCCGGCGATCCAGGTGGAGAACGCCCGCGACAAGACCCACGGCGACTTCGCCAGTAACATCGCCATGATGCTGGCCAAGCCTGCCGGCATGAAACCACGCGATCTGGCAGAAAAAATCATCGCCGCACTGCCCGCTGACGAAAACGTCACCAAGGCCGAAATCGCCGGCCCGGGCTTCATCAATTTCTTCCAGAACACCCAGGCCCTGGCCTCGCGCCTCGACGCCGCGCTGGCCGACGCCCATGTCGGCGTGCGCAAGGCCGGCCCGGCGCAGCGCACCGTGGTCGATCTGTCGGCGCCGAACCTGGCCAAAGAGATGCACGTCGGCCACTTGCGCTCGACCATCATCGGCGACGGCGTGGCCCGGGTGCTTGAGTTCCTCGGCGACGACGTGATCCGCCAGAACCACGTCGGCGACTGGGGCACCCAGTTCGGCATGCTGATGGCGTACCTGCAGGAAAACCCCATCACCAGCGACGAGCTGTCCGATCTGGAAAACTTCTACCGCGCGGCCAAGCAGCGTTTCGACGAGTCCGAAGAATTCGCCGACCGCGCCCGTGGCCTGGTGGTCAAGTTGCAGGCCGGCGACGCTGAATGCCTGGCGCTGTGGACCAAATTCAAAGACATCTCGCTGTCGCACTGCCAGAAGATCTACGAACTGCTCAACGTCAAACTGACCATGGCCGACGTGATGGGCGAAAGCGCCTACAACGATGACTTGATCAATGTGGTCAACGACCTGAAAGCGGCGGGCATGCTGGTCGAGAGCAACGGCGCCCAGTGCGTGTTCCTCGACGAGTTCAAGAACGCCGATGGCGACCCGCTGCCGGTGATCATCGTCAAGGCTGACGGCGGTTACCTGTACGCCACCACCGACCTCGCTGCCGTGCGCTACCGCAGTGGCAAGCTGAAAGCTGATCGTGCGCTGTACTTTGTCGACCAGCGTCAGGCCCTGCACTTCCAGCAAGTCTTCGCCGTGGCGCGCAAAGCCGGTTTCGTCACCCATCCGATGGAAATGGAACACATGGGTTTCGGCACCATGAACGGCGCCGATGGCCGTCCGTTCAAGACCCGTGATGGCGGCACCGTGAAGCTGATCGATCTGCTCACCGAAGCGCAGGAACGTGCCTACAACCTGGTCAAAGAGAAGAACCCGACGCTTGCCGAAGACGAGTTGCGCAACATCGCCAAGGTCGTCGGTATCGGCGCGGTGAAATACGCCGACCTGTCCAAGCATCGCACCAGCGACTACAGCTTCAACTTCGACCTGATGCTCAATTTCGAAGGCAACACCGCGCCATACCTGCTGTACGCCTACACCCGCGTGGCCGGGGTATTCCGCAAACTGGGCAAGGACTTCAGCGAAGTCGACGGCCAGATCGTCCTCGAAGCGGCGCACGAGCAAGAGCTGGCGGCGAAGCTGGCGCAGTTCGGTGAAGTGCTGAACAACGTGGCTGAAAAAGGCACGCCGCACATTCTTTGCACCTACCTGTACGACGTCGCAGGCCTGTTCTCCAGCTTCTACGAGAACTGTCCGATCCTCGCTGCCGACACCCCGGCGCAGATGCAGAGCCGTCTGCGTCTGGCCGCACTGACCGGTCGCACCCTCAAGCAAGGCCTGGAGCTGTTGGGTCTGGAAACTCTGGAGCGTATGTAAGTTGGCCGCCAAGAAGAAACCTGCACCCAAGCGCGGCGCCAGCCGCTATCAGGCCCCTGCGAAACAACCGATTCCGGGCTGGCTGTGGATGGCCATCGGCCTGACCGTCGGCGCGTTCATCGTGTTTCTGATGAAACTGGAACCGGGCAAGGGCAGCGACACGGTCAAGCGCGAGAAGGTCGAGCAGCAGCAGAAAGCGTCGAAGATCGCCGAGGCCAACAAGACCCCGCCGAGCCCGACGCAGCCGGTGAAGCCGAAGTACGATTTCTACACGTTGCTGCCGGAATCGGAAGTGATCGTGCCGCCGGACGCGGTACCGGAGAAGACCCTGCCGACGCCGCAAGTGCCGGCCATCCCGACTACGCCGGTAACCCCGGCCGAAGCGGCGAAGATCGACACCGCACGGGCGCAGGCGGCTCTGGCCGGGATCACGCCGCCGCCAGCGCCACCGGTGAGCAAGGCCGCGCCAGTGACCAAGTTCTTCCTTCAGGCCGGTTCGTTCCGCAAGGAAACCGATGCTGACAAGGTGCGTGCGCAGATCATTCTGCTCGGCCAAGCCGTGGCGGTGGAGTCCGGCACGGTGAAAGACGAAACCTGGTATCGCGTTTTGGTCGGCCCGTTCAGCAACCGCGAACAGCTGACCACAGCGCAGAAACAACTGGCCGGCGCCGGCTTCAGCAACCTGTTGTTACAACAACGCCAGAGCCGCTGATACCTGCTGATCGTTCCCACGCTCTGCGTGGGAATGCCTCAACGGACGCTCTGCGTCCCCGGCAGTGAAGGGACGCGGAGCGTCCCGGGCTGCATGCCCACGCAGAGCGTGGGAACGATCAGTTGACAGACACCGCTCGTCCCCTCTCCCGCACCAAGGTTGAAATCCCCTCCAGCACCCCCATATGAATGGGCATAAGGCATTTTCGCCCCGCTGCGTGGAGACTCTTCCCTTGACCACCATCGTTTCAGTCCGCCGCCACGGCAAAGTCGTCATGGGCGGCGACGGCCAGGTTTCTCTCGGCAACACCGTGATGAAAGGCAACGCCAAAAAGGTTCGTCGCCTGTACCACGGCCAGGTCATCGCCGGTTTCGCCGGTGCCACCGCCGACGCCTTCACCTTGTTCGAACGTTTCGAAGGCCAGCTCGAGAAACATCAGGGCCACCTGATCCGCGCCGCCGTCGAGCTCGCCAAAGAATGGCGCACCGACCGCTCCCTGAGCCGCCTCGAAGCGATGCTCGCGGTCGCCAACAAGGATGCCTCGCTGATCATCACTGGCAACGGTGACGTGGTCGAACCCGAAGATGGCCTGATCGCCATGGGTTCCGGCGGCGCCTACGCGCAAGCCGCCGCCAGCGCCCTGCTGAAAAAGACCGACCTGTCGGCGCGCGAAATCGTCGAAACCGCTCTCGGCATCGCCGGCGACATCTGCGTATTCACCAACCACACCCAGACCATTGAGGAGCAGGATCTCGCTGAATAAGCCTGTCGCGGCCTGTGTGCCACGGCTTGTTTGTGCTTGAGGACCGTCAAATATTATGTCCATGACTCCCCGCGAAATCGTCCACGAACTCAACCGCCATATCATCGGCCAGGACGATGCCAAGCGCGCCGTCGCGATTGCCCTGCGCAACCGCTGGCGCCGCATGCAGCTGCCTGAAGAGCTGCGCGTTGAGGTGACCCCGAAGAACATTCTGATGATCGGCCCGACCGGTGTCGGTAAAACCGAGATCGCCCGGCGTCTGGCGAAACTGGCGAATGCGCCGTTCATCAAGGTTGAAGCGACCAAATTCACCGAGGTCGGCTATGTCGGCCGCGACGTCGAGTCGATCATCCGTGATCTGGCTGACGCGGCGATCAAGATGCTCCGCGAGCAGGAAATGACCCGCGTGCGCCACCGCGCCGAAGACGCTGCCGAGGACCGCATCCTCGACGCGTTGTTGCCGCCGGCACGCATGGGTTTCAGCAACGAAGAGGCGCCGGCGAGCGATTCCAATACCCGTCAGCTGTTCCGCAAGCGCCTGCGTGAAGGTCAGCTGGATGACAAGGAAATCGAAATCGAAGTCGCCGAAGTCTCCGGCATCGAAATTGCCACGCCGCCGGGCATGGAAGAGATGACCAACCAGTTGCAGTCCTTGTTCGCCAACATGGGCAAAGGCAAGAAGAAGTCGCGCAAGCTCAAGGTCAAGGAAGCCCTGAAACTGGTGCGCGACGAAGAAGCCGGGCGTCTGGTCAACGAAGAAGAACTGAAGGCCAAGGCGCTGGAAGCGGTCGAACAGCACGGCATTGTCTTCATCGACGAAATCGACAAAGTCGCCAAACGCGGCAATGTCGGCGGCGCCGATGTGTCCAGGGAAGGTGTGCAGCGCGACCTGCTGCCGCTGATCGAAGGCTGCACCGTCAACACCAAGCTGGGCATGGTCAAGACCGACCACATCCTGTTCATCGCTTCCGGTGCGTTCCACCTGAGCAAACCGAGCGATCTGGTGCCGGAACTGCAAGGCCGTTTGCCGATCCGCGTCGAACTCAAGGCGCTGAGCCCGGAAGACTTCGAGCGCATCCTCAGCGAACCGCACGCCTCGCTCACCGAGCAATACTGCGCGCTGCTGAAAACCGAAGGCCTGCACATCCAGTTCCAGCCGGAAGGCATCAAGCGTCTGGCGGAGATCGCCTGGCAGGTCAACGAGAAGACCGAGAACATCGGTGCCCGTCGCCTGCACACGCTGCTCGAGCGCCTGCTCGAAGAGGTATCGTTCAGTGCCGGCGATCTGGCCAGCGCCCATGACGACAAGCCGATCCTGATCGACGCCGAATACGTCAACAGCCACCTTGGCGAATTGGCGCAGAACGAAGACCTGTCCCGTTATATCCTGTAAGCCTCTCTTACAGATGTAATGGAACTGTGGGAACGGGCTTGCTCGCGAAGAAGGTGGCACATTCAACACTTGTGTTGGCTGACCCGACGCTTTCGCGAGCAAGCCCGCTCCCACAAGGTTCCGCACAAGACGGATACCTGAGCATGATTCCCACCGACATCAAACTGCACAAAGCCTCGAAAACCCTGACGCTCACCTACGCGTCCGGCGAGGAGTTCACCCTGCCCGCCGAGTTTCTGCGCGTGCACTCCCCCTCTGCCGAGGTCCAGGGTCACGGCAAACCGATCCTGCAATTGGGCAAGCTCAACGTAGGCCTGAGCAAGCTGGAACCTGCCGGCAATTACGCACTGAAACTGACCTTCGACGATGGTCATGACAGCGGCCTGTTCACCTGGGAATACCTCTACGAACTCGGCAAACGCCAGAACGAACTCTGGGACGATTATCTTGCCGAGCTGCGCGCTGCCGGAAAATCCCGTGATCCGAACGAGTCGTTCGTCAAGCTGATGCTCTAGCCCGTGGTTCTTGCTCTTTAGAGGGCATTTTCTAACTTCATCTGTTTGAATGCTGCGCCTGAGCGGCCGAGGATCGGCTGCTTGCGAAAAAAATTAAACTCGGGTAACCAATGGAGCTGGCAAGTTCCCTGCAGTGCTCTACGACTGTAAAGCAGCTATGCAGAATCAACGGTCACCCGAGCAGTAGTACCCGGCATTGGCTGTGGAAACGACAGCGCAAGACCGGGTACTCGTCTCAGGACAATGGAGCGTCGTAGATGAGTGACAAGAACAACGATGACCTGAAGTACCAAGCCTCGGAGAACACCCTGGGGCTGAACCCCGTCGTCGGGCTGCGCGGAAAGGATCTGCTGGCCTCTGCTCGAATGGTGCTGAAACAAGCCATCAGACAACCGATTCACAGCGTCAGGCACGTGACTCATTTCGGCCTCGAACTGAAGAACGTGCTGCTGGGCAAATCCGCCCTGCAACCGGCCGGCGACGATCGTCGCTTTGCCGACCCGGCGTGGAGTCAGAACCCGCTGTACAAGCGTTATCTGCAAACCTATCTGGCCTGGCGCAAGGAACTGCATGCCTGGATCGATGACAGCAGCCTGTCACCCAAGGACATTGCCCGCGGGCACTTCGTCATCAACCTGATGACTGAAGCCATGGCGCCGACCAACACCGCGGCCAACCCGGCGGCAGTCAAACGCTTCTTCGAAACCGGCGGCAAGAGCCTGCTCGATGGCCTGTCCCATCTGGCCAAGGACCTGGTGCATAACGGCGGCATGCCGAGCCAGGTCAACATGGGTGCCTTCGAAGTCGGCAAGAGCCTCGGCGTGACTGAAGGCGCGGTGGTGTTTCGCAACGATGTGCTGGAGCTGATCCAGTACCGGCCGATCACCGAGCAGGTCCACGAACGGCCCTTGCTGGTGGTGCCGCCGCAAATCAACAAGTTCTACGTGTTCGATTTGAGCCCGGACAAGAGCCTGGCGCGCTTCTGTCTGCGCAACAACGTGCCGACCTTCATCATCAGCTGGCGCAACCCGACCAAGGCCCAGCGCGAATGGGGCCTGTCGACCTACATCGAAGCGCTGAAAGAAGCCGTTGACGTAGTCACGGCGATCACCGGCAGCAAAGATGTGAACATGCTCGGCGCCTGCTCCGGCGGCATCACCTGCACCGCCCTGCTCGGCCACTACGCCGCGCTTGGCGAGAACAAAGTCAATGCCCTCACTCTGCTGGTGAGCGTGCTCGACACCACCCTGGACAGCGACGTCGCGCTGTTCGTCGATGAGCAGACCCTGGAGACCGCCAAGCGCCACTCCTACCAGGCCGGCGTGCTCGAAGGCAAAGACATGGCCAAGGTCTTCGCCTGGATGCGCCCCAACGACCTGATCTGGAACTATTGGGTCAACAATTATCTGCTCGGCAACGAGCCGCCCGTATTCGACATCCTGTTCTGGAACAACGACACCACTCGTCTGCCCGCTGCGTTCCACGGCGACCTGATCGAGATGTTCAAAAACAACCCACTGATCCGCCCCAATGCACTGGAAGTGTGCGGCACGCCTATCGACCTCAAGCAGGTCACCGCCGATATCTTCTCCCTGGCCGGGACCAACGATCACATCACGCCGTGGAAGTCCTGCTACAAGTCGGCGCAGCTGTTTGGCGGAAAAGTTGAATTTGTGCTGTCGAGCAGCGGCCATATCCAGAGCATCCTCAACCCGCCGGGCAACCCGAAGTCACGCTACATGACCGGCGAAGAGATGGCGGCAACCGCCGATGACTGGCAGGAAAACTCGACCAAGCACACTGATTCCTGGTGGCTGTACTGGCAGGCATGGCTGGCCGAACGCTCGGGCAATCTGAAAAAAGCGCCGACGAAACTGGGCAACAAGGCGTATCCGGCGGGCGAGGCTTCGCCGGGCACTTATGTTCACGAGCGGTAACTGACACCACCAAATTCCTACTGTAGGAGCTGCCGAAGGCTGCGATCTCTTGATGTTGCTTGAAATGCAAGATCAAAAGATCGCAGCCTTCGGCAGCTCCTACAGGGGGCGAGGTGGACTTGAAATCTACAGGGCCTCACGCATGCCGCAACCGTTCATATTCCGCACCGTCGATCTGGATGGCCAGACCCTTCGCACAGCGGTGCGCCCCGGCAAGCCTCATTTGACGCCCTTGCTGATTTTCAATGGCATCGGCGCCAACCTGGAGCTGGTGTTTCCGTTCGTCGCAGCGCTCGATCCGGACCTGGAAGTGATCGCCTTCGATGTTCCCGGGGTCGGCGGTTCGTCGACGCCGAACCGGCCGTATCGCTTTCCAGGGCTGGCCAAACTGACGGCGCGGATGCTCGATTATCTCGACTACGGTCAGGTCAATGTGATCGGCGTCTCATGGGGCGGCGCCCTGGCGCAGCAGTTCGCCTACGACTATCCCGAGCGCTGCAAGAAACTGGTTCTGGCCGCGACCGCTGCCGGTGCAGTGATGGTGCCGGGCAAACCGAAAGTGCTGTGGATGATGGCCAGCCCGCGCCGCTACATCCAGCCATCCCATGTGATTCGCATCGCCCCGATGATCTACGGCGGCTCGTTCCGTCGTGACCCGACGCTGGCTGCCAGCCATGCGGCGAAAGTGCGCTCGGCGGGCAAACTCGGTTACTACTGGCAACTGTTCGCCGGCCTCGGCTGGACCAGTATTCACTGGCTGCACAAGATCCATCAGCCGACGCTGGTATTGGCCGGCGACGACGATCCGCTGATCCCGCTGATCAACATGCGCATGCTCGCCTGGCGCATTCCCAACGCGCAGTTGCACATCATCGATGACGGTCATCTGTTCCTGATTACCCGCGCCGAAGCGGTAGCGCCGATCATCATGAAGTTTCTTGAGCAGGAACGTCAGCGCGCGGTGATGCACCCGCATCCGACGCCGCTGGGCGGCTGAGTCCGGCGGCAGACTTTATGCAGTGATTTTTCCAGCAAGTGCGCGGCAGGACGCCACGCAGGCAGCAACCGGCAACAGCGTCTATGGTGTTCTGGTTCGGTGAGTGTGTTTGCCCTGAAGACGAAGGAGTGTTGAGTCATGCGCGAAAAACCAGCGACGGGCGTGGTGCCCAGCCCCGCCGTGTTTATCAACGCCCAGAGCGCGATAGCAGGCCTGCGTGGCAGGGATCTGCTGTCGACACTGCGCAGCGTCGCCGCCCACGGCTTGCGCAACCCGTTGCACAGCGCCAAACACGCGTTGAAATTCGGCGGACAACTGGGCCGCGTACTGCTCGGCGAAACCCTGCACCCGACCAATCCGCAAGACAGCCGCTTCGCGGATCCGGCGTGGAGCCTCAATCCGTTTTACCGGCGCAGCCTGCAGGCATATCTGGCCTGGCAGAAACAGGTCAAAAGCTGGATCGATGAAGGCGACATGAGCTTTGATGATCGCGCCCGCGCGCACTTCGCTTTCAGCCTGCTCAATGACGCCGTGGCGCCGTCCAACACCCTGCTCAATCCGCTGGCGGTCAAAGAGCTGTTCAATTCCGGCGGGCAGAGTCTGGTGCGTGGTCTCAGCCATCTGTTCGATGACCTTTTGCACAACGACGGCCTGCCGCGGCAAGTGACCAAGCAGGCGTTCGAGGTCGGCAAAACAGTAGCGACCACCACTGGGGCTGTGGTGTTTCGCAATGAAATGTTCGAGTTGATCCAGTACAAATCGATGAGCGAAAAGCAGTACGCCAAGCCGTTGCTGGTGGTGCCCCCGCAAATCAACAAGTACTACATTTTCGATCTGAGCCCACAGAACAGCTTCGTCCAGTACGCCCTGAAAAACAGCCTGCAGACGTTCATGATCAGTTGGCGCAACCCCGATGTACGCCATCGCGAATGGGGCCTGTCGAGTTACGTCGAAGCGGTGGAAGAAGCGATGAATATCTGCCGGGCGATCAGCGGCGCGCGGGAAGTGAATCTCATGGGAGCGTGCGCCGGCGGCCTGACCATCGCCGCCCTGCAAGGCCATCTGCAGGCCAAACGGCAATTGCGTCGGGTCGCCAGCGCGACGTATCTGGTCAGCCTGCTCGACAGCCAGATCGAAACCCCGGCCACGCTGTTCGCCGATGAACAGACACTCGAAGCAGCCAAGCGGCGTTCGTATCAGAAAGGCGTGCTCGACGGTCGCGACATGGCCAAGGTCTTTGCCTGGATGCGCCCCAACGATTTGATCTGGAGCTACTTCGTCAACAACTACCTGCTAGGCAAAGAGCCGCCGCCCTTCGACATTCTCTACTGGAACAACGACAACACCCGCCTGCCTGCGGCACTGCACGGCGACTTGCTGGATTTCTTCAAGCACAACCCGCTGATCCACGCTGGCGGTCTTGAAGTGTGCGGCACGCCGATCGATCTGCAGAAGGTCAACGTTGACAGCTTCAGCGTCGCCGGCATGAACGACCACATCACGCCGTGGGACGCGGTGTACCGCTCAACCCTGCTGCTGGGCGGCGAGCGGCGCTTCGTGCTGTCCAACAGCGGCCACGTGCAAAGCATCCTCAATCCGCCGAGCAACCCTAAAGCCACCTACGTCGAAAACGCCAAACTGAGCAGCGACCCGCGCGCCTGGTATTACGACGCCAAACATGTCGACGGCAGCTGGTGGCCGCAGTGGCTGGAGTGGGTAGCCCAGCGCTCCGGCGCCCTGCACGAAACCCGCACCACGCTCGGCAATCCGAATTATCCACCGATGGAAGCGGCACCCGGCACCTATGTGCATGTGCGCTGAAGCTCAACCGAATTTTTGCTAAGAAGACTGGATGAAAACCCGCGACCGGATTCTCGAATGTGCGCTGCAACTGTTCAATCAGAAGGGCGAGCCGAACGTTTCCACCATGGAGGTGGCCAACGAAATGGGGATCAGCCCCGGCAATCTCTACTACCACTTTCACGGCAAGGAACCGCTGATTCTCGGTCTGTTCGAACGCTTCCAGCATGAACTCGCACCGCTGCTCGACCCGCCGCCGGAAGTGGAGCTGGCGCCGGAGGATTACTGGCTGTTTCTGCATTTGATCGTCGAGCGACTGGCGCAATACCGGTTTCTTTTCCAGGACCTGTCGAACCTTGCCGGACGCCTGCCGAAACTGGCCAAGGGGATTCGCAATCTGCTCAACGCGTTGAAGAGAACGCTGGCGTCGCTACTGGCGCGGTTGAAGGCTGCCGGTCAACTGGTCAGCGATACGCAGGCGCTGGGGCAACTGGTGGAGCAGGTGACCATGACGTTGCTGTTCTCGCTGGATTATCAGCGGATTCTTGACCGGGAGGGCGAGGTCAGGTTGGTCGTGTACCAGATCATGATGCTGGTGGCGCCGCATCTGTTGCCGCCGGTGAAAGTGGCGACAGAGCGGATGGCGCTGCAGTACCTTGAGGATCACGACTGAACGAAATGTTCCTGTGAATGCAAATTTCATCTGTGGGAGCGGGCTTGCTCGCGAAGGCGTCTTGTCAGTCGACATTTGAGTTGACGGACACGCCCCTTCGCGAGCAAGCCCGCTCCCACAAGGGATCGATGGCATTGTTGAGACACAAAAACGCCCGACCTTCACAGGCCGGGCGTTTTTGATTTGCCCTGGAATCAGGACTGACTGGATGGCGTCGACGGTGTCGATGCTGCAGTCGGGGTGGCGGCTGCCGTTGGCGCCGCAGCGGAGTTTGCCGCACTGGCCGGAGCGGTTGGAGCAGTTGATGGCACGGCGGGCGGTTTTGGCGCGGCGGCTTTCGGCGCGGCCGGTTTTTTCGCTGCAGGCTTTTTCGCCGCAGCCGGTTTGGTCGCAGGCTTCGCAGCGGGTTTGGCGGCAGCGGTTTTCGCTGCTGGCCTGGCCGCTGGTTTCGCTGCCGTTTTAGCCGCAGGTTTCGCTGCGGTTTTAGCAGCAACCGGTTTGGCGGCAGCCTTGGTTGCAGGTTTGGCAGCAGCGGTTTTTGCGGCCGGTTTGGCTGCAGCTTTCGCAGCAGGTTTAGCCGCCGCTTTGGCCAGTGGCTTGGCTGCGGTTTTCGCCGCAGGTTTGGCCGCTGCAGTTTTAGTGGCGGGCTTCGCCGCAGCGGTTTTCGCCGCCACAGGCTGAGCCTTCTGACCGGTGAGCTTTTCAATCTGTCTGGTCAGCGTATCGACCTTGGCATTGAGCGCCTTGACCTCATTGCGGCTCGGCACACCGAGGCGTGAAATCGCGCTGTTCAGGCGCTTGTCGAAAGCCCCTTCCAGTTCGTCCCACTTGCCCATGGCGCGGTCTTTCACACCGCTGATACGCGACTTGGCCGAAGAGGTCGAGTCCTCGACTTTCTTGCCGACTGCAGTCTTGGTGAGCTTCTCGGCCTTCTCGCCATCTTTGACCAATGCATCGAAGAGTTTGCTGCCGTCAGTGTCGATCTTCGAGTACACGCCTAAACCAGCCAGCCAGATTTTGCGGGAGTAAGACTCGACCTTCCCGACCCACGAGCTGCTTTCTTTATCGGTGTTCTTTTTGCCAGCCATCCCGTTCTCCTTAAGATTTTCGCGCGACGCGTTCGAGCAATGCCGTCAGCTCATCGAGCTTAGCAGAGAGTGCCTCAACGTCATGTTTAGACGGAATGCCGATCCGATTCAAGGCGCTGGCCACACGGTTGTCGAAGGCCTTCTCGACCTTGTCCAGCTGAACTTCAACGCGGCCCTTGAACGAGCTGACTTGGGTGGCCGCGTCATCGATCTCGGCGTTGGCCGCGAGGAGTTTTTCGCTGACCACTTTTTTGCCTTTCTTTTCAACAGTTTGACCGGCGGCGACGAGCTCTTGAAAGTACTCGCTGCCCTCCTGACCGACCTTGGTGTAAGCACCCAGGCCTGCCAGCCAGATCTTGCGGGCATAGGATTTGACGTCGCTCAACGTCGAAGTCGGAGCGTCGATTTTTTTCTTCAAAATGACTTTGGCCATGGTGCACCTCACGCGCAGAAGGTTTGAGGAACTGCCGGACGAGTGTCGGGCTCAGGCACAAAGTAGGTAGAAAAATTAGAAAGGGCACCCTAACCAGCGGGAGCATCACAAAACAAATGTGGGAGCGTGCTTGCTCGCGAAGGCGTCGTGCCAGACAACTTTCGAGTCGGCTGACACACCGCCTTCGCGAGCAAGCCCGCTCCCACAGGGGATCGGATTTCAATCTGGAGTCAGGCCAAGGCTTTGTCGAGGGCTTTCTCGATCTCGGCTTTGATCATGCCGCTCATGGCCGACATCATCAGGCCAAGCTCGACGTCGACCCTGATCGAATCGTCCGCGACATGCACTTCGCCTTTTACGCCTGAGCGCTTGAGGTTCAGGGTATCGCCCGACCACTGCGGCTCCAGGCCGTATTGTTCATTGAGCTTTTTGGCCAGCTTGTCGGCCTTCTCGCGGGCGGCTTCCTTGCCCAAGGTGTGGGCACGCTCAACACTGATTTTGGCCATGGAATAACTCCTGATGATTGAATGGCTGACGGTGAATCTTGACCGCATCTGCGGCAAATCGTCCCGAAGGTTGCCCATCTTACCTTTAGCCATTCCAAGACAAAGCATGGCTTGGGGATTAGAATGTCGCGCATTCTCTTTTGGTGACAGCGATATGACTGATCAGCGCAAAGGCAGCGATGCCGAACCCACCACTCACTTCGGCTTCAAAAACGTTCCGGAAAGCCAGAAAGCGGAAAAAGTCGCTGAGGTTTTTCATTCCGTAGCCGCTAAATACGACCTGATGAACGACCTTCTGTCGGGCGGCATGCACCGTCTGTGGAAGCGTTTCGCGATCGAACTGTCCGGCGTGCGCAGCGGTAACCGCGTGCTCGACATCGCCGGTGGCACTGGTGATCTGACACGCAAGTTCTCGAACCTCGTCGGCCCGACCGGTCAGGTCGTGCTGGCCGACATCAACGAATCGATGCTCAAGGTCGGCCGTGATCGCCTGCTCGATCTGGGTGTCGCCGGCAACGTCGAATTCGTCCAGGCAGATGCGGAAAAACTGCCATTCCCGGACAACCATTTCGACTGCGTGACCATCGCCTTCGGCCTGCGCAACGTGACGCACAAAGAGGACGCGCTGCGTTCGATGCTGCGCGTGCTCAAGCCCGGCGGACGCCTGCTGGTGCTGGAATTTTCCAAGCCGACCAACGCACTGATGTCCAAAGCCTACGACGCCTACTCGTTCGCCTTCATGCCGCTGATGGGCAAGCTGATCACCAACGACTCGGAAAGCTATCGCTACCTGGCCGAATCGATCCGCATGCACCCGAATCAGGAAACCCTGAAGTCGATGATGGTCGAGGCCGGTTTCGACCGCGTGACCTATCACAACATGACTGCAGGCATCGTCGCCCTGCACCGCGGCATCAAGCCCTGATGTTGCTCACCGGGCTGCTCGCCAGCGTCGAACTCGGCCTCAACCGGGTGCTGCGTCTCGACAGCACGGCGCTGCCGCGCCTGGCGCATCTGACCGGCAAAGTGATCGCGGTCGACTGCCGCAGCCCGGCGTTGCAACTGTTCATCCTGCCCAGTGACGAAGGCCTGATGCTGGCATCGCAGTGGGCAGCGGACGTCGATTGCACGTTGCGCGCACCGGCTTCGAGCCTGGTGAAACTGGCCCTGAGCAAAAACAAGACCGCCGTGCTGCACGCACCGGAAGTCGAACTCGATGGCGACAGCGGTGTGTTGCTGGAACTGGCCGGCGTGCTGCAAGACCTCGAGCTGGACTGGGAGTACGAACTCTCGCGCTGGCTCGGCCCAGTCGCCACGCAACTGCTCGGTGGCCACCTGCGCAGCCGCGCGCGCTGGTATCAACAAGGATTTGCCAGCCTCAACCAGAATCTTGCCGAATACCTCGCCGAAGAATCGCGCACCCTCGTCGGGCAACGCGAAGCGCAAGCGCGATTCAGCGAACTGGACCGGATCAAACTTGATCTGGAACGACTCGAGGCGCGTTTCGAGCGCCTTTCCCGATCCCTCGACCCAAGCGATAACGCATGAAGCTGCTTGCCGTCCGCCGTCTGTTGCGCATCCAGCGCGTCGTGATCCGCTACCGCCTCGATGACCTGCTGTTCGATCTGCCACTGCCCTGGTTTCTTCTGGCCGTGCGCTTTTTGCTGCCGTGGCGCTGGCTGCCGCGCAAGCCGCTGGAGCTCAACCGTGGCGCGCGCTTGCGCCTGGCGTTGCAGGATCTTGGGCCGATCTTCATCAAGTTCGGGCAGATCCTTTCGACCCGTCGCGACCTGTTGCCGGAAGACATCGCCGATGAGCTGATGCTCCTGCAGGACCGCGTACCACCGTTCGATTCGCAAGTGTCGATCAAGCTGATCGAAGAACAGCTGGGCAAGAAAATCAGCGAAGTGTTCAGCCGTTTCGACGTTGCCCCGCTGGCCTCGGCCTCGGTGGCGCAGGTGCACGCGGCGCAGCTCAAAAGCGGCGAAGAAGTCGTGGTCAAGGTGATTCGCCCGGGCCTGAAACCGATCATCGCGCAGGATCTGGCATGGCTGTTCATCCTCGCCCGCGCGGCGGAAAAATTCTCCGCTGACGCGCGCCTGCTGCACCCGGTCGACGTGGTGCAGGATTACGAAAAGACCATTTACGACGAACTCGATCTGTTGCGCGAGGCGGCCAACGCCAGCCAGTTGCGCCGCAACTTCGAAGGCTCGCAGCTGCTTTATGTACCGCAAGTCTATTGGGACTGGTGCCGGCCGAAAGTGCTGGTGATGGAGCGCATCTACGGGATTCAGGTCACCGATCTGGCAACCCTCGCCGACCAGCGCACCGACATGAAAATGCTCGCCGAGCGCGGCGTCGAGATTTTCTTCACCCAGGTGTTTCGCGACAGTTTCTTCCACGCCGACATGCACCCGGGCAACATCTTCGTCAGCACCGTCAACCCGTGGAGCCCGCAGGACATCGCGATAGACTGCGGCATCGACTGCATCCTGACCCCGGAAGACCAGGATTATCTGGCGCGCAACCTGTTCGCCTTCTTCAAGCGTGACTACCGCCGTGTCGCGCAGTTGCACATCGATTCGGGCTGGGTGCCGGCGGAAACCAAGCTCAACGAATTCGAAGCGGCGATCCGTACGGTGTGCGAACCGATCTTCGAAAAACCATTGAAAGATATTTCATTTGGCCAGGTGCTGATGCGCCTGTTCCAGACCGCACGCCGCTTCAACATGGAAGTGCAGCCGCAACTGGTGCTGTTGCAGAAGACCCTGTTGAACATCGAAGGCCTTGGCCGTCAGCTGTATCCGGACCTGGACCTGTGGAACACCGCGCAGCCGTTTCTCGAGCGCTGGATGCGCGAACGCGTCAGCCCGAAAGCCTTGCTGGGCAATGTGCAGAGCCAGCTGGAGCAGATTCCGCACCTGTCGAACATGGCCCGCGATCTGCTCGAACGCATGTCGCAGCCCCACGCCAAAGACCCGCCGCCGCCGTGGCGCAAACGCAAGGACGATTGGTTCCTGCGCCTGCTCGGCTGCGCGCATCTGGCCGGCGGTGCGATCCTCGCCGCAGGTGGCCCGCTGACCGATTGGTCGCACTGGCCCGCCGGAATCATGATCGCGGTCGGTTTGTATCTGGTCGTTCGCCGATAGCACGAATCAGCTGCAAGTTATAAGCTGCAAACTGCATGCAAGGCGACACAGACACACCGCAACCTGCTTTTACTTGCAGCTTGAAGCTTGAAACTCGAAGCTGCTTTTCAGGAACTGAAGATGAAAAACTGGCTGGACGAGATCAAGTGGGACGCTGACGGCCTGGTGCCGGCAATTGCCCAGGATCACAAGACCGGGCGCGTATTGATGATGGCCTGGATGAACCGCGAAGCGCTCGAACTGACCGCAGCAGAGAATCGTGCAATCTACTGGTCACGTTCCCGTGGCAAGCTGTGGCGCAAGGGCGAAGAGTCCGGCCATGTGCAAACTCTGCATGAGATGCGTCTGGACTGTGACGCCGACGTGATCATCCTGATGGTCGAACAGGTCGGCGACATCGCCTGCCACACCGGCCGTCAAAGCTGCTTTTACCGGGTCTTCGAAAACGGCGACTGGAAGACGGTCGACCCGGTACTGAAAGACCCGCACGCCATCTATTGCGCAGGACACACACATGAGTGACACCCTGACCCGCCTCGCTCAGGTACTTGAGGAGCGCAAAGGCGCAGCCGCCGACAGTTCGTATGTCGCCAGCCTGTATCACAAGGGGCTGAACAAGATTCTGGAGAAAGTCGGCGAAGAGTCGGTCGAAACCATTATTGCCGCCAAGGATGCCGCGATCAGCGGTGACTGCAGCGATGTCATCTACGAGACCGCCGACCTGTGGTTTCACAGCATGGTCATGCTTGCCCAACTGGGGCAGCATCCGCAGGCCGTGCTGGATGAACTGGACCGTCGCTTCGGCCTGTCCGGACACGTCGAGAAAGCCTCGCGTCCGTCCGCCTGAACAACTTTTAGAGAGGAACCGCCACATGGGCATTTTTGACTGGAAACACTGGGTCGTCATTCTGATTGTCGTGGTGCTGGTGTTCGGTACCAAGAAACTGAAAAACCTCGGCACTGACGTTGGCGAATCGATCAAGGGCTTTCGCAAAGCCATGAACGACGACGAAAAACCCGCCGAGCCGAGCGTGACCCCGCCAGCGCAGCCTGTGCCACCAGTGCAGCCGCAGACCACCGCGCAGGCCAACCCGCCGCACACGATCGACGTGCAGGCGCAGAAAGTCGAAGAGCCGATCCGCAAAGACGTGTGAGCACTGACTAATGTTTGGTATCAGCTTCTCTGAACTGCTGCTCGTCGGCCTCGTTGCCCTGCTGGTGCTCGGCCCCGAGCGTCTGCCGGGCGCTGCGCGCACCGCCGGTTTGTGGGTCGGCCGCCTGAAGCGCAGCTTCAACGCGATCAAACAGGAAGTTGAACGTGAAATCGGTGCCGACGAGATCCGTCGGCAACTGCATAACGAACATATTCTGTCGCTGGAGCAAGAGGCGCGGAAAATCTTCAATCCGAACCAGCAGGAGCCGACGCCGGTTGAGCCTGTCGGTGAGCAGACAATTCATGCACCTGCTGCACCTGCTCCGACGCCTGCACCCGTCGCGCCGACAGTACCGACGCCCGCCGTAGCAGACTCTCCGGTTGAACACGTAGCACCAACTGCCGCGCCTACTACACCAGCGCCTCACGATCCTACTTTGCCGCCGCGAGCCCCATGAGCGATCTTCCGGAAAACGACCAGCACATGCCGCTGGTTTCGCACCTCACCGAGCTGCGCACCCGCCTGCTGCGTTGTGTGGCGGCGATCTTCATCATCTTTGCCGGGCTGTTCGCCTTCACCCAGCAGATCTACACCTTCGTCTCGACGCCGTTGCGCCAGTACCTGCCGGTCGGCGCGACGATGATCGCCACCGATGTGTCGTCGCCGTTCCTGACGCCGCTGAAGCTGACGATGATGGTCTCGCTGTTCCTCGCGATTCCAGTGATCCTGCACCAGATCTGGGGCTTTATCGCACCGGGCCTGTACAAGCACGAAAAACGTGTCGCGGTACCGCTGCTGATCTCCAGCATCCTGCTGTTCTACGTCGGCATGGCGTTCGCCTATTACTTCGTGTTTCCGCTGATCTTCAAGTTCTTCGCTGCCGCCACCCCGGCTGGCGTGGAAATGATGACCGACATCGCCAGTTACCTCGATTTCGTCATGACACTGTTCTTCGCCTTCGGCGTGGCGTTCGAAATTCCGGTGGCCGTGGTGCTGCTGGTGTGGATCGGCGTGGTCGACGTCAAATACCTGAAGAAGATCCGCCCGTACGTGATCATCGGCTGCTTCGTGGTCGGCATGATCCTCACCCCGCCGGACATCTTCTCGCAGACTCTGCTGGCCGTGCCGATGTGGATGCTGTTCGAGATCGGCATTCTTTTCGGCGCGCTGGTCAGCAAGCGTGAACGCCCGGAAGAAACCCCGGCCGACGACCATAACGACCAGCCGCCAGCGACCCAGGCATGAATCTGCTGCTGCTCGAAGAGGCCGACTTCATTGCGGCCGACCGCGTGATCCTGCGTGATCGGCGCCTGACCCATATGCAGCAAGTGCATCGCGCGGAAGTGGGCGACAGCCTGCGTGTGGGGCGCATCAACGGCTTGATGGGTTCGGCCGAGCTGCTGCGCCTGGAAGCGGGCGAAGCGGAACTGCGTGTCAGCCTCGATCAACCACCGCCGGCCAAGTTGCCGCTGACCTTGGTGCTGGCCCTGCCCCGGCCGAAAATGCTGCGCCGCGTGTTCCAGACCGTCGCGACCATGGGCGTGGCCAAGGTGATCCTGGTCAACAGCTACCGCGTCGAGAAAAGCTTCTGGCAGACGCCCTTTCTGGAGCCGGAAGCGATTCGTGAGCAGTTGATTCTTGGTCTTGAACAAGCTCGCGATACCGTGCTGCCAGAGATCGTCATCGAAAAGCGCTTCAAGCCTTTCGTTGAAGATCGTTTGCCGGCGATCACCGAGGGCACCCTTGGCCTGGTCGGCCATCCCGGTAATTTCCCGCCCTGCCCGCGCGCGCTGAGCGAGCCAGTGACCTTGGCCATCGGCCCGGAGGGGGGCTGGATTCCTTACGAAATCGATCTGCTGACCAAGTCCGGCCTGCAACCGGTGCAATTGGGCGAGCGCATCCTGCGCGTCGAAACCGCTGTCACCGCCCTGCTTGCACGCCTGTTCTAGCGCGACACCGATCCGTGTAGGAGCTGCCGAGTGCAACGAGGCTGCGATCTTTTGATCTTGCCTCTAAAAAAACAAGATCAAGAGATCGCAGCCTCGTTGCACTCGTCAGCTCCTACAAGCTCCTACAAGTCCTACGGTCGCGGACAAGTGGCGTTACAGATTGCCATCACCCAGCCGATACAACCCCTATAAGTCCAATTAGTGGTCCGAAGGGAGTGGTCGCATGTACCGTTGGTTAGCCGAGAGTCTTGGAAACGTCAGCGTCAAACGCAAGCTGGGCATCGGTTTCGGCCTGGTGCTGTTGCTGACACTGTTGATCACTTTCACCGGCTGGACCGGCATGAGCGGCATCATCAGCCGTGGCGACAAGCTCGGCTTCATTTCCAGCCTCAACGAGTTGACCAAAGACCTGCGCCTGGCGCGCATGGACTACGACATGCGTCGTGGCGAACAGGGCCCGGGCGCGGTCAATGAATACCTCAACAAACTCGACAGCGGTCTGCAATCGGCCCGCGGCATGATCGAGCAGCCGTCCGACGTGGCGATGGTCGACCAGCAATTGGCGGCCGTTGCCGAATACAAACGTGCCTTCGGCGAAATGACCCAGGCCACCATGCAGCGTGAAGATGCGCGCAGCAAGCTTGGCGCCAATGCCGACAACGCCGTGGCCAAGGTCGGCGAAGTCGAAAGTGCGCTGCTGCAAGGCGACAGCGTCGCGCAATACAACGCAGTGATCGAACTGAGCAAATTGCTCCAGCAGGCGCGCTATCAGGTGCGCGGCTACACCTACAGCGGCAAGGCCGACGCCGAGCAACCAGCGCTGACCGCTATCGACAATGCCCTGAAAAACCTCGAGAGCCTGCCGAGCCGCGTGCCGGAGCAACACATTACCAACCTGCAGCAAGCCACCGACTCGCTCAAGGCTTACCGCGCCGCCGTCGCCCAATTCCGTGACTCCCAGGTGAAGAACGCTGCATCGCTTGCCAGCATGTCCGCTCAGGGCGACATCCTGATCGCACTCAGCAAAAAACTCACCGAATCGCAAACCGTGGTGCGCGACACCGATGCCGCCCATGCCAAGAACATGCTGCTGGTCGCCACTGCGCTGGCATTGGCCTTCGGTCTGATCGCCGCTTGGGCGATCACTCGGCAAATCATCATTCCGCTGACCCAGACCCTCAAAGTCGCCGAGCGCGTGGCCGCCGGCGACCTGACCCACAACCTGGTGTCCCTGCGCCGCGACGAACTCGGCCAGTTGCAGCGCTCGATGCAAAGCATGACCCAAGGCCTGCGCGAGTTGATCGGCGGTATCAGCGACGGCGTCACGCAGATCGCCAGTGCCGCTGAAGAACTGTCGGCCGTGACCGAGCAGACCAGCGCCGGGGTCAACAATCAAAAGGTCGAGACCGATCAGGTCGCCACCGCCATGAACGAAATGGCCGCCACCGTACAGGAAGTCGCGCGCAACGCTGAAGAGGCTTCCGAGGCCGCTGTCGCCGCTGACCAACAGGCGCGTGAAGGTGACAAGGTCGTCGGCGAAGCCATCGCGCAGATCGAGCGTCTGGCGGTCGAGGTCAGTCACTCCACCGAAGCCATGGGCGAGCTCAAGCGCGAAAGCGACAAGATCGGCAGCGTCCTCGACGTGATCAAATCGGTTGCCCAACAAACCAACCTGCTGGCGCTCAACGCCGCCATCGAAGCCGCCCGTGCCGGTGAGGCCGGACGTGGTTTCGCCGTGGTGGCCGATGAAGTGCGCAGCCTCGCCCAGCGCACGCAGAAGTCCACCGAAGAAATCGAAGAGCTGATCGTCGGCCTGCAAAACGGCACCCAGCAAGTGGCGACGATCATGGACAACAGCCGCAGCCTTACCGACAGCAGCGTCGAACTGACCCGTCGTGCCGGCGGCTCACTGGAAAGCATCACCCGCACCGTCTCGGCGATTCAGGCAATGAACCAGCAGATCGCCGCAGCCGCCGAGCAGCAGAGCGCCGTGGCCGAAGAGATCAACCGTAGCGTGCTGAACGTGCGCGATGTGTCGGATCAGACCTCGGCGGCCAGTGAGGAGACGGCGGCGTCCAGCGTTGAGCTGGCGCGGTTGGGTACTCACCTGCAGATGCTTGTTGGCCGTTTCAAAGTCTGAGTGGATGCACAACCTCGGTTCGCCTGTAACCGAGGTGATGCCTGCTCGCGAAGGCAGCGGCGCGGTCTGCGCGTCGTAGCTAACGGGCTCGCCAATTCGGCGACGAATGCTATGCACCGGTTTTTTTTGTACAAGTTCTGATCGGGATTTGTTCGCGGATCAACAGCGGACATAAAAAAACCCCGCTGACTCAGCGGGGTTTTCTCATCAGGCCGGCTGGGCCTGCATGCTGACCGGCCGCAAGGGCAGCAGCGGCGCATGCGGATCGGCTTTCATCGAAGCGCGCCAGGCATCCAGCCACTCGGCGTGACCTTCGGCCCAGACTTGCTCGTGCAGGCGTGCCAGCGCCACCGGGTCGCTCAGCAGTTGCAGGCGATCATGGTTGTTCAGCCCGGCCGGGCCGACCTTGATCGCGTGACGCACACGTTCCTGGCGCAGCCATTCGATCGGCTCGGCCTGACCGTGGCGGGAGGTCGCCAGCGAGCACGCCAGGGCGTTCTGCTGCGGATCGACCACTGCGCGGACGAAGCCGTCATTCAGTGCGTGGTAACGGTTTTCGTGGGTGTACTGGTCGGTTGCCAGCAGCGCCTGTGGCGGATTGTATTCCTCAGGGATGAGGAACAGGCTCTCGTCACGGGTCTTCAGACCAAGGCCGACACGACTGGAGATCACCGACACCGGGATCGACAGCATCAGCGAACCGACGATCGGCACCAGCCACCAGAGGAAGCTCGGGTTCAGCCAGATCACCAACAATGCCCAGAGAAAGCCCAGCAACGTCTGCGGCCCGTGGCGCTTGACCGCTTCGCTCCACGGCGTAGAGTCGTCATCACGTTGCGGCGAGTTCCAGGTCGCAGCCCAGCCGAGGAACGCGGCGAGGACGAAGCGGGTGTGGAAAATCATCCGCACCGGCGCCAGCAGCATGGAGAACAACATCTCCAGCAGCATCGACAGGGTCACCTTGAACTTGCCGCCGAACTCTTTGGCGCCCTTGGCCCAGATCAGGATGATGCTCAGCAGTTTCGGCAGGAACAGCAGCACGATGGTCGTCGAGAACAGCGCGATGGCCTTGTCCGGGTGCCATTGTGGCCACAGCGGATAAAGCTGACGCGGTTCGAGGAAGTACTGCGGCTCCATCAGCGTGTTCACCGCCAGCAGCGCGGTCGACAACACCAGGAAGAAGAACCACAACGGCGCCGAAAGGTACGACATCACGCCGGTCAGGAACACCGCGCGGTGCACCGGGTGCATGCCCTTGACCAGGAACAGGCGGAAGTTCATCAGGTTGCCGTGGCACCAGCGCCGGTCACGCTTGAGTTCGTCGAGCAGGTTCGGCGGCAACTCTTCGTAACTGCCCGGCAGGTCGTAGGCAATCCACACGCCCCAACCGGCACGGCGCATCAGCGCAGCTTCAACGAAGTCGTGGGACAGGATCGCACCGGAGAACGCACCTTTGCCCGGCAACGGCGCCAAGGCGCAGTGGTCGATGAACGGCTTCATGCGGATGATCGCGTTGTGACCCCAGTAGTGGGATTCACCCAACTGCCAGAAGTGCAGACCGGCCGTGAACAGCGGGCCATACACGCGGGTCGCGAACTGCTGCATGCGTGCATACAGCGTATCCATGCCCGAGGCACGCGGCGCGGTCTGGATGATCCCGGCGTCCGGCGTGGCTTCCATCAAACGCACCAGACTGGTCAGGCACTCGCCGCTCATCACCGAGTCGGCATCGAGCACCACCATGTATTTGTAGTCACCGCCCCAACGACGGCAGAAGTCGTCGAGGTTGCCACTCTTGCGTTTCACACGCCGGCGACGGCGACGATAGAAAATCTTGCCGAAGCCCTTGGCTTCACGGCAGACATCCAGCCAGGCCTGTTGCTCGGCGACGCAGATATCGGTGTCGTTACTGTCACTGAGAACGAAGAAGTCGAAGCGATCCAGATCACCGGTCGCGGCCACCGATTCGAACGTCGCCCGCAGACCGGCGAATACCCGCGGTACGTCTTCGTTGCAGATCGGCATCACCAGCGCAGTACGCGCATCTTTCGGGATCGGCTCGTTACCGGCGCTTTTCCCGGAGATACGGTATTTATCGTGACCGGTGAGCAACTCGAGGAAGCCCATCAGCGCGGTCCAGAAACCGGCCGAGACCCAGCAGAACAGAATCCCGAACAGGATCAGGATGCTGGTTTGCAGCGCGTACGGCAGCACTTGCGTGGCGGTTTGCAGCAGCGGCTGATGCAGAACTTCTTCCAGATCGACGAACGACCAGCCCTGGTACGGCATGATCCCTTTCATGTACCAGCCGGCGACGATGGTCTGGCCGAGCATCAGCAGCAACAGAATGTAGCGGCGGATCGAACCGACGGTGCGCCAGCGTGCGGCCGGCAGTACATTGGCGTCCTTCGGCGGCTGCGGCGGGTTGGTGCGCCCGGTCAGACGGCGCCAGCCACGCACCAGAATATTGGTGCGCCATGGTTCAGGCACAACCTTGGTACGGTGGATCGGCGGCGTGGCCTTGAGGCTGACCCGACCACTGGCGTCGAGCACCAGCATTTCCGCTTCGGCCAGTTCTTCGGCCGTGCTCAGGGTCAGACGCTTGCCCACCGAAGCCTGGGCGGCTTCGGCAGGAGCGTCGAATGTCGAGGACGACAGGCGTTCATGCAGCTCGCTGAACGACCGGCAACCCGCGAGTTCCGCGCGTTGCTCGTCGGTCATCGGCAGATGCGCCAGATACTCGGACAGAGTCTCTGGCTGTACTTGAGAGTTACTCATCGGCAGGCAACTGATAGCTCCAGGTCTCGGTCAGGACTTCTTCAGTCGGTGCCGATTCCGGTGTGGCTGGGGCCGCGTCGGCAGCGACTGGCTGCTTGGCGTCTTTGTTGGCCTGGTCCTTGGCATCGGCGGCAGGCTTGGCTTCAGCCTGTCTGGCTTCGGCGGCCTTGGCTTCCTTGTCGAGTTTTTCCTGTTGCTTGGCGGCCACCTTGTCAGCCTTGGCGACCGACGAGTTGGAGGCCGGCACGGATTTGCCCAGATCGGCTGTCACGACAGGCTGAACCAGGGCGGCGCGCATTTCGGTTGCCTTGCTCGGATCCTTGATCTTCATCCGCAGAGTCAGGCGCCAGCCCTTGGTTTCCGGGTTGTAGCGCACGCTGTTCTCGACCAGCTCGGCGTTGTCGCCAACGCTGACCTGACTGCGCACGTCGGCATCCGGCGTCAGGGCTGCCAGTGACGGGCCTTCGAAGTCGACAAGATAGGCAACGCTGCCATCCGGCTGACGGATCAGGTTCGATTGCTTGACGTCACCGGTCGAACGCAGAGTCTGTGCCACCCAGGCGCTGTCCGGCGCGTGGATCGCTGCTTCGTCCATGGTCCAGTGCATGCGGTAGGCGAAGTCCAGCGGCTGGCCTGGCTCCGGCATTTTTTCCGGGCTCCAGAACGCAACGATGTTGTCGTTGGTTTCGTCAGCGGTCGGAATCTCTACCAGATCGACAGTGCCCTTGCCCCACTCGCCCTTCGGCTCGATCCAGGCGCTTGGGCGCTTGTCGTAGCGGTCGTCGAGGTCTTCGTAGTGGCTGAAGTCACGGCCACGCTGCAGCAGACCGAAACCACGCGGGTTCTCGACGCTGAAGTTGCTCACGGCCAGATGTTTCGGGTTGTTCAGTGGACGCCAGATCCACTCGCCGTTGCCGGCATGGATCGACAGACCGCTGGAGTCGTGCAGTTCACGACGGTAGTTGAGGACTTTCGACGGCTGGTTGGCGCCGAACAGGAACATGCTGGTCAGCGGCGCGATGCCCAGTTTGCCGACCTTGTCACGCAGGAACATCTGCGCCTTGACGTCGACGATGGTGTCGCTGCCCGGACGCAGGATCAGGCGGTAGGCACCGGTGGCGCGCGGCGAATCGAGCAGAGCGAAGATCACCAGGTGCTTGTCGCCAGGCTTGGGCTGCTGAATCCAGAATTCGCGAAAACGCGGGAATTCTTCGCCCGACGGCAGCGCGGTATCGATCGCCAGACCACGGGCCGACAGACCGTAGGTATGCCCTTTGCCGACGACGCGGAAATAGCTCGCGCCCAGCATGGTCATGATTTCGTCTTGCTTGTCGGCCTTGTTGATCGGGTACAGCACACGGAAACCGGCGTAGCCCAGTTGTTCAGTGGCTTTCGGATCAAATTTCAGGTCGCCGAAATCGAAGCGGCTCGGATCGTATTTGATCTCCGAGACAGTATTCGCGGTGATTTCGTTGATTTTCACCGGCGTATCGAAATGCATACCCTGGTGATAGAAGGAGAGCTTGAACGGCGTCTTCTGATCGGCCCACTCAGCCTTTTCGGTGAGGAAGCGGATCTTCTGATAGTCCGCGAACTTCATTTCGCGAAATTCGTTCGGCAGGTTGCTGCGCGGGGCTTCGAACTTCTGCCCGGCCAGCTCTTTGGCCTTGGCCGATACGTCGTCAAGATTGAACGCCCAAAGCTGACCGGCGCTGAGCAGGCACAGGAGCGCCGAACCCGCTACCAGAGCACTTCGCATGCGTTTGGCAGACATTTTTGCTGCATTACAGGGACTAACAATCACGAGCAACCCTCGCCGAAAACAGATCAATAAACCAACGGCCAGATGAAGTGCCTGTAGGGTTTTCGGCAGTAAAAAACCGACCTTTCAGGGCACCCTTGCCAAGTTGGCGAGCAATGTTCCGACTCCGCCGGGGCAAAATGATTCCCCAATCGGATCCAGACAAGTCTCTACCTAAGTCAAAACGGATCAACGAATGTCGATCCCCGCAGCGCGCGATTATCTAGTAGCCCGGATGACAACGCATCAGGGGTAACAAAGTATTTATCGCGAAAACAGCCTAAAAACAGTCGAAATTTCCGAAAAAGGTGTTTCAGGCACTGTCAGGTCTGTAACAGGAAGGTTACCGGGCCGTCGTTGACCAAGTGCACCTGCATATCGGCGCCGAATCTACCTGATGCCACAGTGCCATGCATCTGTTTCGCTTTGCTTAATAGATAGTCGAACAATTCCTCACCCAGCGCCGGCGGTGCGGCCGTGGAAAAGCTCGGACGCAGGCCGCTTTTGGTATCGGCGGCGAGGGTGAACTGAGAGACCAGCAGCAACCCGCCACCCACATCCGCCAGGGACAGATTCATCTTGCCCTCGGCATCACTGAATACCCGATAGTTAAGCAGCTTATGCAGAAGTTTGTCGGCGCTGGTAGGCGTGTCGTCGGGTTCTACCGCCACCAGCACGAGCAAACCCTGATCGACCGCGCCGACTACCTCGCCGGCGACCTCTACCCGCGCACCGCGTACGCGTTGCAACAGCGCCTTCATGCTTCTTCGAGCGGCAGGTCGAGCAGGCGCTGGGCCATTTTGCTCGCGGCGCGCACCAGCGCATCGGTGATGCCCGGCTCGGATGCGGCGTGGCCGGCGTCTCGGATGACCTGCAATTCGCTGTTCGGCCAGGCCTGATGCAATTCCCAGGCGTTGTCGAGCGGGCAGATCACATCGTAGCGGCCATGGATGATCACGCCGGGCAGGTGGGCGATCTTGCCCATGTCGCGGATCAACTGGTTTGGCTCAAGGAACGCATTGTTGGTGAAGTAGTGACACTCGATCCGCGCGATCGACAGTGCGCGCTGCGGCTCGGAGAAACGATCGACCACCAGCGGGTTCGGCCGCAGGGTCGCGGTACGCCCCTCCCAGGTCGACCATGCTTTCGCCGCATGCATCTGGGCGATCTGGTCGTTGCCGATCAGGCGTTTGTGGAAAGCGCTGAGCAGGTCGTCGCGTTCGTCCAGCGGGATCGGCGCGATGTAGTCCTGCCAGTAATCGGGGAACAGGCGGCTGGCGCCGGCCTGATAGAACCATTCGATTTCCTGCGGACGGCAGAGAAAGATCCCGCGCAGAATCAGACCGTGGACCCGTTCCGGGTGGGTTTGTGCGTACGCCAGGGCCAGGGTCGAACCCCACGAGCCGCCGAACAGCACCCATTTTTCGATGCCAAGGTGCTTGCGAATGCGCTCCAGATCCTCGACCAGATCCCAAGTGGTGTTGTTTTCCAGGCTGGCGTGCGGGGTGGAGCGACCGCAGCCGCGCTGGTCGAAGGTGACGATGCGATACAGATTCGGATCGAAATAGCGCCGGCTCTGGGCGTCGCAGCCGGCGCCTGGGCCACCATGAATGAACACGACCGCTAATCCCTCCGGCGAGCCGCTTTCATCGACGTACAGCGTATGGGTGTCATCGACAGCCAGATCGTGCCGGGCGTGGGGTTTGATCTGCGGAAACAAAGTCTGCATTGCGCGCTCCGTAAGGGGTCGAGGTCATCCCTGGGGGGACTCGTATTATTCTGCCGTTGGGCATCATAAACCCGATTTGCGTCAATGAGCATGCCCCGGGGCCTGATCGTTCCCGCGCGGAGCGTGGGAACGATCAAATGCATCGACCTGTGAGAGCGGGCTTGCTCGCGAAGGGTCCGTGTCAGTCGACATGAACAGTGACTGATACACCGCCTTCGCGAGCAAGCCCGCTCCCACAGGGGTTAGGCGCTGTAGTGAGATTTTGCCCAGGCCAGATAGCCCTGCAGCAATTCCCTGAGCACCACCCGCGTCGGCTCGGCCAGGTCGGCGCGGTAGCGGAACGGTTCGAACTCTTCCATGTAGGTGGACTGGCACAGTTCCAGCTGCACAGCGTGGATGTTTTGCGCCGGATCGCCGTACTGGCGGGTGATGTGCCCGCCCTTGAACCGACCGTTGAGCACATGGGTGAACTGCGCGTGCTGCGCGCAGATCGCTTCCAGTTGAGTCGCCAGTTGCGGGTCACAACTGGCGCCATTGAAGGTGCCGAGGTTGAAGTCCGGCAGCTTGCCGTCGAACAGGTGCGGGATGATCGAGCGGATCGAGTGCGCATCGAACAGCAGCGCGTAGCCGAATGCGGCTTTCAGTCGCGCCAGCTCTTGCTGCAAGGTGCGATGGTAAGGCGTCCAGATCTGCTCCAGGTAAGTCACACGTTCCTCTTTCGACGGTTCCAGACCTTGCTGAAACAACGGAATACCGTCGAACAACGTTGCCGGATACAACCCGGTGGTCGCCCCGGCATACAACGGCTTGTCGTCGGACGGCCGGTTGAGGTCGATGACGAAGCGCGAATACTCAGCCGCCAGGGTGCTGGCGCCCAGCTCCTCGGCAAAGTCGTAGAGCTGCGGAATATGCCAGTCAGTGTCCGGCAGGCTCTTCGCCGCCGGGATCAGCCCGGCTTCAACCGCCGGGGTCAGACGCACACCGGCGTGGGGCATGCTGATCAGCAGCGGCACGCGACCTTGTTTGAAACTCAGAACCTTGTCCACAACCGCCCTCCTAGAAATTCGATTCAACGCCGTGACGCACGACGCGCTTGTCCAGATCGCCACCGAGCCAATAGGCCAGATCCGCCGGACGCTCGATGTCCCACGCCACGAAATCAGCGACCTTGCCAACCTCCAGCGAGCCATGGGTCTGCGCCATGCCCAGCGCCTGCGCGGCATGGATGGTCGCCCCGGCCAGAGCTTCTTCCGGGGTCATGCGCAAACAGGTGCAAGCCATGTTCAGCATCAGGCGCAACGACAGCGCCGGCGAGGTGCCGGGGTTGAGGTCGCTGGCGATGGCAATCTTCACCTTGTGCTTGCGCAGCGCATCCATCGGCGGCAATTGGGTTTCGCGCAGGAAATAGAACGCGCCCGGCAGCAACACGGCGACGGTGTCGGCAGCGGCCATGGCGATGGCATCGTCCTCGTCCATGAACTCCAGGTGATCGGCGGATAAGGCTTTGTAACGTGCGGCGAGGCTGGAGCCGTGCAGCGAGGACAGTTGCTCGGCGTGGAGTTTCACTGGCAGTCCGAGTTGTTGCGCGGCGACGAAGACCCGCTCGACCTGCTCCGGCGAAAACGCCAGGTATTCGCAGAACGCGTCCACGGCATCGATCAAACCTTCGGCGGCAAGGGCCGGGAGCATCTGCTCGCAGACCAGATCGATGTAATCGTCGGCGCGATCCTTGTACTCCGGCGGCAACGCGTGCGCCGCCAGGCAAGTGCTGCGCACGCTTATCGGCAGCTCTTCGGCCAGGCGCCGGATGACCCGCAGCAGCTTGCGTTCGTTGGCCAGATCGAGACCGTAGCCGGATTTCATTTCCACCGTGGTCACGCCGTCGCGCATCAGGCTTTTCAGACGTTTGGCGGCGCTGGCGAACAGCTCGTCTTCGCTCGCTTCACGGGTTGCGCGCACAGTGCTGGCGATGCCGCCGCCCTGCGCGGCGATCTCGGCATAGCTGACGCCTTGCAGACGCTGCTCGAACTCACCGCTGCGGTTGCCGCCGAATACGGTGTGGGTGTGGCAGTCGATCAGACCGGGGGTGACCCAAGCACCTTGCAGGTCATTGACCGCCGAAAATTCGCCGGACGGCAATTGAGCGCGCGGGCCGATCCATTCGATCAGCGTGCCGGACGTCACGATCGCGGCATCCTCGATGATCGAATAGGCGCCGTTGGCCATGGTTGCGACTTGGCAGTGTTGCCAGAGGGTTTTCATCCCGGTTCCTCTTATAGTGATCGTTCCCACGCGCAGCAAAGGAATGCAGCCCGTGACGCTCCGCGTCACTGGACGCGGAGCGTCCCTTGAGGCATTCCCACGAAGAGCGTGGGAACGATCAGTGGGTAGGGTTAAAGGCTCGGCAAAAGCTTCGCCGGCACCAACTCGGTCAGACACCGCGACGCCAGCAACTCAGTCGCCGCATTGATGTCCGGCGCAAAGAACCGATCCTTCTCATAGAACGGCACTTCCTTGCGCAAGATCGCCCGCGCCTGTTCCAGCTTCGGCGAGGTTTTCAGCCCATTGCGCAGATCCAGCCCCTGCACCGCCGCCAGCCATTCCACGGCGAGAATCCCACGGGTATTTTCTGCCATTTCCCAGAGACGCTTGCCCGCCGCCGGGGCCATCGACACATGGTCTTCCTGGTTGGCCGAGGTCGGCAGGCTGTCTACCGAATGCGGATGGGACAACGCCTTGTTTTCGCTGGCCAGTGCCGCAGCGGTCACCTGGGCGATCATGAAACCGGAGTTCACCCCGCCATTGGCCACCAGGAACGGCGGCAGTTGCGACATGTGCTTGTCCATCATCAGCGAGATGCGCCGTTCGCTCAGCGAGCCGATTTCAGCGATGGCCAAGGCCATGTTGTCAGCGGCCATGGCCACCGGCTCGGCGTGGAAGTTACCGCCGGAAATCACGTCGCCTTCAGCGGCGAATACCAAAGGGTTGTCGGAAACCGCGTTGGCTTCGACCGCCAGCACTTCAGCGGCCTGACGGAACTGGGTCAGGCAGGCGCCCATGACTTGCGGCTGGCAGCGCAGCGAGTACGGGTCCTGGACCTTGTCGCAATTCTGGTGCGAGGCGCAGACTTCGCTGCGCTCGTCGAGCAGATCGCGATAAGCCGCAGCGGCATCGATCTGACCTTTCTGCCCACGCGCTGCATGAATGCGCGCGTCGAACGGCGAGCGCGAGCCGAGCACGGCTTCTACGGTGAGACTGCCGAGCGCCAGGGCACCGGCAAACAGGTCTTCACCTTCGAACAAACCGCGCAGGGCAAATGCCGTGGAAACCTGAGTGCCGTTGAGCAGCGCCAGACCTTCTTTAGCCGCTAAAGTCAGCGGCGTCAGGCCGGCGACTTTCAGTGCTTCGGTGGCTTCAAGCCATTCGCCCTTGTAGCGCGCCTTGCCCTCGCCCAGCAGCACCAGCGACATGTGCGCGAGCGGCGCCAGATCGCCCGACGCACCGACCGAACCTTTCAGCGGAATATGCGGATAGACCCGGGCATTGATCAGCGCAATCAGCGCATCGATCACCTGCCGACGGATGCCGGAAAAACCGCGGCTGAGGCTGTTGACCTTGAGCACCATGATCAGTCGCACCAGCTCATCGCTGATCGGCTGGCCGACGCCGGCAGCGTGCGAGAGCACCAGCGAACGCTGGAGGTTTTCCAGGTCTTCACTGGCGATGCGCGTCGAGGCCAGCAGGCCGAAACCGGTGTTGATGCCGTAGGCGGTGCGATTCTCGGCGAGGATCTGCTCGACGCAGGCAACGCTGGCCTCGATCTGCGCACCGGCGCTGTTGTCGAGGGTCAAGGTGACCGGGTTCTGGTAGACGTCACGCAGTTGGGCCAGGCTCAGTTGGCCGGGGATCAGGTTCAGCGCAGTCATTAAAATGCTCCTGTTAGGCATTGTTATTAACTACCAGTCGCTCCGGAGCATTCCGTTATCCGTCGTTTTTCGTCTTGTGAACGATCCACGCCTTGGCACGCTGGTATGGGTAGTTGTCAGTGCAGATTCGGTAGAACGTTGTGCAGCAGATTCGGGTCTTTCAACACGGTCGCAGCGGCAGCGATATCCGGCGCCAGCCAGCGATCCTCATCGTAAGCAGGGACCGTTTCGCGCAGCAGGCGCCAGGCGCGGTCAGTGCCCACGCCAAAGCGCTGCTCCTTGAGGAATTCCAGCGCCTGCGCCGCCAGCAGGTATTCGATGGCGAGGATCTGCGTGCAGTTTTCCAGCGCGCGATGCAGCTTCAGCGCAGCGTTAGTGCCCATGCTCAGGTGATCTTCCTGCAGGCCCGAGGTGATGTAGTTGTCGAGTACCGCCGGTTGCGCCAACTGGCGGTTTTCCGCACACAGCGAAGCGGCGACGTACTGCACGATCATCATTCCGGAATTGACCCCCGGATTGGCCACCAGAAACGCCGGCAGACCGCTGACGTGCGGGTTGACGAGGCGATCGAGACGACGCTCGGCAATCGAGCCGATTTCAGCCATGGCAATCGCCAGCAGATCAGCCGCCATCGCCACCGACTGGCCGTGCGGGTTGGCCTGCGACATCACCCGGAAATTGTCCGGCGTGCCGAGCAATAGCGGATTGTCCGTGCAGCCATTGAGTTCGGCTTCGACCTGATTGATCGCATGCTGCAGTTGATCACGCGCCGCGCCGTGCACCTGCGGGATAGAGCGGATGCTCAGCGCGTCCTGCGTGCGAATGCCCTTGCTCGCGGCGATCACTTCGCTGCCATCGAGCAAGGCGCGCAGGTTGTGGCCGACCTGCTGCATGCCCGGATGCGGCTTGAGCGCGATGATCTCGGCATCGAACGCATCGATCTGGCCGCGCTGGGCTTCGAAACTCATCGCACCGATGACATCGGCCCATTGCAGCAGGCGCGTTGCATCGGCAATCGCCAGGCAACTGAGACCGGTCATGCACGGCGTGCCATTGACCAGACACAAACCGTCTTTTGCCCCCAAATGCATGGGCTCCAGGCCTTCTTCGGCCAACGCCTGTTGCGCCGAAATGATCTGCCCGCGATAGCTGACATTGCCCACGCCCAGCAGCGCGATACCGATGTGCGCCATGTGCGTCAGGTAACCCACCGAACCTTGCGACGGCACCTGCGGGGTGATACCGCTATTGAGCAGCGCCAGCAGCCCTTCGACTACGCGCCGATGCAGGCCGGATTTGCCGTGGCTGTAGTTGTGGACCGCGGCGCAGATGATTGCGCGGGTCTGCTCATCACTCAGGACCGGGCCAACCCCGCAGGCATGGCTGAGCAAGGTGTTGCGCGAGAGCTGGCTGAGCTGTTCGTCTTGCAGCGAAACGTTGGACAGGCCGCCCAGACCGGTGTTGACGCCATAGGCGCGCTCGCCGCTGGCGACGATGCGCTGGACGATGGCCTGAGCGTTGTCGATGCGCGCCCACGTGTCGCTGGACAATTCCAGCGGCGCACCGTGACGGGCGACAGCGACCACCTCCTGCCAATGCAGGTGGTCGCCAGTGATGATGATTTTTTCAGCCTGGGACATCTTTAACCTCATCCAAATATCGATGCAGCTTCACCGCCGCCTTCGCGAGCAAGCCCGCTCCCACATTAGATTTGTGGTGTTCACAAATTTTCGACACAACGCCGAACACATGTGGGAGCGGGCTTGATCGCGAAGAGGCCGGCACTATCACCGCAAATCTCTTTAAACCACCGCCGCCCGCCGCTGCACAAACCGGTCAACATACTCATCCGCCGGCGAATGCAGGATCTCTCTCGGCGTGCCGACCTGAATCAACCGGCCATCCTTGAGAATCGCGATGCGGTTACCAATGCGCACCGCCTCATCGAGGTCGTGGGTGATGAAGACGATGGTTTTGTGCAGGGTCTTTTGCAGCTCCAGCAATTGGTCCTGCATCTCGGCACGGATCAGCGGGTCGAGTGCACTGAAGGCTTCGTCCATCAGAATGATGTCGGTGTCCGCCGCCAAAGCGCGGGCCAGGCCGACGCGCTGACGCATGCCGCCGGAGAGCTGGTGCGGGTATTTGTTTTCGTAACCTTTGAGGCCGACGGTGTTGATCCAGTGCAGCGCGCGTTCGGCGCAGACCTGCTTGCTCTCGCCACGCACTTTCAAACCATAGGCGACGTTATCGAGTACGGTTTTGTGCGGCAGCAGGCCGAAACTCTGGAACACCATGCTGATCTTGTGTCGGCGAAATTCGCGCAGGGCGTCCATGTCGTACTGCAGGATGTCCTCGCCATCAACCAGAATCGCCCCGCTGGTGGGATCGATCAGGCGATTGAAGTGGCGCACCAGGGTGGATTTGCCCGAGCCGGACAGGCCCATGATCACAAAGATTTCGCCGGTGCCGATGCTCAGCGACAAGTCGTTCACGCCGACCACGCAACCGGTTTCGTTGAGCACCTGATCCTTGCTCTTGCCCTGGCCGACCATGGCCAGCGCATCCTTGGCGCGGTTGCCGAAAATCTTGAAGACGTTGCGCACTTCGATCTTGCTCACGCTTGCGTTGCTCATTTGTTCACCTCGTGGCGTGGCCGACCGTAGGCTTGAGTAATGCGGTCGATGACCACAGCGAGAATCACGATCGCCAGCCCGGCCTCCAGACCACGACCGACGTTGAGGGTCTGAATGCCCACCAGCACGTCTTCACCCAGGCCACGGGCGCCGATCATCGAGGCGATCACCACCATCGACAGGGCCATCATCGTGGTCTGGTTGATCCCGGCCATGATGCTTGGCAGCGCCAGTGGCAGTTGCACGCCGAACAGTTGCTGCCAGCGGTTGGCGCCAAAGGCGTTGATCGCCTCCATCACTTCACCATCGACCTGGCGAATACCCAGATCGGTCAGACGAATCAGCGGCGGTGCGGCGTAGATCACCGTGGCGAAAATCGCCGGCACCTTGCCCAGGCCGAAGAGCATCAGCACCGGAATCAGGTAAACGAAACTCGGCATGGTCTGCATGATGTCGAGCAGCGGCATCAGCACCGAACGCAAGCGATTGCTGCGCGCCGAGAGGATCCCGAGCGGAATGCCGATCAGCACTGAAATGATCGTCGCGACCATCATCAGCGCCAGGGTCTGCATGAGTTTGTCCCAGAGACCGACCGCGCCCACCAGAAACAACAAACCGACAATCACGGCGGTGGTGACGACTTTGCGCGTGGCGTGCCAGGCGATCACACCGACAATCGCCAGCATCAGCCACCACGGCGCCGCACGCAGCAGGCCTTCGAGACTGACGATGGCCCACAGCAGCGTGTCGGAGATGTGGCGGAATACGTCGCCGTAATTGGTCACCAGCGAATCGACCCAACCGTTGACCCAGTCGGCGATGGAAAAGGTAAAGCTTTCGGGAAACATAAGGGACTCTCAATCAAGGGGTTGCGATCAGCGTCCGGCTGCCGTAGCTGGCAGCCGGGGAATCCTGACCTACAAGGCCGCGTCGATTTTCCTGGCTGCGTCTGCACTGACCCACGCATGCCAGACTTCAGGATGTTCCTTGAGGAAGATTTTCGCCAGTTTTGCCGACTCGATACGTTCCTTGGCCATGCGCCCGAGGTTCTGGTTGAGCAAGTCGATCGGCAGGTTGACTTTCTCCAGCACGGCGACCAGCTCTGGAGCTTCGTCGTGAAAGGTTTTCGACAGGCCGACCTTGATGCTCACGGTCTTGTCGACGCCAGGTTTCTCTTCCAGTTTGACCGCATCGATCTGGCCCATCAGCGGGGTTGGCGACCAGTAGTAGAAAAGGATCGGCTCGCCACGCTTGTAACTCGACAGCACCGCTGCATCCAGCGCAGGGCCGGTGCCCGGACGGAAGTTTGTGTAGCTGTTTTCGAGGCCATAGCTCTTGAGCATTTCGCTGTTGTCGAGCTCGCAGGTCCAGCCGGCCGGGCAATTATAGAAACGGCCCTTGGATGGCTCTTCAGCGTCCTTGAACACGGCGGAATACTTGCCCAGATCAGCGATGTTTTTCAGGTCCGGGGCTTTCGCCTCAAGCTTGCGCTTGGCGTCGCCTTCGATCACGTAACGCGGCACGTACCAGCCTTCGACCGCGCCGACTACCGGTGCGCCGACACCAACGACTTTGCCGGCCTTCTCGGCCTTGTTCCAGACCTCGCTGCGGCCGACCCACTCTTCGGCGAACACTTGAATGTCGTTGCTGCTCAGGGCGTTTTCCATGGTGATGGAATTGCCCGGCAGACTGTCGGTCTTGCAGCCGTAACCTTTCTCCAGCACCACTTGCAGCACGTCGGTCAGGAGCATGCCGCTCTCCCAGTTCAGCCCGGCGAACTTCACCGGTTTGCCCGATTCGCACCAGCCGGCGGCTTGCGTCGCACCGGCACTGGCCAACAGGCCCATGGAAAGCAATGTGGTCAGCAGGGTCTTGTTCGATTTCATTGTCGTGACGCTCCTAATCATGAATGGGCTTACGGCAGTTCAAGAGGCATCCAGCCTGGTCCACGTCCAGATCAGGCCTGCGCCGCAGCGCGGCCGGACCCGCTCGTTTTTGCTTGTTGGGTGCTGTTCTGCTCGACCGGCAGAATCAGGCGATCGGGCACTGCGCTGTGCCACTTTTTCGCGCAGAGGTAATAGACGACGGCCGGCAGCAAGAGACCGATGATCCAGGAGATATCCACGTCACCGAGAGCGGCGACCAGCGGCCCGGTGTAGAACTTGGTCGAGATGAACGGCAACTGCACCAGCACGCCGAACACATAAACGCTGATGCCGAGCAGGTTCCAGCGGCCGTATCGACCGTTTGGATCGGCCAGCGCCGGCACGTCGTAGCGCTCGCGGGTGATGCAGTAGTAGTCGACCAGGTTGATCGCGCTCCACGGCGTAAAGAAGGCGAGCAGAAACAGGATGAACGACTTGAACGCACCGAGGAACGAGTGTTGCCCGAGCAGGGCAATCAGCGTCGCCGCGCCGACAATGAACAGCACGAACACCAGCCGCTGCATACGAGTCACCGTCAGGTGCCCTTTGAAGCCACTGATGACGGTGGCGATGCACATGAAGCTGCCGTAGGAGTTGAGCGTCGAAATGGTCACCTTGCCGAACGCGATGCTGAAATACAGCAGCGCGGCGGTGGCGCCGGTACCGCCGAGGCCGACGATGTAGGCGACCTCATGACCGGCGAATTGACCGTTGGCCGATGCGGCGGCAAACACGCCGAGAATCATCGCCACCTGGGCGCCGATCACCGAACCGGCACCGGCGGCGAAGAAGGTTTTCACCGATGAAGTGGCGCTCGGCAGGTAGCGCGAGTAGTCCGCCACGTACGGGCCGAAAGCGATCTGCCAGGACGCCGCCAGCGATACCGCCAAGAGGAAGCTGCTCCAGCTGAAGTGGCGGATCTGCAGGAGCGCGCCGACGTCGGTCTGGCTCATCAACCGCCAGAACAGGAACACGAAAGCGATCACGCCAATGACACTGGCGACGCGGCCGATCCAGTGGATCACGCGATAGCCAAGCACTGTGACCAGCACGATGACACTGGCGAAAATCAGGATGCCAACGCTGTCGCTGACACCGAACAACTGACCCAGCGCTTGCCCGGAGAGCACCGTCCCGGTAGCCGTGAAGCCCAGGTACATCAGGCACACCAGCACGATGGGAATCGCCGCGCCATAAACGCCGAATTGCACGCGACTGGAGATCATCTGTGGCAGACCGAGTTTCGGCCCTTGCGCAGCATGCAGCGCCATCACGCCACCGCCGAGCAATTGCCCGATCAGCAGACCGATCAACGACCAGAACACATCACCGCCCAGCACCACGGCCAGGGCCCCGGTGACGATCGCGGTAATCTGCAAATTCGCGCCCATCCACAGGGTGAACTGACTGAACAGACGACCGTGTCTTTCCGCTTCCGGGATGTAGTCGATCGAACGCCTTTCGATCAACGGTGTACTGCCTGCACGTTCGTTGTTAACCGCCATGATTCAACCTCTGTGGATTGTTATTTGGGTTGGTTCGCACACCTGTAGGAGCTGTCGAGTGAAACGAGGCTGCGATCTCTTGATCTTAAAAATCAACATCAAAAGATCGCAGCCTTCGGCAGCTCCTACAGTGCTTTTGCGTTATTTACCGGTGACCATCGGCAGATTCAGCCCCTGCTCTTTCGCGCAGTCGATCGCTATCTGGTAACCGGCATCGGCATGGCGCATGACGCCGGTCGCCGGGTCGTTGTGCAGCACGCGAGCAATGCGCTCGGCGGCTTCGTCCGTGCCGTCGCAGACAATCACCATCCCCGAATGCTGCGAGAAGCCCATGCCGACGCCGCCGCCGTGGTGCAGCGACACCCAGGTCGCGCCGCTGGCGGTGTTCAGCAGCGCGTTGAGCAGCGGCCAGTCGGAGACGGCGTCGGAACCGTCCTGCATCGATTCGGTTTCGCGGTTCGGGCTGGCAACCGAGCCGGAGTCGAGGTGGTCGCGACCGATCACTACCGGCGCCGACAGCTCACCGCTACGGACCATTTCGTTGAAGGCCAGACCGAGCTTGGCGCGCTGGCCCAGACCGACCCAGCAGATACGTGCCGGCAGACCCTGGAAGCTGATGCGCTCGCGGGCCATGTCCAGCCAGTTGTGCAGGTGCGCATCGTCGGGGATCAGCTCTTTGACCTTGGCGTCGGTTTTGTAGATGTCCTGGGGATCACCCGACAGCGCCGCCCAGCGGAACGGGCCGATGCCACGGCAGAACAGCGGACGGATATAGGCCGGCACGAAGCCCGGGAAATCGAAAGCGTTTTCGACGCCTTCTTCCTGAGCCATCTGACGGATGTTGTTGCCGTAGTCGAAGGTCGGAATGCCTTGTTTCTGGAACTCCAGCATGGCTTTCACATGCACCGCCATCGATTGCTTGGCGGCTTTGATCACAGCGGCCGGTTCGGTCTTGGCGCGAGCGCGATATTCGTCCCAGCTCCAGCCCGCCGGCAGGTAACCGTTGAGCGGGTCGTGGGCGCTGGTCTGGTCGGTGACCATGTCCGGGCGCACGCCACGCTTGACCAGTTCCGGGAGGATTTCTGCGGCGTTACCCAGCAGAGCGATGGAGATCGCTTTGCCTTCTTTGGTGTATTTGTCGATACGCGCCAGGGCGTCGTCGAGGTCTTTGGCCTGCTCGTCGACGTAACGGCTTTTCAGACGGAAGTCGATGCTCACCTGCTGGCATTCGATGTTCAGCGAGCAGGCGCCGGCCAGTGTCGCGGCCAACGGCTGCGCGCCGCCCATGCCACCGAGGCCGGCGGTGAGCACCCAGCGACCCTTGAGGTCAGCGTTGTAATGCTGGCGACCGGCCTCGACGAAGGTTTCGTAGGTGCCCTGAACGATGCCCTGGCTGCCGATGTAGATCCAGCTGCCGGCGGTCATCTGGCCGTACATGGCCAGGCCTTTGGCGTCGAGTTCATTGAAATGCTCCCAGCTCGCCCAGTGCGGCACCAGGTTGGAGTTGGCGATCAGCACGCGTGGCGCGTTGGCGTGAGTCTTGAACACGCCCACGGGTTTGCCCGATTGCACCAGCAGGGTTTCGTCGTCGTTCAGGTTGGTCAGGCTCTCGACGATTTTGTCGTAGCACTCCCAGTTACGCGCGGCGCGACCGATGCCACCGTAAACCACCAGCTCTTTCGGATTCTCGGCGACCTCCGGGTCGAGGTTGTTCATCAGCATGCGCAGCGGCGCTTCGGTCAGCCAGCTCTTGGCGGTCAGCGTGTTACCGCGGGCGGCGCGGATCTGCACATCACGAAACTTGTTGCTGTTCTGGGTATTGTCAGTCACGAAAAAGACTCCTCAGCGATCAATTCAAACCAACCCTGGCAGTGGGCAGCAGCCTGCGCGCCTCGATGCGCGACAAGCGAATCAGTGGACGCTGCGGAGAGTCTCGGACGACTCATACGCATACGTCTTTACTTGTACATACAAGCATATGCAATCAAGCGGCCAACTCGCTGAATGGGCGTTCAGGAAAAATCACAGGCAAGGCTGGAGAGCGCCTGAGTCGCGGGTTCTGGCGTGGATGAAATTTTCTGGATGGGTATTACGAGGCGATGCGATATGGCCAAGCGAACGTGGTTTTGCGCCACGCTGGGGCGTTCGGTAACAAGTTGGTGCGGATTTTGGGAACAACCAAAATCAAAAGATCGCAGCCTTCGGCGGCTCCTGCAGGGTGTACTCAATCCCACTGTAGGAGCTGCCGAAGGCTGCGATCTTTTGGATTTTCGAATCAGCGTGCAGTCAGTTCAACGACACAACAGCCAGCATCAACGCAGACTTCAACAAGCCCCGAATTACCGTCCAGTTGCAAACAATCATGCCGCCCCAATTTAGACGCGCCGTCACCAACCCGCACTTGGAGCAAGTCACTGACACTGAACACCAGCACCGTCGATGCCGAGCTGAAAAACCGCTGCTCACCCTCCAGCCAGTGCAACCGCGCGCTGTAACGCTGCGGCGCGTAGATCAGATTGAAGTCGCGAATCGCACCGCCCAGCAGCGTGCAAGACACCTGACTTTCGCCGCTGAAGGCATACGGGTCGAGCGGTAACAGTGGGCGGGTATCGTCACCGTCGACGCACAGGATCATGCCGTCACCTTGCAACACGGTGATGACCCGCTGATAACCGGCGAACATCGAAAAACCGCCGGATTCGGCAATGTCGGCAATCGACAGGCGCCAGCCGAAACCGTCGAGCCCTGCACCGGCGTCACGGGTGATTTCTTCGGTGCTGCCGCCGCCGTTTTTCCACGGCATGCGCGGGTAGCCTGTGGCGCGCAGAACCTTCAGTTCGAAATTCATTTATGGAACCGCCCTTCCAGACGATGGCGCGAACCCGGGTGAATCAGTCGCGCCGCGGTCACCGGCTGCCGCCCCGACCACGTGCGGCGACGAATCAGCAGGCACGGCTCACCCTTTTCAATCTGCAGCAATTTGCACTCGGACGGCTCAGCGAGAATCGCCTCGACCACGTGCTCGCCCTCGGTCAGCGGCGCAACCTGATTGAGATAGGCGTAGGGCGTTTGCAGGGTGAAGTCCTGCTTGAGGTATTCCGGCGCGACCAGGGCGTTGACGAAACGGTCTTCGATTTGCACAGCAATGTCGTTTTCGTAATGCACGATCAGCGAGTGGAAGACCTTCTGCCCTTCGCGCATGTCCAGTGCCAACGCGCGCTCGGAGCCGGCGGCCTCTTCTTCCAGGGTGATGACCTGGCAGGTGTGGCGATGGCCGCGCGAGGCGATTTCATCGGCGATGTTGTGTACTTCAAACAGCGCAGACTGGCTCTTCGGTTCAGCAACGAAAGTGCCGACACCCTGCATGCGCACCAGCAGGCCGTCGGCGGTCATCTCGCGCAGGGCGCGGTTGATGGTCATGCGGCTGAAGCCGAGCTGGCTGACCAGTTCGCTTTCGGACGGCACGCGGTAGTGCGGCGGCCAGTTACCGCTGTCGATCTGCTGGGTGATCATCTGTTTGACGCGGGCGTACAAGGGCGCCGGACTGTCGCCCATGTTCGCGGCCAACGGAGAAACTGGAGGCGGAGTCGGCACGGTTGATCCCTGTTCATTGGATGAAAGTGACTAGCTTGCCGGAGTTTACCGGGCAGGCAAACGTCTGTATATGTATATACAAATTACACACGATGGGGTGCCGAACGATGTCCGCCTTCTTTGCCGAACGCGCGCTGCTGCCTGATGGATGGGCCAACAATGTACGTCTCGACGTCAGTGCCGACGGCCTGTTGACTCGAATCCAGGCCGATTCCACTGCAGACGGCGCCGAACGGCTCTGCGGGCCGTTGCTGCCTGGGATGCCGAATCTGCACTCCCACGCCTTCCAACGCGCCATGGCTGGATTGGCCGAGGTGGCCGGCAACCCCAACGACAGTTTCTGGACCTGGCGCGATCTGATGTATCGCCTCGTCGGAAAAATCAGCCCCGACCAGCTCGGCATCATTGCCCGTCAGCTGTACATCGAAATGCTCAAGGCCGGTTACACCTCGGTCGCCGAATTTCACTACGTGCACCACGACAGCAACGGCCAGCCTTACGCCGATCCGGCCGAGCTGGCGGTGCGCATCAGCCAGGCCGCCAGCGAAAGCGGCATTGGTCTGACCCTGCTGCCGGTGCTCTACAGCCATTCCGGTTTCGGTGGCCAGATGCCAAACGATGGCCAGCGTCGCTTTATCAACAGCACTGAAAACTATCTGAATCTGCAAGCGCGTTTGCAGCCGTTACTGGCGCAGCAAAAAGCGCAGTCGCTGGGTCTGTGTTTCCATTCGCTTCGCGCAGTCACCCCGCAGCAGATCAGCGAGGTGTTGGCGGCCAGTGACAAACACTGCCCGGTGCATATCCACATCGCCGAACAGCAAAAGGAAGTCGACGACTGCCTGAGCTGGAGCGGTCGTCGTCCGTTGCAATGGCTGTACGAGAACATCGAAGTCGATCAGCGTTGGTGCCTGGTCCATGCGACGCACGCCAATTCCGAAGAGGTCACGCTGATGGCCGACAGTCGCGCAATCGCCGGGTTGTGTCTGACCACTGAGGCGAATCTTGGCGACGGGATTTTCCCGGCGGTGGATTTTCTCGCCCAGGGCGGGCGCATGGGTATTGGCTCCGACAGCCATGTCTCGCTGAGCGTGGTGGAAGAGTTGCGCTGGCTGGAATATGGCCAGCGCCTGCGCGATCAGCGGCGCAATCGCTTGTATGGCGCGCAGCAACCGATGGTCGGTCGCACCCTGTATGACGCGGCGCTGGACGGCGGCGCGCAGGCGCTGGGGCAGCCGATTGGTGCGTTGGAAATCGGCAAGCGCGCGGACTGGATCGTGCTTGACGGCAACGATCCGTATCTGGCGACGGCTTCGGGGGACGGGATTCTGAATCGCTGGCTGTTCGCCGGTGGCGATCGGCAAGTGCGTGATGTGCTGGTCAATGGCCAGTGGGTGGTGCGCGATGGCCGGCATGCCGGCGAAGAGGATAGCGCCCGAGCCTTCACCCAGGTTTTGCGCGATCTTTTAGGCTGACCCAAAACGACTGTGGGAGCGGGCTTGCTCGCGAAAGCGGTGCATCAGTCAATATTCATCTCGACTGATACACCCTCTTCGCGAGCAAGCCCGCTCCCACATTTGATGTGTATCGAAGCTTAATTCGAAGTCTTCGCCATCTGCCGATCCGACGCGCGCCAGATCAGGCGTGTGGTGTCGTAACCCTGCTGCCGCGCCTTGCTCAGCAGCTCTTCGCGCACTACGCCGTTGACGGTCGGCGTGCGTGACAGCAGCCACAGGTACTTGCGACTCGGATCGCCGACGATGGCGGTCTTGTAATCGTCGCTGACGTACAACACCCAGTACTCGCCCTTCGCCACGCCCGGCACCAGGCGCGAGAACCAGTTATCGAATTCGACCCAGAGTTTGTCGGTCTTGCCCGGCACCTGTGGATAAGCCGTGCCTTTGGCTTCTTCCCACTGCCACTGCGGGGTCAGGCAACGGTTGAGCACACCGATGTTGCCGTCAGGCTTGAGGCTGTAGTGGGCTTCGGATTGCGCGCAGTGGCGCTGGAAGTACATCGGCAAGCGTGCCAGTTCATACCAGGTGCCTTGATAACGCTTGAGATTGACGCTGTCGACGGTCTTCGGCGCCAACGGGTCGACGCCGGAAGTGGCGCAGCCAGCCAGTACCAGGCCAGCAAAAAGGATCAGCAATAACCGCTTCATTTTTTTCTCCGTGGGCGCGAAGCCCCGGTTTACTTCAGGCCTTGGCCGGAAAACATCAGCACTTTGTCACCGGCGTACTGCACGCTGATAAAGCTGTTCTTGTCGCCCCAGGTGCAGCTGGACATACCGAGCGCGCCCGAGCAATCGGTGGGCTTGCCGAGAAGGGTTTCCACTTCGGACTTGGCCATGCCGGCCGAGAGCTTCGAGTAGTTTTCCTGATTGACCTTGCTGCATGCGGCCAACAGCACGCAAAACGACAGCAGGGCGATAGATCGCAGCGACATGGTGAAACTCCTGAAACGAGGGGGGATGGCATGGTGCCAACCAGAAGCTTAGAAGAGCAAAGTGTCATCTGGTTCCGTGAGCGAACGCCTATTTATCAGCCCGCCCGTCTGGCTTTTGCCGATAAATCAAAAACTTTGTGAAGCCGTCGAGCATTTCGTCGACTTTGCGCACACGCGCCTAATCTTTGGCGCGGCGCGGTCGAAATAAGAGCAGCGCAACGCTGCCGAATATGGCAAATTGCCGCCCTTTCCTGACCAGCCCATTCGCGGTAGTTCACTCGATGACCAGAAACATGAAATTCAGCCACAAAATCCTGTTGGCTGCCGCCCTTGTGGTGGCCGTTGCGTTCGCCTGTTTCATCTTTTTCAACGACTATCGCCAGCGTCAGGCCTTGAGCAGCAGCACCGAAGCGACCATGCAGGAGCTGGGCAGCCTGACCACCAGCAACATCCAGACCTGGCTGGAAAGCCGTATCCAACTGCTGCAATCGCTGTCGCAGCAGGTCGCCGTCGACGGCAATGCGCCCGCCAGCCTCAAGCGCATCATTGACCTGCCTGCGTACACCGGCAATTTCCAGCTCAGCTACTTCGGTGGCGCTGACGGCGTGATGTTCTCGGTGCCAGCGGGCAACCGCGCGCCGGACTACGACCCACGCGCGCGTGGCTGGTACAAAGCGGCCAACAGCGCACAACAGACCATCGTCACCGAACCGTACATCGCCGCTTCGTCAGGCAAACTGGTGATCACCGTCGCCACCCCGGTACAGCGTCAGGGCCAGATGCTCGGCGTGGCCGGGGCCGACATTGATTTGAGCAGCGTCAGCGCGATCATCAACTCGCTGAACTTCGGCGGCCACGGGCACGCATTCATCGTCAGCGCCGAAGGCAAGATCCTCATCCACCCGGACAGCAAACTGGTGCTCAAGACCCTCGCCGAGGCTTATCCAAACGGCGCCCCACACGTCAGCCCGGGCCTGAAAGAAGTCGAGTTTGACGGCAATACCCAGTTGATTTCCTTCACCCACGTCAACGGCGTGCCGTCGGCTGACTGGTACGTGGCGCTGGTGCTCGACAAAGACACCGCGTTCTCGATGCTCAGCGAATTCCGCACCTCGGCACTGATCGCCATGGTCATCGCCGTGCTGATCATCATCGGCCTGCTCGGCATGCTCATTCGTGTGTTGATGCAGCCGCTGCTGACCATGGGCCGTGCAATGCATGACATCGCTGAAGGCGAAGGCGACCTGACCAAGCGTCTGGTGATTCATGGCAACGATGAATTCGGCGCACTGGGCACGTCGTTCAACCGCTTCGTCGAACGCATTCACACTTCGATCCGCGAAGTGTCGTCGGCCACCGGCCAGGTCAACGAGGTCGCCCTGCGTGTGGTCGCTGCCTCGAACTCGTCGATGTACAACTCCGACCAGCAGGCCAGCCGCACCAACAGCGTCGCCGCGGCGATCAATCAGCTCGGCGCCGCCGCCCAGGAAATCGCCCAGAACGCTGCCCTCGCCTCGCAGCATTCCAGCGATGCGCGCAGCCTCGCGGTCGACGGCCAGCAAGTGGTGGATAAAACCATCCACGCCATGCAACAGCTGTCGGCAAAGATCAGCGACTCCTGCGGCAACATCGAAACGCTGAACAGCAACACGGTGAACATCGGCCAGATTCTCGAGGTGATCACCAGCATTTCCCAACAGACCAACCTGCTCGCGCTCAACGCTGCCATCGAAGCCGCGCGCGCCGGTGAAGCCGGACGCGGTTTCGCCGTGGTCGCTGACGAGGTGCGCAACCTCGCGCACCGCACCCAGGATTCGGCGCAGCAAGTGCAGAAAATGATCGAAGAGTTGCAGGTCGGCGCGCGCCAAGCGGTGACCATCATGACCGAGAGCCAGCGCGAGAGCGAAAGCAGCGTCGGCATCGCCAATCAGGCCGGCGAGCGCCTGGGCAGCGTGACCCAGCGCATCGGCGAAATCGACGGCATGAACCAGTCGGTGGCCACTGCGACCGAGGAACAAACGGCCGTGGTCGAGTCGATCAACGTTGATATCAACGAGATCAACACACTGAATCAGGAAGGCGTGGAGAACTTGCAGGCGACGTTGCGCGCGTGTTCGGATCTTGAGCAGCAGGCGGCGCGTCTCAAGCAGCTGGTTGGCAGCTTCCGTATATAAAGATCAAAAGATCGCAGCCTTCGGCAGCTCCTACAGAATGAACGCGTTACTCATGTAGGAGCTGTCGAAGGCTGCGATCTTTTCTGCGTTCAGAACCGCGACCCAGGCTTCGAAAGAAATACCAACTCTTCAGCAGTGGACTCCCGCCCCAACACCGCATTGCGATGCGGAAATCTTCCAAACTGCGCAATCACTTTCCGATGCCGCTCGGCATAGTCCAGGTTATCGGCAAACACTGCCCGCTCCGACTCTGGCTGCTCAGCCACCAATCCAATAAATCTGGAAACGGCTTCGTTCTGCACCGCGAGGTTTTCGCAGTGTTCGAATACCAGGTAAATGAATACCCGCTGAATCGGCTTCAGGCGCCGATCAAAATCCGCCGCCACCCCTTGCGCGACAAGCTTCTGTGCGCGCAGATCACCGGAAAACGCTTTGGGGGTGTCGCGATAGATCATGCGTGGCAGTTGATCGAGCAACAGCACCACCGCCAGCCAGCCTTCGGGACATTGCGTCCACTCGGTCAATTCGCCGGCCAGGGCCTGATCGACAAAGACCCCGAAACGCGTCTGCGCTTCGAGGTCTTGGCTGTTTCGCTTGCCGAACCACAACTTGCCCTTTGCGGCCGCTACTTCGCTGGCTGATTCGGCGTGTCCGAACCACCAGTCGAGCAACGGCTGCCAGGGCGCGTGCATGGTTTATTCCTTGTGGTAGGCCGTGGCGCGGGCGACTTCTTCTTTCGAACCGAGGAACACTGCAACGCGCTGGTGCAGGCCTTCCGGCTGGATGTCGAGAATACGCTGGTGACCGTCAGTGGACGCGCCACCGGCTTGTTCGACGAGGAACGACATCGGGTTGGCTTCGTACATCAGGCGCAGCTTGCCTGGTTTCGACGGCTCGCGGCTGTCGCGTGGGTACATGAACAGACCGCCACGGGTCAGGATGCGGTGCACGTCGGCAACCATCGCCGCGACCCAACGCATGTTGTAGTTCTTCTTCAACGGGCCTTCTTCACCGGCCAGCAGTTCGCCAACATAGCGCTGCACCGGGGCTTCCCAGTGACGCTGGTTGGACATGTTGATGGCGAATTCCTGGGTGGTTTCCGGGATGGTGATGTCTTCGTGAGTCAGGACGAAGCTGCCCATTTCGCGGTCCAGCGTAAAGCCTTTGACGCCGTCGCCCAAGGTCAGCACCAGCATGGTCTGCGGGCCGTAGATGGCGTAACCGGCGGCCACTTGCTGGGTGCCTGGCTGCAGGAAGGCTTTTTCGTTCAGCGGCTCGTTCTGGCTCAGGTATTCGTTCGGGCAACGCAATACCGAGAAAATCGTGCCGACCGGGGCGTTGATGTCGATGTTCGACGAGCCGTCCAGTGGGTCGAACACCAGCAGGTACGCGCCTTTCGGGTATTTGCCCGGGATCTGGTAGGCATTGTCCATTTCTTCGGACGCCATTCCGGCCAGGTGACCGCCCCATTCGTTGGCTTCGAGCAGGATCTCGTTAGAGATCACGTCGAGCTTCTTCTGCACTTCGCCTTGCACGTTCTCGGTGCCCATGCTGCCCAGAACACCACCCAGGGCGCCTTTGGATACGGCGTGGCTGATCTCCTTGCAGGCACGCGCCACCACTTCGATCAAAAAGCGCAGATCGGCAGGAGTGTTGTTGCTGCGGGTCTGCTCAATCAAATAGCGACTCAAGGTAACGCGGGACATGGACGGCTCCGGTGGAATGGGGGGCTGAAAACCCGCGCAGTTTACAGGGAGTCTGAAAACCTAGCGAGCGAAGACGCCGGCTAACGTGCGCCTGGGTGTATTTGCCTGTATGAGACGTGATTGTCGGTGGAGAGTTCAGGTGTCGGATTGAGCGTAGTTCGAAATCGGACGAAGGTGATTGGCTTGGCAAATGTATTGATTGAGGAGCCGCCTTCGCGAGCAAGCCCCGCTCCCACATTCGATCTGCATAGTGCACAGATCCATTGTGGGAGGCGGACTTGCTCGCGAATGGCGCGCAGCCGCTCATGCTCCGGTATTGGCGGGCGGCTTGCGCAACAGGCTGAACGCCATCGCCCCCAGAAACACCACGCTCAACAGCAATACCGCCCACAGCCCGATTTTCTTCCAGTTGGTCCCGGCCACCGCGGCTGCGGTCGTCGTCGAAGTCTGCGTCACCACGGCTTCGCTTTGCACCGAGGCCTTGCCCAGCGTCGCCAGCATCTGCGGTTTGAAATCCGGAATCAGCGTGGTCAACGGCAGGTTCGCCGTTTTCACCGTGGCATTGCCCAAGGCCAGACTGTACGGCCCATCGCCTCGGGCGAGGAAAATCACCTGGGTGGCGCGCAATGCGTATTTCAGATCCGGCGCCTGCTCACCCAGCCCGCCGCCGCGCTCATCCACGGTCAGCTTGAGTTGCTGCACGGTCTGCCCGGACAGCGGGATTTCGTTCTGCACCACGTCCTGATTGTTCTGGCTCAGGCGATACAGCAGGCCACTGCTCAATGTCTGCCAAGGCAAGTGGCTCTCGCGCCGGCCGGCCAACGTAACCGGGGCCAGACTGTTTGGCTGTTTCAGCTCAACCTGCACCCGCTCGACATTCAGCCCCATCGGCAGCTGCCAGATGTATTCCCCGGCCTTGGTGCTGCTGCCGGCCACGCTCGACGACCAGACCAGTGGCAGCGGCAGATTGCGCGGGTCGCTGCTCTTCAGTTGTGCCGAAGTCAGGATCGGCGCCGAACCCGGCGACTCCCACAGCAGGCGCACGTAGCGCGCGGTCTGCCCCGGCAAAGTCACTTCGTGCTGTTCGATGCGCTCATCGGAAAAGGTCAGCCGCGCCACCTGGCCCTCGCCCCAGGATTGCCAGTGCTGCAGATCGTCGCTGGCCTCGATGCTGAAACGCTGGAAACCGTCGCGCTCGCTGGTCCAGTCGAGGATCAACTGCTGCAACGGTGCCTTGATCGCACTGGCATCCAGCAGCCAACCGCGCAGCACTTCTTCGCCCGCCTCCAGTTGCGAGGACGGCTGCACTTCAACCAGCGTGCCGTTGGTGGTCGACTGCACGCGCACATTGGGCGCGCGCTCGCTGGCGTCGGCGGCGTTGTACAGCGGGAACCATTTGACCTCGTGCAGCTTGCCGTCGTCGCGGGTCTGCGCCGATTCGCGAGCCAAGGCATAGGCCTGCGCTTCGCCGGCGGCGTTGAACACACGCAAGTCGCTGAGATCGGTCTGGCGCGCCTGCAATTGCACGCTCAGCGGCAATTCGAGGCGATACCACGGGCCATTGCCACTCACCGACAACGGCACCTGCGTGGCGAAGTCCGCCGGTTTTTCCTGAGCGCCGGCCACCATTACCACGCCCAGCACCAACCATCCCAGATTCAGCATGCGACTCACGAGGCAACTCCTTCGGTTTCCGGCGCGGGCTTGTCCGCCGCCGGTTCAGCCTCGACGCGTTTGGGTGGCAGCGGCGCAAAGTAGCCAACCACCAGCAGCAACACGCCGACGCCGATAAACGAGACGATCCGGGCGAGGCCGCCACGGTTGCTCAATTCGACAAAAATCAGTTTCGCCACTACCAGCGCAATCAGCGCCGCACCGATCAGCCAGACTTCGCGTCGATGGCGCAGATGGCCGCCGATCATCAGCCCCAGCGCCATCAACGTCCAGACGATCGACAGGCCGGCCTGCACCAGCATCGACGCGAGCAGCTGATCGAGCTCGAACGGGATGCCGGCCCAGTGATGCGCAGCGCGGGTGACCAACGCGGTGCAAAAGGCGAACAGCGAGACCCCGGCGATCAATTGCGTGGCGTGGTCGGCGTAGTCCTGGCGGATCGACAGCTGCGCAACCGCGCTGCGCGACCAGACATAAACGCTGAACAGCGCGAACAGCAGTCCCAACTCCAGTGGATTGAGCAGCGGCACGTAAGGCAACGGCTCGGCATTGCCATCGCTGACGCCATTGGCCAGCCAGAACCACGCCAGCATCAGCACCGCCAGCGGTGCCGCTGCGTACAAGCGGTACTCGCGAGCAAACGCGGCGACCGGCCACGGCCAGCTGCGCGGTGCCGCCATCAACAGCAAATACAGGCTCGGCAGAATCGCCCAACCCAGCCAGCGCCAGGCGTTGTACTGCTCGGACAACAGCAGCAAGCCGTAACGCAACTCCAGCGCCAGCACGCCGATCAGCAGCCAGCAACCGAGCACATGGGCGGCGCTCAACGCGCGCACCGGCAACATCCACGCCAGGCGGCGCAGGCTGAAGAAATGCACCGCGAACAGCACCGGCCAAGCCAGCCAGCCAAAGTCGGCGGCGGGGTGATAACGCGCATGCCAAGCGCCGAGCAAAACCAGCGCAGCGGCCGGAATCAGCAAGGCGCAGAGCAAACCCAGCGCCGGCCATTTCAGGCGCAGCGACGAAATCGTCCACAGCGCCACACTGACCGCCGCAGCCAGCAGCAACAACGTGACCTGCAGATTCGGCGAAGCAAACCGCAGCACTTCGCTGACCCACGCCAGCGCCCACCAAGCGGCGCCCCAGACCAGCAGCACCTGCGACAAGCGCTGCAAACCCAAGGCATCGAAAGCAGTGACATGGTTGCCCAGTTGCAAGCGCCACGCACCGATCAGCGCGGCCAGCCCCAGCACCAGCGGCGTCCAGAAGCCGCCATGGGCCAGCGGTTTCAGCCCTTCGCTGGGCAGCGGCCCGAGCCATTCAGGGCCGGCGAGCAGAAACGCCGCGCCGCCGACCACCTGCAACAGCAGCCCGAAAACGAAACTCAGACGCTGTTGCAGGTACAGGCTCAGCCAGATGATCAGCAAACCGCTGGCCGCCCACACTGCACTCGCGGTTTGCCACGGCAGCACGAACAGCACCGCCAGATTGATCAGTACCAAGCCGGCCAGCAGCACCACCGACAAGCCGCGCAGCAGGCGCACGTCGCTGCGCACCATCTCGTCCCGCGCCGCCAGCAGCATGCCGGCGATCAACGCCACGCCTATCAACGACGCACTGAGCAAACCGCTCCAGCCAGCGCTGAACACCGCCGCCGAATCTTCACCGCCAGTTTGCAGGCGCAACAGGAACAACGCACCGCCCAGCAACTGCACGGCGAACGCGGTAAACAGGAACGTGCGCGATTGAATTCGCAAGCCAACAAACAACGTTGCCAAACCCGCCAACGCCCAACTGATTGCCGTGCCCTGAATGAACAGGAACAACGGCGCCAGCAGATACAGGAACGTCAGGCCCAGGCATGCCAGCACTGGCAGGCCGTGCCTTTCCCACGGCGATGTCAGCTCAGGCGTAGCCTTGCGCAGCTGAAGGAAACTGAACAGCAACGCGGCGCCAAGCATTAGCGCGCCCAACGGTGCGCCGTCGAGCAGGCTGCTCTCGCCGAGCTGCAGTTGGCTGAGAAACGCCAGCGCTGAACCCAGTTGTAGCAACAAGGCAAAAGCCCGGGCGAACGGACGATGCTGACGCAAACCGAGCCAGAAAATCCCCGCGCCTTCCACGGCCCACGCCGCTGAAGTCCAGCGCGCATCGAGCCCCAGCGGAATCGCCAGGCTGGCAAAAATCACCCCCAGCGCCAGACAGGTTTCGCCCAGCAGCATCGCGCGCCCGCCCATCAGCGTTTTGGCCAGCGCCATGTAGATCATGCCCAGCGCCAACGCGCTGAAGGCCGCGGCAAATTCGAGGTGCTGGACCAGCGCGAACTGCAAACCGAAGCCAATGATCGGCGGGCCGAACAACATCGTGCCGTCGACGTAATCGCCCTTGCGCGCCGACCATTGCAGCAACGCTTCACGGTCGGCCTCCGCCGGCGCGTCCGGCATGTCGCGCAACTTGCGCCGGGCGAACAGCAGGCCGATGGCGAGGTACATGAGGAAAAACAGGATCAGAAACGGCTCGGTGCTCCACAGCAGTTCCGGCGTGTAGGAGCGCAGGCCCCAGGCGAACCCGATGCCGAACGTGCCGACGAAGCCGATCAGATTGAGCAGGCGCCAGGCCTTGAACCAGGCGATGGCGAGAATGCCGGCATTGAGCAAAGCGAAATAACTGAACAACGCGACATGATTGCCTTCGCCGGTAGACGTCAGAATCGGCGCGGCGAAACCGCCCAATGCCGCGGCTGCCGCCAGCCCCAGTGCATCCTGAGTGATCGCCAGAATTGCCGAGAACACCGTAACCGCGACCAGCAAGCCCAGCGCGGCGGACGGATCAAGCAACGGATGCAAACGCATCGCCGCAAACACTGTCAGGTACAGCACGGCGATCCCGGTGCCTTGCAGCATCAATGCATAGTGGCTGTTCCGTCGGCGTAGCCACCAACCGAGCGCCAGCAGGGCCAACGCCGCTGCCGCGACGCCGGCGTAACGCAACTCGATCGGTACCACCATGCCTTCGGTGGCGTAACGCAGCAAAAACGCCAGACCGAAAAACAGCAGCACCACACCCACGCGCAACACAGTGTTGCCGCCGAACAGCCAGTTGCGCGCAGCGCTGATGCCACGTTCGATCAGGTTCGGGCCACGGGGTTCGGCAGGTTGTTGTGCTGGCGCAGCAGGAGCCGGTTCGGCACGCCAGGCATCGACGGGCAGCGGCTGACTGGTTTCGCCGGCGACGGCGGAAATCGGTTCGAGTTCGGGCGGCAGTTCCCAGATCAGCTCAGGGGTAGGGGCGGCCTGCTCAGCCACGTTGACGGGTTCGACGACTGGCTCGGCTTCAGGTGTCGGTGTCGGCGCATGCGAGGGCGCCCCCTCCAGCACAAACAGCCGCTGAGCCACGCCTTGCAAGGCTTCGCGCACCTGCTCGAGCTGGCGCTGTTGCTCCGCCGTTTGCGCGCCGAGGCGCGCAATGCGTAGCGCCTGGCCGATGACCAGTCCTAGCAGGGCGCCCAACAGCGCGCCACTGAATGACTCGTCGAGCAGTCCACCGAGCACCAGCCCGATCAACATGAACATCCATTGCATGGTCGATATCCCTGAGCGCAAAGGCCAATCCGGGAAGATTAGCGCAGCCTGTCGCAAAAAGATCGCAGCCTGCGACAGCTCCTACAAAGGTTTATAAGAACACTTTGTGTAGGAGCTGCCGAAGGCTGCGATCTTTTCCGGCGCGCCGATTATATCGAGCCAGGCGGGAAGTTACTCCAGCGCTTTCCAGATATCCGTCGCGTACTCGCGTATCGTCCGGTCGGAAGAGAACCAGCCCATTCGCGAAGTGTTGAGCACCGCTGAACGCCACCAGTTCTGCGAATCGTGCCAGTGCGCATCGACGCGCTTCTGCGCTTCCCAGTAGGAGTCGAAGTCGGCACAGACCAGGAAGCGGTCATAGTCGATCAGCGAGTCGATCAGCCCGGTGTAACGCGAGGTGTCGTCCGGTGAGAAAACGCCGCTGCGAATCGCTTGCAGCACATCGTTCAAACGATGGGACGCGGCGATGTCGGGCACGGCGCTGAACTCGTGGTTCTGCTTGCGCGCTTCAACCTGTTGCGCACTGAGACCGAAGATGAACATGTGCTCGGCACCGATGCGCTCGCACATTTCCACGTTGGCACCGTCGAGGGTGCCGATGGTCAGCGCGCCGTTGAGGCCGAACTTCATGTTGCTGGTACCCGACGCCTCGAATCCGGCGGTGGAAATCTGCTCGGACAAGTCCGCCGCCGGGATGATGCTCTCAGCGAGGCTGACGTTGTAGTTGGGCAGGAACACTACTTTCAACAGACCGCGCACCGTCGGGTCGTTATTCACAACTCGGGCGATGTCGTTGGTCAGCTTGATGATCAGCTTGGCCTGGTGATAACTCGCCGCTGCTTTACCGGCGAAGATCTTCACCCGTGGCACCCAGTCGACTTCCGGCTCGGCACGAATCGCTTGGTACAACGCCACGGTGTGCAGCAGGTTGAGCAGCTGACGTTTGTATTCGTGGATACGTTTGACCTGCACGTCGAACATCGCCGCCGGATTGACCGCAATCCCCAGGCGCTCGTGAATCAGATAGGCCAGCGCCTTCTTGCTGTGCAAACGCTGCTCGGCGAAGGCTTTGCGGAATGCAGTTTTTTCGGCGAACGGTTCGAGTTCGGGCAGGCGCTCTTCGGGATGGTCGAGCACATCGGGGCCGAGGGCATCGACCAGCATCGAGGTCAGTTCAGGATTGGCCTGATACAGCCAGCGGCGGAAAGTGATGCCGTTGGTTTTATTGTTGATCCGCTCCGGGTAGAGCTTGTGCAGTTCGGCGAATACGGTTTTGCGCATCAGTTGCGTATGCAGACCGGACACGCCGTTGACGCTGTGCGAGCCGAGGAACGCGAGGTTGCCCATGCGCACGCGGCGGCCGTTGTCTTCTTCGATCAGCGACACAGCGCGCAACACGTCGAAATCGTGGATACCCTTGGCCCGCAGCGAATCGATGTGCTGCGCGTTGATCAGGTAAATGATCTGCATGTGCCGTGGCAGCATGCGTTCCATCAGCCCGACCGGCCAGGTTTCCAGCGCTTCCGGCAGCAGCGTGTGGTTGGTGTACGACAGCGTGTCGACGGTGACTTGCCATGCCGCGTCCCATGCGACGTCGTAGACGTCGACGAGCTGGCGCATCAACTCGGCCACCGCAATCGATGGGTGAGTGTCGTTGAGCTGGATCGCCGCGTGATCACCGAGGGTCAGCACCGAGGTGTGCATGTTGCGGTGACGGCGCAGCAGATCCTGCAGCGAAGCGGCGACGAAGAAGTATTCCTGGCGCAGGCGCAGCTCTTGCCCGGCTTCAGTGCTGTCTGCCGGGTAGAGGACGCGGGAAATACTTTCGGCGCGGGCCACTTCCGCCACGGCGCCCAAGTGGTCACCGGCGTTGAAGCGCTCCAAATGCAAATCTTCCATCGCCCGCGCGCGCCACAGCCGCAGGGTGTTGACACTCGCGCCGCGCCAGCCGACCACCGGCGTGTCGTAGGCAATCGCCCGCACGGTTTCCGCCGGCGACCAGACCTGACGGGTCTTGCCGGAGGCATCGGTGACGGTTTCGACGCTGCCGCCGAAGCCGATCGGGTACACCACCTCAGGGCGTTCGAATTCCCACGGGTTACCGAAATCCAGCCAGTGTTCGGTTTGCTCCTGTTGCCAGCCATCGACGATCGCCTGACGGAACAAGCCGTGTTCATAACGAATGCCATAACCATGGCCGGCGATGCCGAGGGTCGACATGCTTTCCATGAAGCACGCCGCCAGGCGTCCGAGGCCGCCGTTGCCGAGCGCCGCATCAGGCTCAAGCAGGCGGATGCGCTCCAGATCGACGCCCAGCTCTGTCAGCGCTTCACGGGCAACGTCGAGCAGGCCAAGATTGCTCAGGCTGTCGTAGAGCAGGCGACCGATGAGAAATTCCAGCGAGAGGTAATAAACCCGCTTCTGGCCTTTGCGGTAGATCTGGCGGGTGTGGTCCATCCAGTGTTCGACCATGTGATCACGCGCCGCCAGGGCGATGGCTTCGAACCAGTCATGGTCGAACGCGTGATCGGGGTCTTTGCCCACGGCGTAGGTGAGTTTGGTCAGGACGGCGTCGCGGAATGCGGCCACCTCTGCTTCGCGAACTAGTGGTTCTTGAGTCATCAACAGGACCTCGAGCGAGCGGGAATTTTCTGAGCCTAGACGGTCTGACCGGCGGTATCGGCTCTGGTTCGGCAGTATTTGCCCGGACTGTGCGCCAGTGCGACATAACCTTGGCGGATGAGCCAGTGAATGCAGGGGCCGTGCCGTCCTGTCGGGCAAAATGCGGTTGCTGTGAAAATATCCGGCGAAAGGTTGTTCAAAATTCCACCGCTCCCGGTATGATCGCGCGCCCTGATGCACACACGCCTGGTAACTCCCGATGATGAAGCCCAACCTGATCGCCGCCGCCGAGATTGATCGTCTCGATACGTGGGCCAAATACTCGGCGCCGATGTGCGGCTCCTGTATCTCCAGCTGCTGCACGCTGCCGGTCGAGGTCAAGATCAAGGACCTGGTGCGCATAGGTGTGGTTGACGAGTTCGAACTGGGCGATCCGCCGAAGAACATCGCCAAACGTCTGCAGAAGGAAGGTCTGGTCGAGCGCTTCAATCAGAAATCGGGGATCTTCACCCTGCAGCGCATGAGCAACAACGACTGCTATTACCTGGATCGTAAAAGCCGCCTGTGCACCATTTATGACAAACGCCCTGACACCTGCCGCAACCACCCGAAAATCGGCCCGCGGCCGGGGTATTGCGCCTACAAGCCCAAAGAAGTTGAGCGCGTGCAGAATTCCCGCTCGATCGAGAAATTCTGAAGATCAAAAGATCGCAGCCTTCGGCAGCTCCTAAAGGGGAATGCGTATCCCTGTAGGAGCTGCCGAAGGCTGCGATCTTTTTTGCCTTGATTGCCGGGCAAACAAAAACGCCCCCGGTCTCGCGACCGGGGGCGTTTTCTATTCCAGGGCTGAATTACGCCTTGGCTTTCTTGGCAGCGCGGGTACGCTCGCTTTCGTCGAGGATCTTCTTGCGAAGACGGATCGACTTAGGCGTGACTTCGCACAGCTCGTCTTCCTGGATGTATTCCAGAGCCTGTTCCAGGGTGAAGCGAACAGGTTGGACCAGAGCGATGGTTTCGTCTTTACCCGAAGCACGCATGTTGTCGAGCTTCTTGCCTTTGGTCGGGTTTACACCCAGGTCGTTGTCGCGGCTGTTCTGACCAACGATCTGACCGTTGTAGATCTCCTGGCCGTGTTCTACGAACAGCTTGCCGCGAGCCTGCAGGGTTTCCAGCGAGTAGGTCAGTGCCTTGCCGGTTTCAACCGAAACCAGAACGCCGTTCTGACGACCGGACATGTGGCCCGACTTGACGGTGTCGTAACGATCGAAGATCGAGGTCAGGATGCCAGCACCGTTGGTCAGGGTCAGGAACTGGTTACGGAAACCGATCAGACCGCGAGCAGGGATGTTGTAATCAAGACGAAAACCCCCCAAGCCATCCGTCACCAAGTTGATCAGGTCGCCTAAACGCCTACCCATCAAAACCATAAACAAGCACTCAGCTTCTACAGGGATGACCA
>NZ_JBITTW010000008.1:0-98062 GCF_044542195.1 Pseudomonas sp. NPDC079367
CCGCCCCAGCTCGGTGCCAGCAGGATCAGCGACATCACCATGCCCAGCGACTGCGCCCAGTCCGGCAGGGCGGTGTAGTGCAAGTGGTGCGGGCCGGCCCAGATGTACAGGGTGATCAACGCCCAGAAGTGCACGATCGACAGGCGATACGAATACACCGGACGCTCGGCCTGTTTCGGCACGAAGTAATACATCATGCCGAGGAAGCCTGCGGTGAGGAAAAAGCCTACGGCGTTGTGGCCGTACCACCACTGCACCATCGCGTCGGTTGCGCCGGCGTACAACGAGTAGGACTTGGTGAAACTCACCGGCAACTCAAGGTTGTTGACGATGTGCAGAATCGCCACGGTGATGATGAACGCGCCGAAGAACCAGTTGCCGACATAGATGTGCTTGGTCTTGCGCTGCATGATCGTGCCGAAGAACACGATCGCGTAGGCGACCCAGACGATGGTGATCAGAATGTCGATCGGCCATTCCAGCTCGGCGTATTCCTTGGAACTGGTGTAACCCAGCGGCAGGCTGATCGCCGCCAGCAGGATCACCAGTTGCCAGCCCCAGAAGCAGAACGCGGCGATTTTTGGTGCAAACAACTGCGTCTGGCAGGTGCGTTGCACCGAGTAGAACGAACTGGCGAACAGCGCGCAGCCACCGAAGGCGAAGATCACCGCGTTGGTGTGCAATGGGCGCAGGCGGCCGAAACTGGTCCAGGGCAAATCGAAGTTGAGTTGCGGCCAGACCAATTGCGCCGCGAGAAAAACCCCGAGGCCCATGCCGACGATGCCCCACACCACCGTCATAATGGCGAATTGGCGGACCACCTTGTAGTTGTAGGCGGTACTGATAGAAGTGTTCATGGTTCCCCATCCACGGTTCAGCCGAAGTGAGCGCGCGCAAACCGCGCGAATCCTTCGCCTGGAGTTATAGGCAGACTAAAAGCGAGGCAAGCATGGACAAACAGCACAAGGCCAGTATTGACGGGGATCAATGGGCGCAGTGTGTGCTCGATCATGGATGGCTTTGGAACGACGCGTCGGGCGAGGCTTCGGCGACGTTGATCCTCGCCCACGGTGCTGGGGCACCAATGGACAGTGACTGGATGAATGACATGGCTGGGCGCCTTGCCGGGCTTGGGGTCAACGTGTTGCGCTTTGAGTTTCCGTATATGGCGCAGCGGCGGGTCGACGGTGTTAAACGTCCGCCGAATCCTGCGGCGAAACTGCAGGATTGCTGGCGGGAAGTGTTTGCGCTTGTGCGGCGTCATGTCGCTGGGGTTTTGGCGATTGGCGGGAAGTCGATGGGCGGGCGGATGGCGAGTCTGGTGGCGGATGAGCTGGGGGTGGATGCGTTGGTGTGTCTGGGGTACCCGTTTTATGCGGTGGGCAAGCCGGAGAAACCGCGGGTTGAACATTTGGCTTCGCTGCGCACGCGGGCGTTGATTGTGCAGGGGGAGCGGGATGCTCTGGGGAATCGCGAGGCGGTTGCGGCTTACAGCTTGTCACCGAGTATTGAGGTGATGTGGCTGGCGGCTGGCGATCATGATTTGAAGCCGTTGAAGGTTTCCGGTTTTACGCATGCGGATCATTTGGATAGTGCTGCGCGGGAGGTGGCTTTGTTTTTGCGGTGAGGGGTGGGGGCATATCCGTTGCTGCGGGCGTTGCGGCTGGCGGTTTCGCCTGACGGCGACTTACTTTTTTACAAGCGCCCGGAATGCCGGCCCAGTAAAAAAGTAAGCAAAAAACGCTAGCGCCTGCGTTCGGCCCTCGCAGGCTCGGGTCCCTTCGCTCCGGGACTGATCCGGGCGCAGCGGCTACGGTTTGCTTCGCTGCACCTCCTTGCGCTGTGTTCGACTGCGTCGTTCGGTCGCTGCGCTCCCACGCCCGGATCAATCCCTCCACTCAGCCTTCGACGTCGCCGGTGGATCAAAAGCAAGATCAAAAGCACTCGAGCTAACGCTCATCGTGTAGGAGCTGCCGAAGGCTGCGATCTTTTGATTTTGCTTTTCTGTGGAAGCGAGCCTGCTCGCGAAAGCTCCCTTCCAGACGACCTCAAACCACCAGCCCGTCAGAGGCAATGCCTGCACTTAAACAGCATCAAATAACCCCGTTTAAACTACACGATTCGTTACGCCATCCCGGCTACAACTCCTTGCGCCGTTGCCTACGCGTACGCCAGAATCCGCCGGCTTACGCGGCCATGAGGTTGGCTATATCGTTTCTCGGTCACTGACAGAAAGTAGTGATCGGGTTTGGTAGCCCGTCTGTAATGGCCGTATGTCTACGCCTTAATACCGTCCTTTTTTGGGGGCTCGGTTTATATGGTGGTCATGCGTGGGGCTCGTTCGCGGGCGCCGGGTTCCTATTGCAGCCGGTCTACCAACCCGCGTATGGCCGCCACCCTCGTTTGGTAGCGAAGGTGATGGCTCCTTGAATCTGCAATAGGAGTTTCATCATGTTCAAAGTAACCCCCAACCCGCCAATCCCCCACGACCCCGCGTTCGATCCGCAAAAAGTCCAGGAAGCCACCGACCGCGCCCTCGATTACTACCTCAAACCTGAAGACCTGGCAGCCCCGCCAAGTTCGCCAAAATATCGCCCGGTCTATTTTGTCGACCCCACGCTGGATGACGAAACCCTGTTGGTTGAGGCTTGCGAGTCGCTTTCATACGCGCATGCCATGGCCGGTAATATCGCCAACTCAATAGGCGGCCCGGAACGCAAACCACTGCTGGCGCTGCAACAGGTGATCATGCTCAACGAACTGTTGGTCAATCGACTGCTGGATAAGCTGAAGTTGCCTCAATAATCGCGTTGGTTGTTATGGCCCCTTCGCGAGCAGGCTCGCGATGGCGGCTTGCCAGACACCAAAAATTCCCTATCAAGAACAAAAGCCCGGACAGCTTTCGCGGTCCGGGCTTCCAAGGTCAAAAGATCGCAGCCTGGGGCAGCTCCTACGATTATCTGTAGGAGCTGCCCCAGGCTGCGATCTTTTGCTGTTAGCGGTTAAACCGCGCCACCAACGAATACTGCGTGTTGGCCGTCTTCGTCAGCTCTTCACTCAACAACGCAGAGTTTTGCGCCTGCTCGGACGTCTGATCAGCCAACTCCGAAATGTTGCTGATGTTGCGGCTGATCTCTTCAGCCACCGCACTTTGCTCTTCGGTCGCGGCGGCGATCTGGGTGGTCATGTCGGTGATGTTGGCCACTGCTTCGCTGATGCCGACCAGAGCCTGATCCGCCTCTAGTACCCGAGCCACGCCTTCTTCAGCCTGGCGATGCCCGGCTTCCATGGTTTGCACGGCGCTGGAGGCGGTCTGTTGCAGCTTGGCGATCAGGGCGTGAATCTGCCCGGTCGATTCGCTGGTGCGTTGTGCCAGTTGACGGACTTCGTCGGCCACTACGGCAAAACCACGGCCCATTTCACCGGCACGGGCCGCTTCGATGGCGGCGTTGAGGGCGAGCAGGTTGGTCTGGTCGGCGATGCCTTTGATCACGTCGACCACGCCGCCGATTTCGTCGCTGTCCTTGGCCAGTTGCGTCACGGTCAGGCCGGTTTCGCCGACGACGACCGACAGACGCTGAATGGCTTCGCGGGTTTCACCGGCGATGTCGCGGCCGCGACCGGTGAGGCGGTTGGCCTCCTGGGTGGCGTCAGCGGTGCGTTGAACGTGGCTGGCGACTTCCTGGGTGGTGGCGGCCATCTGGTTGACGGCGGTGGCGACCTGTTCGGTTTCCACGCGCTGGCGTTCCAGACCGGTCGAGCTGTTGTGCGCGAGGGCATCGGACTGCTTGGCCTGATCGGTCAAGTGTTCGGCGGTATCCTGCAGGCGGGTCAGGCAGGTTTTCAAGCGAGCTTCCTGGCTGAGGATCGACATTTCCAGACGCGCCTGCGCGCCACGGCTGTCGGTGTACATCTGCGCGATCAGCGGGTCGGAGGTGGTTTGTTCGGCCAGGCGCAGCAGGCGCTTGAGCCCGCGTTGCTGCCATTGCAGGCCCATCAGGCCCAGCGGCACCGACAGCGCGGCGGCGAGGGCAAAGCCCCATTGCGAGGTCAGCGTCGCGCCAATCATGAAGCTCAATTGGCTGACCAGAATGAACGGCAGCCAGTCCTGCAGGATCGGCAGCCATTTATCGGTGGATGGAATCGCCGACTTGCCCTGATTGATGCGTTGGTAGAGCGCTTCGGCGCGGCGGATCTGTTCGGCGGTGGGCTTGACGCGCACCGACTCGTAACCGATCACCTGGCTGCCATCAAACACCGGTGTGACATAGGCGTTCACCCAATAATGGTCACCGGACTTGCAGCGATTCTTGACAATGCCCATCCATGGCAAGCCTTGTTTCAGCGTGCCCCACATGTGCGCGAACACCGCCGACGGCACGTCTGGATGGCGAACCAGATTGTGCGGCGCACGGATCAGTTCATCCCGCGAAAACCCGCTGATTTCGACGAAATCGTCGTTGCAGTAGGTGATCACGCCCTTGGCATCGGTGGTGGAAATCAACCGTTGCTGAGCTGGAAAGGTCCGCTCGCGTTGTGTAATGGGCTGGTTGTTACGCATGGTTTTTCAATCCGCAAGGCTTTGAAAGGTTGTCGGCGCTGACAGGTTTTTATTGAAGTTTTTTTTCAGATTTAAGTACGCCGTCGCAAAACGGCGCTTGCGTCAATTGGCCAGCATCGGATAGGTGAACAGGCCGAAGTGCAGCAGGTTCAAGCCCAAATGCGTGGCGATCGCTGCGCCCAGGCCGCCGAAACGGTAGGCCAGACCATAGCCGACCCCGGCCAGTCCCGCCAGTAACACCCAGGTCCAGCCGGCGCCGGCATGCGCCAGGCCAAACAGCAGCGAAGCCAACAGCAGCGCGAGGTTGTCGCCATATGGCAGGTGCTTGAAGCGATGGCTGAGTCCGCCCTGTATATAGCCGCGAAAGAGCGCTTCCTCGACCAGCGTCACCAGCAGCAGATTGTTCAGCACCCACAGCCAGGCCTGATCCGGCCACTTCGGCGCCCAGGTGATCACACCGAGCAACAGCGCGCCGCCGAGGGCGAGTACCGCGCATAACGTCAGGGCGAGGGCGGTGGCATAAACAGTCAGGCGCAACGAACGCCGCGCAACAATCCACGGGCAGACCAGCAGCAGCCAGAAGCCCACCAGCGGCTTGTCGAGGTTGAGGTACATCGCGAACGGCACGGCGTCGTCAGTAAAACGTTGCGGGTTGATCACGCGGCCATTGGCAAAACCCGGCAGCCAATGCAGCGCCAGCGCCACGGCCAAAACAATGAACAGGCCATGGCCGAGCCAGCGCGACCGGCACCTGTTGCTGGCGCACGGCGAACGCGGCGAACAGCAACAGCCCCACGGAGATCAATGCCAGCCAACCAAGTTGGCCGTAGCTCAGGGCCAGTCCGTAGCCGAGGCTGAGCAGCGCGAGATAAAGCCAGGGCAGCGCCTTCATCCAAAGTCCTTGTGCGAGATTTCTGGAAGGGGCTTTCTACATGGGCGAGGGAGGTGGGACAAGTGAAGGTGTGGCGAAAAAACCGGGACAACGCAACGCTCGATAGTCATATACAGAACCCAATGTGGAAGCGGGCTTGCTCGCGAATGGGGTGTCACCGATACAGAATAGGTGACTGACACAGCGCATTCGCGAGCAAGCCCGCTCCCACATTGGATCATTTCACGCAGAAATCGCTGGGCGTTCGGTATCAGCGCAGGCCCAGCTTGGCCGCCGCGCGCTCGGTAATCTCCGTGCGCAACGTCAGCGAAGGCGCCGCGCGCAGCCGTGCTTCATCGACCACTGCACTCGGTGCCACGTCCGGGCTGCCGGCATTGAACGGCGGGGCCGGCGCATATTCCAGTTGCAACTGCACCAGTTGCGCCGTGTCGGCATCGACCAGTTCCGCCGCCAGCACCAAAGCGAAATCGATTCCGGCGGTGATCCCGCCACCGGTAAAAAGATTGCCATCACGCACCACCCGATCCTTCACCGCAATTGCCCCCAGCGTCGGCAGCAACTCGTGATAAGCCCAATGCGTAGTCGCGTGTTTGCCCCTCAGCAGACCCGCCGCGCCGAGCACCAGCGAGCCGGTGCACACCGAGGTCACGTAACGTGCCTGGGCGGCCTGGCGTTTGATGAAGTCCAGCGTCTGCTGGTCTTCCATCAGCGGCCCGACGCCGCCACCGCCGGGCACGCAAATCACGTCCAGATTCGGGCAATCGTCGAAGGTTGTGGTCGGTTTGAGCAGCAAACCCGTGCTGGACGTCACCGGCATCAGGTCCTTCCAGACCAGATGCACCTGCACGCCGGGCAACGAGGCGAGCACGTCGTAAGGGCCGGTCAGGTCGAGTTGCTGAACCTGCGGGAATAATAGAAAACCGATCTGCAGCGTCATCGTTCTGGCTCCGTTGAAAGAAGTGGACGACTGCACTGTAGGCGCGTAGGTTCTGGCGCATACGCCAATCACCCCACGAATTACGCCAAATGCCCAAAGCCATTCACGTCCTCGCGTTTGCCAACATGCAGATTCTCGATGTCACCGGGCCGTTGCAGGTGTTCGCCTCGGCCAACGATCTTGCGCGCCAGCGCGGCATGCCGACGCCCTATGCGCCGAGCGTGATCGCCAGCGGCGGCGGGGCGGTGATGTCATCGGCGGGGTTGGCGGTGCTGGCCGAACCGTTGCCACAAACGCCCAGCGACACGTTGATCATCGCTGGCGGCTGGGGCATTTATCCCGCCGCCGAAGACCAGCAATTGGTCGACTGGGTGCGCCAGCACGGCATTCATTGCCGTCGCGTGGCTTCGGTGTGCACCGGGGCCTTTTTGCTCGCCGCCAGCGGCTGGCTCGATGGCCGCCGCGTGGTCACCCACTGGACGCGCTGCGAGCAATTGGCCGCGCAACATCCCAATCTGCAGGTGGAAGCCAATCCGATTTTCATCAACGACGGCCCGGTGTGGACCTCGGCCGGCGTCACGGCAGGCATCGATCTGGCGTTGGCCATGGTCGAAGAAGACCTCGGTCGCGACATCGCCCTCGACGTCGCCCGGCACTTGGTCGTCTTCCTGAAACGCCCGGGCGGGCAGTCGCAATTCAGCGTGACGCTGTCGCTGCAACAACAAGGCAACCGCTTCGATGAACTCCACGCCTGGATTGCGGAAAACCTGACCTGCGAACTCGGCATCCCCACCCTCGCCGAACAGGCCGGCATGAGCGAACGCAGCTTCATCCGCCACTACCGCGCCGACACCGGCCAGACCCCGGCGCGGGCGATCGAGTTGATTCGCGTGGAAACCGCCCGGCGGCTGCTCAGCGACACCGGCCTGCCGGTCAAACGCATCGCCGCCAATTGCGGTTTCGGCAGTGAAGAGACGCTGCGGCGCAGTTTTCTGCGAGCCATTGGCGTGACGCCGCAGGCTTATCGGGAGCGGTTTTCGGTCAGCGTTGCAACAGATCCAATGCCTTCAGGGGCAAGTCCCGCTGCGACACCAACCAAGGCATCCGCAGAGCGACGATCAATACGCGCTTCGTGAAAGAAACCGCTGCTTTGAAACTCCTGATGTAAATCGACCATTTCTGCCTCTCCTTAAGCCTCAACTTCCGCCACCTGATTGAAATACTTGGTCCGGTCCGGCGTAAACGTCACCTTCATCTTCGTCCGTGAGCACGTCAAAGAACGCTCCTGCGCCAGCTCAATGTCCAGATCCTCACCGCGCAAGCCTTGCCACTGCGCCAGGTATTTCAGCGAGCCGTACTTCTCGTTTTTCTTCAGGCTGCGACTGACGCCACCCTTCCAGCCCAGCACTGGCAGTTCACCGGCCAGGCAGCGCTGGGCCAGTTCGGGAAAGCGTTCGGCGCGCTGGCGGCCGATTTCCCAGCATTTGATCAGGCCCTTGTCGGCGCCTTCCCAGAGCTGGGTGCGGGTCAGCCCGGTGCGAAGGGGGGAGGCGATGCTGCGCTGGACGTGGTGAGGCATTCCGTTTCCTTGAATTCGGGGGTGGTTGGACAGCTCCGCTGTGCCCGTTGCGTTGGATGGTAGGTGTGGATGTAACGGCTGGCAACAAGGTATTTCGGGGTGTAAGCGCACGTTGCGGGAAGCGTTTCAACGTGACGTGAGTGGTTTTTGCAGGCGCGGTTTTTACACAGACTGTCGTCAGACGTAACCGCTGCGCAGGTTTGACGGCGGGCACGGGCCTGAGCCAGTTGTCTGGCGTAAGGCCCGTTGTTGAAAAATACCTCTGGATCAGGGATCGGTCTGACAAGCGCTGGCGAAAAAGCAGTCAGCGCTATGGCTGCCAGGAACTCTTCTCGCCACTCAACTTGCGATCAAGAAAGCTCGCCGCACTGATCAACGCCAGATGCGTCAGGGCTTGCGGCGTGTTGCCCAGGTGGCGGCCATGGCTGTCGAACTCTTCGGCGTACAGCCCCAGCGGGTTGGCATATCGCAGCAATTGTTCAAACTCCAGATGGGCTTTTTCCACCTGCCCGGCCCGGGCCAGGCATTCGACGTACCAGAACGAGCAGGCGGCAAACGCGCCTTCCGTGCCTGTGAGGCCATCGATGTTGGCGTCGTCGTTGCGGTAGCGATAGACCATGCCGTCGCGCACAAGGGTTTTTTCGATGGCTTCGAGGGTCGACAGCCAGCGCGGATCCTTGGCGCTGACGAAGCGCACCAGTGGCATCAGCAGCATCGAGCCGTCCAGCGCGGTGCCGCCTTTGTACTGGACGAAATGGCCGCGTTCTTCGTCCCAGAAGTTGTCCCAGATGTCGGTGTAGATGGCTTGGCGGGTCTGATCCCAACGGGCAAACGGTGCCGGCAGCGAACGCTTGGAGGCCAGACGGATTGCGCGGTCCAGGGCAACCCAGCACATCAGGCGCGAGTGCAGGAAGTGATGAGTCTCGCCGCGCATTTCCCAGATGCCGACATCTTCGCTCTGCCAGGCCTCACAGACCTGATCGACCACTTCGCCGACGTGCCGCCAGCCTTCATGGGAAATCGCGTCACCGTATTTGTTGACCAGATACACCGCGTCCATCAGCTCGCCGAAGATGTCGAGCTGGACTTGCTCATAAGCGCCGTTGCCGATGCGCACCGGCTGCGCGCCGCCGTGGCCGGCCAGATGCGTCAGCTCGGTTTCCGGCAACTCCTGTTGGCCATCGATGGCATAGAGGATGTTGAGTTTCATCGGTTTGCCACAGCAATCGCTGACCCGCCCGCGCAGCCACTGCATGTAGTGGTTGGCCTCGTCGACGAAGCCCAGACGCATGAACGCATACACGGTGAACGACGCGTCGCGGATCCATGTGTAGCGATAATCCCAATTGCGCTCGCCGCCGGGGGTCTCCGGCAGGCCGAAAGTAGCGGCGGCGAGAATCGCGCCCTGGCGGCGCGAGGTCAGCAGTTTCAGGGCGAGGGCTGAGCGATTGACCATTTCCCGCCAGCGCCCGCGATAGTTGGATTGGCCGATCCAGCCGCGCCAGAATTTCAAAGTGCGCTGCATGCACAGCTCGGCGGCGCCTTCGGCAAAACGCGGGTCGTCGCTGCCGCCGAGCATGAACGCGGCGGTTTCATTGTGCTTGAGGGTGAACTGCGCGACGGCGGCTTGTGCGTCGATTTGCAGTGCCTGATCAGAGGAAAGGCGAATCGACGGCTGGCCGGCAGCACTGAACGTTACGTCTCGCTCGTCCATCTCTGCCCGGGTTTGCGCGCGGCCATAATCGTGGCGCACCGCGCAGCGCAGATTGAATGTCGCCGAACCGCTGACGACCCGCACCCGGCGCATCAGCAGGGGCAAGGCGTCGACGTCGTCACCGATGGGCAACAGATCGGTGATTTCCACCACCGCGTGTTCGCTCAGCCAACGGGTTTGCAAGACATTGGTGTCGGGCAGATAAATCTGTTCGCGGCGCGCATCCGGCAGGTCCGGCGCGAGTTGGAAAATGCCTGCGTCAGGGGTGTCCAGCAGCGAGCAGAAAATCGTCGGGCTGTCGAACTCCGGCCAGCAGAAAAAATCCACGCTGCCCTTGTCATTGACCAGCGCGGCGCTGCGCATGTCGCCGATGATGCCATGTGCATCAATGGCGCTTTGTTGTTCGATTTCAGGCTCAGCCATTGCCGCGAAACTCCGGATAGAGGCTCATCCCGCCATCGATGAACAGGGTGGTGCCGACGATGTAGTCGGACAGGTCGGAAGCGAGGAACACCACCGCATTGGCAACGTCCTCGACATCGCCAATACGGCCGTAGGGAATCAGTTCGAGGAGTTTTTCGCCGGCCGCGCCTGCGGTGGCTTCAGCGTTGATCGCGGTGCTGATCGCACCGGGCGCGATGCTGTTGATGCGGATGCGCTGGTGGCTGACTTCCTGGGCGAGGCTCTGCATCAACTGATCGACGCCGCCCTTGGACGCCGCGTAATTGACATGCCCGGCCCATGGGATGCGCTGGTGCACCGAGCTCATGTGAATGATCTTGCCAGCCGCGCGCGATACGCCTGCGCGAACGCCCTGACGCTGGAAGATCCGCAACGCTGCCCGCGCGCAGAGAAACTGCCCGGTGAGGTTGACGCCGATCACCTTGTTCCATTCATCGAGCGTCATGTCCACGGCGGCAGCGTCTTTTTGCAGCCCCGAATTGGCCACCAGAATGTCCAGCGAACCGAAGGCGTCGACGGTCTTGGCGAACAGCCGCTCGACCTCGTCTTCTTTCGAAACATCGGCACCAATGGCGAGGGCCTTGCCGCCCTCGGCGTTGATTTGCGCGGCCAGCGCTTCAGCGGGTCTGGCGCTGCTGTTGTAGTTGATCACGACCGCAGCGCCGGCGGCGGCCAGTGCTTTGGCGGCGGCATGGCCGATGCCGGAGCTGGCGCCGGTGACGAGGGCTACTTGTCGGGCGAGGGAGATCTGCATGAATGTCTGGGCCTCGAATGGTGGGCATAGACAGCTGACTGGTTGCGGGCCATGAGAGTTCATTCGGTGCAGAAAGCGGCGGTGATGCCGGCCCCTTCGCCAGCAAGCTCGCTTCCACAGGGGACTGCATTTCGACTGTGCGAGCGAAGGGGCCTTCACAGACCGCTAACAATTGTGCGCTTCCACGGCATTCAAGCCTGTGGCAACTTGGCCGCCCCTGATGAGGCTGCAATCGATGGCAAACCCCTACCGCGAATTGTTCACCGCCCCCGGCGCCCGTGCTTTTGTGCTGGCCGGGATGCTGGCGCGCATGCCGATTTCGATGACCGGCATCGGCCTGATCACCATGCTCGCGCAGTTGAATGGCGGTTATGCCCTGGCGGGTGCGGTGGCGGCGACGTTCGCTCTGGCCACGGCGTTTTGCGCGCCGCAGGTGTCGCGGTTGGTGGACCGTTATGGGCAGGGGCGGGTGCTGCCTATTGCAGCGCTGACCGGTGGCGGCGGGTTGTTGATGCTCTTGTTGTGCACGCGCTTGCAGGCGCCGCACTGGACGCTGTTCGTGTTCGCCGCGCTGGCCGGGTGCATGCCGAGCATGTCGGCGATGGTGCGCGCGCGCTGGACCGAAATCTACCGTGGCCAGCCGCAATTGCAGACGGCATATGCGCTGGAGTCGGTGCTCGACGAGGTGTGTTTTATCGTCGGGCCGCCGCTGTCGGTGGGCTTGTCGGTCGCGGTGTTTCCCGAGGCCGGGCCGTTGGCGGCGTTGTTGGCACTGGCCATCGGTGTGACGGCGTTTGTCGCCCAGCGCAGCACCGAGCCGCCCGTGCACGCGCAGGAGTCGCAGCATCAGGGCTCGATCATTCGCTCCACCGACGTGCAATGGCTGCTGGCGTTGATGCTGGCGATGGGCGTGATCGTAGGGGTGATCGACGTGGTCAGCGTCGCCTTTGCCCAGCAGCAGGGCCAGCCTGCGGCGGCGAGTATTGTCTTGTCGGTGTACGCGATCGGCTCATGCCTGGCCGGCATCGCCTTCGGTGCGATGCGTTCGAAACTGCCGCTGCCGCGCCTATTTCTCTACGGCGGCGTGGCGACGGCAGTGACCACGCTGCCGCTGCTTTTGGCGAGCAACATCCTTGGCTTGTCGATCGCGGTATTTATCGCCGGGCTGTTCTTCTCTCCGACGCTGATCGTCGCGATGGCGTTGATCGAACGCATCGTGCCACCAGCCAAACTGACCGAAGGCCTGACCTGGCTGGTGACCGGGCTGAGCATCGGTGTGGCGATCGGCGCCGCCGGCTCCGGCGCGTTGGTCGATGCCTTTGGCGCACGTAGCGGGTTCTGGCTGGCAATCGCGGCGGGGGCGGTGGTGCTGGTTTCAGCGTTTCAAAGTTTCCGTCACTTGAAATAACAATCCTGTTGTAGGAGCTGACGAGTGCAACGAGGCTGCGATCTTTTGACTTTGACTTTGACTTTGGATTTTGAAGATCAAGATCAAGATCAAAAGATCGCAGCCTCGTTGCACTCGTCAGCTCCTACACGGGATTGGGTTACCAGCCTCGGCCAGAGTTGACCCAGAAATTGACTGATAACGAGGTCGACACAGACTCCACTTGATGAAACCAGCCCTCCGGCAAAAAAAGCAGATCCCCAGCCTCCAGCGTCACCTGCAAAAAAGTCACCTCCCGCGCAGCCGGGAAACGTTCATAGTCCGGCGCGTCCGGGTTGAAATCGCAGCCATCCAGGCCGCCCTTGGGCGCAGTCGACCAGGTGCCCAGTGCTTCGCGGTGATGCGGCGCGGCGAGGGTGAATTTTTTCTGCCCCCAGACCTGGGCGAAGAGGTTGTCGGTGTCATCGCGGTGCAATGGCGTCAGCGTGCCTTTGGGGCCGATCCAGATGCGCGGCGGGATGAACAGCGAGGTGTCGAAGTAGGGCGGGTACTGAATCTGTTGCAGCAACTGCGCCGGCAGAATGTTGTTGCCCATGTACGCCGGCGGCTCGCCGTCCGCCGCTTTGATCGCCGGGCTGTCCAGCGAAGCGATGAAATCGGCCATTGAGGTCGAGCGGAAATCACGTTCGGTCGAAAACGTCTTCTTCACGTAATCGCCATGACGGGTGATGCCCTGCAGTTCAGCGAAATGCACCAGCGATTCCTCACGGCTCAGGCTGAACAACGGCCAGTCGCGCAGGGCATTGCTGATCACCAACGGAATGCCGTTGGGCAGATAACGGGTTTCGAATTCGTGCCGGCTCAACTCGGCGCGCGCCCGGCGTTCGATGCTGGTCTGGCGAGGCAGCGCGGCAGTGAGCTTTTCGCTGAAGCGCGGCGGCGTCGGATAGCGTTTGTTCATATCGACCTTTTCCACCGTGCCGCCACCCTGGCGAGCGTGGTCGATAATCTGCGGCAGCATCGTCGCCAGGCCCATGTTGCCGCCGATCTTCAGGCGGCCGCTGGCGAACAGTTCCTCGACATTGACCACGCCGGCCATGATCCCGAGAAAGTCTTTTTCTGCGACTTCGATGGTCACGTCCGGGCTTGGGTGGCGCCCGGCTTCCGTGTGCTGGCTGGTCTTGATGTCGTACCAGTACGCCCGTTGCGCACTGAAAATGAACTGGAAAACGCCCTCGATGCCGACCGCGCCGGCGTTGGCGAACAACTTGCCCAGAATGCTCTGCAGGTCCACGGTGATGCCCTCGCGATTGTTGTTTTTTTCCTGAACAGGCAACGAGCCGCGGTCGGGGGAATTTAGCGGCCGGGCGACTAATTTGTCCGGCCAGTGATCCGTCTTTCTTGCAGACACATTTTTCAAGGAAAGCGCGGTGACCAAGCTGACATTGCTGTGCCTGCCCTATTCGGGCGCCAGCGCCATGGTTTACAGCCGCTGGCGGCGCCAACTGCCGACCTGGCTGCAATTGCAACCGGTGGAACTGCCCGGGCGTGGCGCGCGGTTCGATGAACCCCTGCAAACCGACATGCGTGCACTGGCGCGACAACTGGCGCGCGAGCACAAACCGGGGCTGCAAGGTCCTTATGCGCTGTTCGGGCATAGCCTCGGCGCGTTGCTCGCCTGCGAAATGGCCCATGCCTTGCGCGAGCTCGGCGAGCCCGAACCGCTGGCGCTGTTCGCCTCCGGCACCGCCGCACCGTCCATGCGCAGCGACTACGACCGCGGCTTTGCCGAACCGCGCAGTGATGAAGAACTCATCGAACAGTTGCGCACCTTTCAGGGCACCCGCGAAGAAGTCCTCGCCAATAAAGAGCTGATGAGCCTGACGCTGCCGGTGCTGCGCGCCGACTTCATGATGTGCGGACGTTTCACGCCTGCCGAACGGCCTCTGCTCAATTGCCCGGTGCACGTGCTCGGTGGCAAGGAAGACCGCGCCACCACCGAACAACTGATCGGCTGGAGCAAAGAGACCCTGGGCAGTTTCTCGGTGGACATGATGACCGGCGGGCACTTCTTCATTCATGAGCATGAAGCGCGGGTCATTCGCACGATCAAGACGCATCTGGAAGTGCATCACCGGCGCCATGCGCAGGCCGCGCAACCGGCGTTCTGAAACGCGACTTATCTATCACGCATATTCAGGAGGCCAGTCATGGCTGTTGCTCTGGGATTTTCCGTACGGCCGCTGCTGCCGGAGCGCGGGCGCTTGCCGCTGTTGGTCGAGGCGAGCGATGCCGACACCGATCTGTTGGCGGTATTGGATGAATTGCAGGAGTTGGTCGACGAGCATCTGCTGCGTGACGGCGGTGTACTGTTTCGCGGTTTTCGCCTCGATGGCGCCGAGCAGTTTCGCCAGTTCGCCGCGAGTTTCGGCCATCCATTGCTGAACTACGAGTTCGGCTCGACGCCGCGTACCAACGTCACCCAAGGGGTGTACACCTCCACCGAATACCCGGCGCACCAGAGCATTCCACTGCACAACGAGCAGGCCTATTCCCGCGACTGGCCGATGAAGATCTGGTTCTACAGCATGATAGCCGCCAGGTCGGGAGGCGAAACGCCGATTGCCGACAGCCGCGAAGTCTACCGACGCATTCCCGTGGCGATTCGCGAGCGTTTTGTCAGTAAAGGCCTGATGTATGTGCGCAACTTCGGCAATGGTCTGGATGTGGCCTGGGAAGACGTGTTCAACACCGAGGACCGCGAGGTCGTCGAGGCCTACTGCAACGCTCACGGCATTGTCTGCGAGTGGAAGGACGACGGTGAGCTGCGCACGCGCCAGACCTGTCAGGCGGTGGCGGTGCATCCGGTGACCGGCGACCACGTCTGGTTCAATCAGGCGCACTTGTTTCACATCTCCAACCTGCCAGCGGACGTGCGCGAAAGCCTGCTCGACATCGTCGATGAAGAGGACCTGCCGCGTAACGTCTACTACGGCGACGGCTCGCCGATCGAAGATGAAGTGCTGGCGCAGATTCGCGCGGTGCTCGACGATTGTGCGATCAGTTTCCCCTGGCAGGAGGGCGATGTGCTGATGCTCGACAACATGCTCTCGGCCCACGCGCGCTCGCCGTTCGAAGGGCCGCGCAAAGTCATCGTGGCGATGGCCGAGGGGCATTCGCAGGACGTGCGCTGAGCGCTTCGCAACTGTTCAACTCAAATGCCGAAGCCGGACGTGTACCCGGCTTCGGCATTTGTCTGTCTGGCCTTTGTACCGTCGGGCCGCGATTGCAGCTGGCGCGCTAAATCGTCGCGCGGGCCATTCGTTCTTGTTGATACGACCGGGTCTCCAGGTCACGCCGCCGATCAGCAAGGACTCCACGCATGAATGCCGCAGACGCACAGAAACTAGCCCGCCGCTTTATCGAATTGCCCCAGGACAAACGCCGTTTGTTCCTCGCCGGCATGGCCCGCGAAGGCATCGATTTTGCGCAGTTGCCCATGACCGCCTGCGCCGGTATCGCCGAGCGTGACGGCCTGTCTTACGCACAGCAGCGCATGTGGTTTCTCTGGCAATTGGAGCCGACCAGCCCAGCCTACAACCTGCCGATGGCCGTGCGTCTGGAGGGCGATCTGCACGTCGCGGCACTGGAGCAGGCCTTCAGCCGTTTGGCGGCGCGCCACGAATGTTTGCGCACCACCTTCGGCCAGGACGGCGAGCGTGCCTTCCAGCGCGTGGCCGAACCTCAGCCCCTGAAACTGCCCGTAACTGATTTGAGCGAGTTGCCCGAAGCCCAGCGCTGGCCGCTCGCGCAGCAGCACATGATGGCCGAGGCGACCCAGGCCTTCGATTTGCAGAACGGCCCGCTGCTGAGCCTGCGGCTGTTGCGCCTGGCCGCGCAGGAACATGTGCTGCTGCTGACCTTGCATCACATCATCGCCGACGGCTGGTCGATGAACATTCTGATCGACGAGTTCATGCGCACCTACGACGCACTGGTCGCCGGGCGCGAACCGACATTGGCGGCGCTGACCGTGCACTATCGCGACTACGCGCTGTGGCAGCGCAGTTGGCTGGAAGCCGGTGAGCGCGAGCGGCAACTGGACTACTGGCGCACGCAACTGGGCGACGAACATCCAGTGCTGGAATTGCCCACCGATCGCGCCTATCCGGCGCAGTCCAGCCATCAGGGCGCACGCCTGGAAACGGTGATCGATGCAGCCCTGCGTGAAGAGCTGAAAAACCTTGCCCAGCGTCAGGGCGTGACCTTGTTCGTGGTGCTGTTGGCGGCGTTCAAGACCCTGTTGCACCGCTACAGCGGCCAGACCGATATTCGTGTCGGCGGACTGATCGCCAATCGCACCCGCAGTGAAACCGAAGGCCTGATCGGCTTCTTCGTCAACACGCAAATCCTGCGCAGCGCGGTCACTGCGCAAACGCCATTCGCCGAGCTGTTGCAGAACCTGCGCCAGGCCGCCCTCGGCGCCCAGGCCCATCAGGAACTGCCCTTTGACGCCCTGATCGAAGCCCTGCAACCGGCGCGCAGCCAGAGCCACAACCCGCTGTTTCAGGTGATGTTCAACCACCAGCCGCTGGTCACCGATTTGCACCACGCGCAACTCGCTTCAGGCTTGCGCGTGGGCTATCTGAGCGAAGAACAGCTGGCCGGCAGCGCTCGGCAACACGCGGCCACCAGTGATTTGATGCTCGACACCCGCGAGGAGGGCGAGCAACTGTTCGCCGCGTTCACCTACGCCACCGATATTTTCGACGCCGCGACCATCGCCGCGCTGGCCGGGCATTGGCGCAACATTCTGCAGTCGGTGTGCCGCGACCCGCAGCAGTTGATCGGCGAGGTGGCGATGCTCGCCGAAAACGAACGCCACGCGTTGATCCACGCCACCGCGCCAGCGCCTCGTTTCACCAGCGTGCAAAGCCTGTTCGAAGCGCAAGTCGTGCGGACTGCGCAAGCCTCGGCGGTGCTGTTGGCCACTGCGCCTGCGCCGGCATTGAGCTACGACGAACTCAACAGCCGCTGCAATCGCTTGGCCCATCAGTTGCGCGCACAGGGTGTCGGCCCGGACGTGCTGGTCGGCGTCGCGCTGGGGCGTTCGCTGGAGCTGGCGGTGGCGTTGCTGGCGGTACTCAAGGCCGGCGGTGCCTATGTGCCGCTCGATCCGCAGACCCCGGCCGAACGCTTGCGCCATGTGCTCGATGACAGCGGTTTGAAACTATTGCTCAGCGACCGGCAAAGCCTCGCCAGCCTGCCGCCGCTCGACGGCATCGAGTGCCTGTGTCTGGAGCAATTGCCCGACAGCGCGCAGAGCGACAATCTGCCGGTCACGGTCGAAGCCGACAACCTCGCTTATGTGATTTACACCTCCGGTTCCACCGGGCGGCCGAAAGGTGTGGCGGTCAGTCATGGCGCACTGAGCGAGTTCATCGCCCGCGCTATCGATTACAGCGATCTGCGCGAAGGCGATCGGGTTCTGCAATTCGCCACCAGCAGTTTCGATGGCTTCGTCGAGCAGTTTTTCCCGCCGCTGTGCCATGGCGCCAGCGTAGTCATGCGCGATGCGCCGTTGTGGGACAGCGCGACACTGCAGCAGGTCATCGTCGATCAGGGCATCACTTTGGCCGACCTGCCGGCGGCCTACTGGTATTGGCTGGTGCAGGAATACGCGGCGAAACCGCCGGCCAGTTTCGGCGCGCTGCGGCAGATTCACGTTGGCGGTGAAGCCATGGCCGTGGACGGCTTGCGCTTGTGGCAACAGGCCGGGCTCGGTCATGTGCGCCTGCTCAACACCTACGGCCCGACCGAGGCGACGGTGGTCTCGACAATTCATGACTGCACCGCGCTGACCGCGCAGGACGTGTCGTGGCGCGGCATGCCGATCGGCAAGGGGCTGGCGGCGCGGCGCTTGTACGTGCTCGACGATGATCTGAACCTGCTGCCGCAAGGCGCGGTGGGCGAGTTGTACATCGGTGGGCCGGGGCTGGCGCGCGGTTATCAGCGTCAGCCGAGCCTCAGCGCCGAGCGGTTCATTGCCGACCCGTTCGCCGACGGCCAGCGCCTGTACCGCACCGGCGACCGTGCGCGGCTGCGCGGCGATGGCGCGCTGGAGTATGTCGGCCGGGTCGATCACCAAGTGAAGATTCGCGGCTTCCGCATTGAACTGGGCGAGATCGAAGCGCGCCTGCAGCAATGTTCGGGCGTTCGCGAAGCAGTGGTGCTGGCGGTGCCGTTCGCCGGCGGTGCGCAACTGGTCGCCTACGTGGTGACGGAGCCTGCGGTGCTTGCCAGCGCGGCGACGCAAACGGCGTTCCGTCAGCAGACCCGCGCTGCGCTGCAAGCCAGCCTGCCGGACTACATGGTGCCGGGGCATCTGCTGTTGCTGGCGAACCTGCCGCTGACGGCGAGTGGCAAGCTCGACCGCAAAGCCTTGCCAGCGCCGGATCCGGCGCAGTTGCAGGGCGATTACCGCGCCCCGCAATCGCCGGCCGAGCAGTGTCTGGCGCAGGTCTGGGCCGAGGTGCTGCAGGTGCCGCGTGTGGGCCTGGACGATCACTTTTTCGAACTGGGCGGCCATTCGTTGTTGGCCGCGCAGGTGATCGCGCGGGTCAAGGAGCAGATGGGCGTGGTGCTGCCGCTGCGCAGTCTGTTCGAGAAACCGCTGCTGGCGGATCTCGCCGAGGTACTCGCGCAACTGGCCGAGGCGAGCGGCGACGACGACTGGTCCGACCTGGATCAGTTCATGAATGCTTTGCAAGGAGAACAAGTATGAGCGGCACGATGGCGGAACGTATTGCAAAAAGGTTCGTCGGCCTGCCGCTGGAACAGCGTCGGCTGTTTCTCGCCAAATTGCGCGAGGAGGGCAAGGATTTCAGCCTGTTGCCGCTGCCGGTCAGCCGCCACGACTGCGCGCACATCCCTTTGTCGTTCGCCCAGCAGCGCCTGCTGTTTCTCTGGCAGCTCGAACCGCACAGCGCCGCGTACAACATGGCCGCTGGCTTGCGTTTGAAAGGCCGGCTGGACGAGTCGGCGCTGAGCCGCTCGTTCGATCATCTGCTGGCGCGCCATGAGGTATTGCGCACGGTGTTTCACACTGACGGCGATCAAGCGCATCAGCTGATTCTCGAGCAACAAAGTATTGCGCTGGAACGCTTCGATCTGACTGGCACCGCCGCGCAAGAGCGTGAGCAAGTGCTCGCGCAACACGTGCAAAACGTCACCGCGCAACCGTTCGATCTGCGCCACGGCCCGTTGCTGCGCGCCAGCCTGTTTGCTTTGGCTGACGATGAGTTCGTGCTGTTGGTGAGCATGCACCACATCGTCTCCGACGGCTGGTCGATGGACGTCATGGTCAGGGAGTTCGTGCAGTGCTATCAGGCGTTCAGCCTGCAGCGCGAACCGCAATTGCCGGCGCTGCCATTGCAGTACGCCGACTATGCGATCTGGCAGCGACGCTGGCTGGAGGCCGGCGAGGGTGAGCGCCAGCTCGACTACTGGCGTCAGCAGTTGGGCGATGAGCATCCGCTTCTGGAAGTGGCGCCGGACTTTGCCCGACCACTGACCCAGAGCTTCGCCGGGCAGACCCTGAGCTTCGATTTCGGCACCGACCTTTCGCATCAGCTCAACGCCTTCGCCCGTAGCCAGGGCATCAGTCTGTTCATGCTGGTGCTGGCCGGGTTCTCGCTGTTCCTCTCGCGTCTGGCCGGCGAGCGCGACATTCGTGTCGGCGTGCCGAATGCCAACCGTGGCCGCGCCGAAGTCGAGGGGCTGATCGGTTTCTTCGTCAACACCCAAGTGCTGCGTTGCCAGGTCGATGAGCGCGGCAGTTTCGCCGATTTGCTCGCGCAGGTGCGTGAAGCAGCGTTCGGCGCACAGGCCCATCAGGAGTTACCGTTCGAGCAGTTGGTCGATGAGTTGGTCGCCGAACGCACGCTAGGCCACAACCCGTTGTTTCAGGCCAAGTTCAACCAGAACGTCGGCATGCAGAAACAGCGCTCCATGGCCTTGCCCGGCCTGACCGTCAGCGAATACCCGCTGGCCAAGGACGGCACGCACTTCGATCTGGCCCTGGACATCACTGACGACGGCGCGCTGATCCACGGCCAGATGACCTACGCCAGCGATCTCTATCAGGCAGACACCGTCGCCGGTTTCGTGCCGATGTTGCTCGACCTGTTTGCGCAGTTGCTCAAGGCCCCGCAGGCGCCACTGCACACGGTCGCCACGCCACGGCCCGCTGCGCTTTCAATCCAGCGCGAACCGGCGTTGACGGTGTTGCAACACTGGGCGCGGGAAGTGGCCCGACAACCAGAAACGCTGGCCGCTCGTGATCTACAGCAGACAATCACTTTCCAGGCGCTGGATCAGGATGCCAATCGTCTCGCCCATTATTTGCGAGCGCAGGGGGTCAATGTCGGCGACCCGGTGGCGGTGCTGCTGGAACGTTCGCTGGACTGGCTGACTTGCCTGCTGGCGATTCTCAAGGCTGGCGCGGTGTACATGCCGCTCGACGTCAAGGCGCCGAGCGCGCGACTGGAGCAGATGCTCGGCGCTGCGCAGGCCCGCGTGCTGATCGGTGCTGCAGGCGATGCGCGGCTCAGCGAACGGGCGGTCGAGGGCTGTCAGGGGCTGGAGTTTGCGCCGGCGCAATGGCAATCGCTGCCGGCGTCCGCACCTGAGCTGACGCTGTTTGCGCACTCACCGGCCTACCTGATTCACACCTCCGGTTCCACCGGGCAGCCCAAGGGCGTGCTGGTCAGCCACGGCGCGCTGGGCAGTTACGTGCGCGGCGTACTCGAACGTCTGGCGCCGGCGCCCGAGGCGAGCATGGCGCTGGTCTCGACCATCGCCGCCGACCTTGGCTTCACCGTGCTGTTCGGCGCGTTGTGCTCGGGCCGACTGCTGCATGTGCTGCCGGAAGAACTCGGTTTTGACCCGGACCGCTTTGCCCAATACATGGCCCGCCATCGCGTCGGCGTGCTGAAAATCGTCCCCGGGCATCTTGCCGCGCTGCTGCAGGCGGCCAAGCCTGCCGACGTGCTACCGGGACACGCACTGATCGTCGGCGGCGAAGCCTGTTCGCCGGCGCTGGTCGAGCGCGTGCAGCAACTGAAGCCGGGCTGCCGCCTGATCAACCACTACGGGCCGAGCGAAACCACCGTGGGCGTGCTGACCCATGAGGTCGAAGCGCTTGCCGCGCAAGCACGCAGCGTTCCGGTCGGCACGGCACTGGCCGGTGCTCACGTCTATGTGCTCGACGATGTGCTCAACCCGGTAGCCGATCAGGTTGCCGGTGAGCTGTACATCGGTGGCGACAGCGTTGCCCTTGGCTATCTGAACCAGCCGGGGCTCACCGCCGAGCGCTTCCTGCCCGACCCGTTCGGCGCAGCGGGCGCGCGGGTCTACCGCAGCGGCGACCGGGTTCGGCGCAATCGCGAGCAGGCGCTGGAATTCATCGGTCGTGCCGACGATCAGGTCAAAGTGCGCGGCTACCGCGTCGAGCCTGCGGAAGTTGCGCGGGTGTTGCTCGGCCTCGACGGCGTCAGCGAAGCCGCCGTGCTCGCGCTGCCAGTGGATGACGATCCGGCGCGCCTGCAACTGCTGGCGTGGTGCGTGCCGGCAGTGGGCACGAAGGCGCAGGCGCAGGATTTGCGCGAACAGTTGCAGGCGCGTCTGCCGGATTACATGGTGCCGGCGCAGTTGCTGTTGCTGGAAAAGCTTCCGCTGACCGCCAACGGCAAGCTCGACAAGCGTGCGTTGCCAGTGCCCGGCGTGGTCAGCCAGCAGTTCGTCGCGCCGGTCGGTGAGATCGAGGAAAAACTGGCGGCGATCTGGGCAGAGGTGCTCAAGCTTGAGCGGGTCGGCAGCAGCGATAACTTCTTTGAATTGGGCGGCGACTCGATCCTCAGCTTGCAGATCATCGCCCGGGCCAAGCGCCAGGGGATCAAGCTGAGCCCCAAGCAGCTATTCGAAAAACAGACCATCGGCCAACTGGCTGCTGTGGCCAAACTGATCGACGCCAAACCGGCTGCCATCGCCACACCGGCGGCACGCGGGCCGTTGCCGTTGCTGCCGATTCAGGTGCGGTTCTTCGAGACGCCGATTGCCCAGCGCCAGCACTGGAACCAGTCGGTGATGCTGCAACCGACCCTGGCGCTGGACGCCGCGCATCTGCGCACGGCGCTGGCAGCGTTGGTGGAACAGCACGAGGCGTTAGCCCTGAGTTTCGTGCAATCGGGCGATAGCTGGCAGGCGTTGCCGCAGACTCAGCGCGATGCCGAACTGCTTTGGCTGCGCGAACTGGACAGCCTCGACGCTTTGCCAGCGCTGGCCGGCGCGGCGCAGCGCAGCCTGGACCTGCAACGCGGGCATTTGCTGCGCGCGGTGCTGGTCACTCTGCCGAACGCCGAGCAGCGCTTGTTGCTGGTGATTCATCACCTGGTTGTCGACGGCGTGTCGTGGCGCATTCTGCTCGAAGACTTGCAGCTGGCTTACCAGGCATTGGCGGCGGGGACGGCGCCCATGTTGCCAAGCCAGAGCAGTTCGCTGCACGACTGGGCCGGGCAATTGCACCGTTATGCTGAGAGTGAAACGCTGGCGGCCGAAAGCGCTTACTGGCAGCAGACTCTGGCGGGGGATAACTGGGCATGGCCACGAGATTTCGCCGAGGACAGCCAGACTCGCGCCCAGGCGGCCCGCGCCAGTACGCGCCTGAGCCAGACACTGACCGACAAACTGCTGAAAGTCGCTCCGGCGGCATATCGCACGCAAATCAACGACCTGTTGCTGACGGCTTTGGCGCGGGTGCTGTGTGACTGGAGCGAGCAGCCTTCGGTGTTGATCCAGCTCGAAGGCCATGGTCGAGAAGACCTGTTCGACGACGTCGACCTGAGCCGCACGGTCGGCTGGTTCAGCAGCCTGTTCCCGGTGCGCCTGACTCCGCAGGCCAATCCCGCTGCATCGCTGTGTGCGATCAAGGAGCAACTGCGCGCGGTGCCGGGCAAAGGCATCGGTTACGGCGTGCTGCGTTACCTCACGCGTTCTGCCGAGTTGCAGACGCTGGCGCAACCACGGGTGACCTTCAATTACCTCGGTCAGTTCGACGGCGCGTTCAGCGCCGAGCAAGGCGCGTTGTTCCTGCCAAGCGCTGACAGCACCGGCACCAATCAGGATGGGCAGGCGCCGCTGGGTAATTGGCTGAGTGTTGACGGTCAGGTTCTCGGCGGTGAGCTGGAACTGACCTGGACCTTTGGCATCGGCATGTACCGCGCCGAGACCATCGAGGCGCTGGCCGAGGCTTATCGCCGCGAGCTGGAACGCTTGATCGAACATTGCTGCGAGAACGGCGTCGGTGGCGTGACGCCTTCGGATTTCAACCTCGCCAACCTGACTCAGGCGCAGCTGTCGGCGCTGCCGATGGCGCCGCGTGACATCGTCGATCTGTACCCGCTGTCGCCCATGCAGCAGGGCATTCTGTTCCACAGCCGTAACGAGCCGGACAGCCCGGCCTACACCAATCAGCTGCGCGTCGATGTCGAGCAGCTAGACGCCGAGCGCTTCCGCCAGGCTTGGCAGCAGACCCTCGACGCTCACGATATTTTGCGTACCGCGTTCGTCTGGCCGCAGGATGCCGTCGCGCCGGTGCAGGTGGTGCGCAGCCGTGTGCAGATGCCTTGGCAGGTGCAGGACTGGCGCGGTCGCAATGGGCTCGACGCCGCACTCGGGCAACTGGCGGCGGAGGATTTGCACAACGGTTTCGATCTGCTCGAGGCGCCGCTGTTGCGCGTGACGCTGGTGCGCACCGATGAGTCCACTCATCACCTGATCTACACCTGCCATCACATCCTCATGGACGGCTGGAGCACCTCGCAGTTGTTCGGCGAAGTGCTCCAGCGTTACGCCGGCATCGTGCCGAGCGCAGGGCAGGGGCGTTATCGCGATTACATCGAATGGCTCGGGCAGCGTGATCAGCAGGCCAGTCGACAGTTCTGGCGCACGGCGCTGGCGGACCTTGAACAGCCGACGCGACTGGCCAGCGCCATGCCGGTCAGACACGCGGGCAGCGGCTATGCCGATCACGAGCAGGTGTTCAGCGAACAGCTGACGGCCAATCTCAATCGCTTCGCCCGCGAGCAGAAAGTCACGCTCAACACGCTGGTGCAAGCGGCGTGGCTGCTGCTGTTGCAGCGCTACACCGGACAGGATCACGTGGCATTCGGCGCGACGGTCGCCGGGCGGCCGACCGACTTGCCGGGCGTCGAGCAGCAGATCGGCCTGTTCATCAACACATTGCCGGTCGTGGCAGCGCCGTCGGCCGAACTCATTGTCAGCCAATGGCTGCAGCAGGTGCAGGCTCTCAACCTGGCCTTGCGCGAGCACGAACACACGCCGCTGTATGACATTCAGCGCTGGGCCGGGGCGGGTGCCGGGGCGTTGTTCGACAGCATTCTGGTGTTCGAGAACTATCCGATGGCCGAAGCGCTCGCGCAGGGCCCGCAGACGGGTCTGACGTTCTCGGCGATCCGCCGTCAGGAGCAGACCAACTATCCGCTGACGCTGGTGGCGGTCACTGGCCGCGAGCTGAGTCTTGGCGTGAGTTACGATCAGGCCAGTTTCGACGCTCAAGCGATCAGCGCGCTGAGTGGGCAACTGCAAGGCCTGCTCGAGCAGTTCCTCGCCGACGCCACGCAGCCGCTGGGCGCGCTGCAACTGCTCGCCGAGCCACAACGGCAACAAGCGATCAAGTGGGGCAAGGCGCCGGCGACCGCGCCGGATCAACGCACGGTATTGGCACACATTGCTGCGCAGGTGCAGCGTCAGCCGCAGGCGAACGCCGTACTGTTCGCTGAGCAATCCATCGATTACCAAAGCCTCGATACCCGGGCCAATCGTCTGGCGCACAAGCTGCAAGGCATGGGCGTCGGGCCGGAAGTGCGCGTCGGCGTGTGCATGCGCCGCACGCCGCAGATGCTGGTCGGCTTGCTGGCGATCCTCAAGGCCGGTGGCGCCTACGTACCGCTCGACCCGGATTACCCACAGGAACGCTTGCTGCACATGCTCGACGACAGCCGCGCGGCGGTGCTGCTCACTGAGCCAGCGGCCTTGGCGATGCTGCCCGACACCTTGAGTGCGCAGGTGCTGCTGGTGGACGAGAACGTCGCCAGCGAATACCCGGCCACTGCGCCACTGGTTAACCTCGCGGCTGAAAATCTGGCGTACGTGATCTACACCTCTGGCTCCACCGGCAAACCGAAAGGCGTAGCGATCAGCCACGGCAATCTGTCAGCGCTGATTCAGTGGTCAGCGGGGGTCTATCGCGAAGAGCAATTGCGCGGCGTGCTCGCTTCGACGTCGATCTGCTTCGACCTGTCGGTGTGGGAAATCTTCGTCACGCTGGCCTGCGGTGGCTGTCTGGTATTGGCCGACAACGCTCTGGCGCTGACCGATTTGCCGGCGCGTGATCAGGTTACGCTCATCAATACCGTGCCGTCGGCGATTGCCGCGTTGCAACGCGCCGGGCAGATTCCGGCTTCGGTCGGCACCATCAATCTGGCCGGCGAGCCGCTCAAGCAGAGTCTGGTCGACAGCCTCTATGCCAGCACTCAGGTGCAGCAGGTCTACGACCTCTACGGGCCTTCGGAGGACACCACTTATTCGACCTTCACCCTGCGCACGCCGCAGGGCCGGGCGAACATTGGCCGGCCGCTGGATAACACCGTGGCGTACCTGCTCGACAGTCAGTTGCAGGTGTTGCCCGAGGGCGTGGCGGCCGAGCTGTATCTGGCCGGCGCCGGGGTGACGCGCGGCTATCTGCGTCGCGCCGCGCTGACCGCCGAACGCTTTGTGCCCAATCCTTACGCGAGCAATGGCGAGCGCCTGTACCGCACCGGCGATCTGGTCCGCCAAGGCGATGACGGCAACATCGAATACATCGGTCGCGCCGACCATCAGGTGAAGATTCGCGGTTTCCGCATCGAACTCAGCGAGATCGAAGCGCGCCTGCTGGAACTCGATGAAATCGGCGAGGCGGTGGTACTGGCGCAGGACGGCGCCGCTGGCAAACACCTGCATGCCTACCTCGTTGCCGCACCGGACAGCGAGCGGTCGACGCTGACTGAGCGGGTGCGCAACGCGCTGGCCAGTCGCTTGCCGGCGCACATGGTGCCGGGGCACCTGCACCTGATCGACGCGATCGCGCTGACGCCCAACGGCAAGCTCGATCGCAAGGCGCTGATGGCCTTGGGCGAGAGCCCGGCGCAGGAGCAATACCAGGCGCCGCAAAGCGACCTGCAGCGGGAGGTCGCGACGATCTGGCAGGAGGTGCTGGAAGTCGAGCGGGTAGGGCTGGCGGACAATTTCTTCCAGCTCGGCGGCCATTCGTTGCTGGCGACGCTGGTGGTGAGCCGGGTGCAGGAACGTCTGGGCGACAAGGTGCCGCTCAAGGCGTTGTTCGAAACCGACACGCTCAAGGATTTCTGCGCACGGATCGAAGCGCTGCGCGTCGAAATGTCGCCCGTTCAGGATGAATTGGCTAAATCACTGGAGGCCCTCAAACGTCTATCCCTCGATGATCTGGAAAAACTGATTTCTTGAGAGGGAAAAACGCGTGCAAGAGTTAATCGAGTCGGTAGGACAACTTTCGGCTAAGCAAAGAAAGGCTCTGGCGGTTCTGCTCAAGCAGAAAGGCGTCAACCTCTTTGACATTGCCCCGGTTTTCAAGCGCACGGCTGAAGAGCCGTTGCTGCTGTCCTACGCTCAGCAGCGCCAGTGGTTCCTGTGGCAGTGGGCACCGCACAGCGCGGCCTACAACATTCCGACGGCCCTGCGCTTGCAGGGGCCGCTGGATGTGCCGGCACTGGAACGCAGCATTGCGGCGCTGATCGAGCGCCACGAAACCTTGCGCACGGTGTTCTCTCAAGACAGCGCGCAACCCTTGCAAGTGGTTCAGCCCGCAGGACCTTTTGCGTTGGAGGCTCATCACCTGAGCGCTGATCTGGCGAATGACCCGGAGGACTCGATCCAGGCTTTCGTCCAGACCCAGAGCCAAAAGACTTTCGACCTGCAGCACGGCCCGCTGCTGCGTGCCGCGTTGCTGCAGGTCAACCCCGATGACCATGTGCTGGTGCTGACCCTGCACCACATCGTTTCCGATGGCTGGTCGCTGCAAGTGATGATCGAGGAGCTGGTGCAGCTCTACGCCGGTTTCAACCTCGGTCACGACGCCGGTCTGCCGGCGCTGCCGATTCAATACGCCGATTACGCCTTGTGGCAGCGCCACTGGATGGAGGCCGGTGAGCAGGAGCGGCAACTGGCCTACTGGCAGGCAAAACTCGGCGGCGAACAACCGGTGCTGGAACTGCCGCTGGATCGCCCACGCGCGGTCGATCAAAGCTTTGCCGGCGCCAGCCATAACCTGATTCTCGACCCGGCGCTGAGCAGTGCCCTCAAGGATTTTGCCCGGCAGGAAAACGTCACCCTGTTCGTGTTGCTGCTGGCCTCGTTTCAGGCTTTGCTGCATCGCTACAGCGGGCAGAGCGATATCCGTGTCGGCGTGCCGGTGGCCAACCGTGGCCGGGTAGAAATCGAGCGCCTGATCGGTTTCTTCGTCAACACCCAGGTGCTCAAGGCGGACATCGACGCAGAGCTGCCGTTTGTCGAGCTGCTGCGTCAGGTCAAACAGACGGCGCAGGAGGCGCAGGCGCATCAGGACTTGCCGTTTGAGCAACTGGTCGAAGCGCTGGAACCGGGCCGCAGCCTCAGCCACAGCCCGCTGTTCCAGGTCATGTTCAACCACCAGGCCGAGCGCCGCGCGAGCGTCGCGACACGCCTGAACGGCCTGAACATCGAACCGCTGGAATGGCAGAGCCAGACCGCGCAGTTCGACCTGACCCTCAACACCACCGAACAGGCCCACGGCATCGAAGCCGTGCTCAAGTACGCTACTGACCTGTTCGACGCAGCGACCATCGAGCGCCTGGCGCAACACTGGATTGCGCTGTTGCAAGCGATCGTTGCCGAGCCGAGCCAGCGCATCGGCCAGTTGCCGATGCTCGACGCCGGCCAGCAGCAACAGCTGTTGGCGCAATGGAATCCGCCGCTGATCGAACAACCGCTGATGCCGTGTATCCAGCAAGCCATCGAGGCCCAGGCCGAGCGGCATGCCGATACGGTGGCGGTGAGCTTTGCCGGGCAATGCCTGACTTACGCCGAACTCAATCACCGCGCCAACCAGTGGGCGCATACGCTGATCGAGCAGGGCGTCGGCCCGGACGTGCGCGTCGGCGTTGCGGTCGAGCGTTCGCTGGACATGATCGTCGCCATTGTCGCGGTGCTGAAGGCCGGCGGTGCCTATGTGCCGCTGGACCCAAGCTACCCGGATGACCGCCTGAGCTTCATGATCGACGACAGCGGCATCCAGTTGCTGCTGACCCAAGGCCATTTGCTCGGGCAATTGCCGCTGCCGCCGGGGCTGCTGTGCCTCGAACTGGATCACGCGCCGGAACACGGCATCGCCGGCAACCCGCCTTGCCTGACCACACCGGACAATCTGGCCTACGTCATCTACACCTCCGGCTCTACCGGCAAACCCAAGGGCGCGTTGCTGTCGCACGGCAACGTGATGCGCCTGTTCAGCGCCACCGAGCACTGGTTCGATTTCGGCCCGCAGGACAGCTGGACGCTGTTCCATTCCTACGCGTTCGACTTTTCGGTGTGGGAGATTTTCGGCGCGCTGTTGTATGGCGGCAAACTGGTGGTGGTGCCACACGATGTCAGCCGTTCGCCGGAGGATTTCTACACACTGCTGTGTGATGAAAATGTCACGGTGTTGAACCAGACGCCGTCGGCATTCAAGCCGCTGATGCAGGTCGCCTGCGAATCGAGCCGCAGCAACGCCCTGCGTTACGTGGTGTTCGGCGGCGAGGCTTTGGAAGTACAGAATCTGCGGCCGTGGTTTGAGCGGTTTGGCGACCGCGCGCCGACGCTGATCAACATGTACGGCATCACCGAAACCACCGTGCACGTGACTTACCGACCGTTGTCGCTGGCCGATCTGCACAGCCACCACAGCAGCCCGATCGGCGCGCCGATTGTCGACCTGTCGTGGTACTTGCTCGACAGTTCGCTGAATCTGGTGCCGCAAGGCTGCATCGGTGAGTTGTACATCGCCGGTGCCGGTCTGGCCCGTGGTTATCTGAATCAGGCCGGGATGAGCGCCACCCGCTTCGTGCCCGACCCGTTCAACCGCAAGGCAGGCGAGCGTCTGTACCGTACCGGCGACCTCGCACGCCTGCGCGGCGACGGGGTGATCGAGTACATCGGCCGTATCGACCACCAAGTGAAGATCCGTGGTTTCCGCATCGAGCTCGGTGAAATCGAAGCGCAACTGCTCAAGCATCCACAGGTGCGCGAAGCGGTGGTGCTGGCGGTGGACGGCCTCAGTGGACAGCAACTGGCGAGCTGGGTCGTGCCGGTCGAGACATTGAACGCGGACGAGCAGGGCGCGCTGCGCGATTCGGTCAAGGCGCACCTGCGCGAAACCCTGCCCGATTACATGGTTCCGGTCAGTTGGGCGTTCCTCGAACGACTGCCGCTGACCGCCAACGGCAAACTCGATCGCAAGCAACTGCCGCCGCCGGATGTTGCCCAGGTGCAAGAGGCTTACGCAGCACCGCGCAGTGAACTGGAACAGCGTCTGGCCGAGATCTGGCAAGACGTGCTCAAGGTCGAACGTGTCGGCCTGCACGACAACTTTTTCGAGCTGGGCGGCGACTCGATCATCTCGATTCAAGTGGTCAGCCGGGCGCGGCAGGCCGGCATTCGCTTTACGCCCAAGGACATTTTTCAGCACCAGACCGTGCAGCGTCTGGCCACCGTCGCGCAACAAAGCGACGCCGTGCAAACGCAGCAGGGCGAGGTGCTTGGCGACGCGCCGCTGACGCCGATCCAGCAGTATTTTTTCCACAGCGACATCCCGGCGCGGCATCACTGGAACCAGTCGATCCTGCTGAGCCCGGCGAAAACCCTGCAAGCCGCGGCGCTGCAACAGGCGCTGGCGCAGGTGCAAAAGCAGCATGACGCCTTGCGTCTGCGTTATCGCCAAACCGAGCAGGGCTGGCAGCAAAGCCACGGCGCGGTGGATCAGCCACAAGCGTTGTTACGCACTTTCACGCTGGACGACAGCGCGGCATTGCCAGCGCTGTGCCTGGACCTGCAACGCAGCCTCGACCTGCACAACGGCCCGCTGATCCGCGCGGCGCTGATCGATTTGCCGGACGCCAGTCAGCGTCTGTTGCTGGTGATTCATCACCTGGTGGTCGATGGCGTGTCGTGGCGAATCCTGCTCGAAGACCTGCAAAGCGCCTATCAGCAGATCAGCAGCGGACAGCGCGTGCATCTGCCGGCCAAGACCAGCGCGCTCAAGGACTGGGGCTTGCGCCTGCAAGAGCATGCGCGCAGCGCGGCGCTGGACAGTGAACTGAGTTACTGGCGCGAGCAGTTGCGCGACGCGCCGCTCGGTTTGCCGCTGGATAATCCGCAGGGCCAATTGAACAACCGCTTCGAACGCAGCGTCGACACGCGGTTGGACGCCGAACGCACTCGCCAGCTGCTGCAACAGGCCCCGGCGGTCTACCGCACTCAAGTCAACGACCTGCTGCTGACCGCACTGGCGCGGGTGCTCTGCGAGTGGACCGCTAGCGACAGCGCGCTGGTGCAGCTCGAAGGCCATGGCCGCGAAGACCTCTTCGATGACATCGACTTGAGCCGCACCGTGGGCTGGTTCACCAGCATGTTCCCGGTGCGCCTGACGCCAAACGCCAGTCTGGAAACTTCGATCAAAGGCATCAAGGAACAACTGCGCGCGATCCCCAACAAGGGCATCGGCTACGGTTTGCTGCGTTATCTTGGTACGTCCGACGCACAAGCGGCGCTGTATGAACTGGCGCAACCGCAAGTGACGTTCAACTACCTCGGCCAGTTCGACAACAACTTTGATGAAGACGCCCTGTGGCGGCCGGCCACCGAGGACAAGGGCGCCGGTCAGGACGCAAACGCGCCGATGGCTAACTGGCTGACCATCGATGGCCGGGTTTATCAGGGCCAGTTGAGCCTGACCTGGACTTACAGCAGCGATGTCTTCGAAGAGGCGACCATCGCCGCGCTGGCCCGTGCCTACGAAGTGGCACTGAGTGAATTGATCGACCACTGCCTCAGCCATGCGGGCGGCCTCACGCCGTCCGACGTGCCGCTGGCCGGTTTGTCCCAGGTGCATCTGGACAGCCTGCCGATCGCCGCCCAGCGCATCGAGGATATTTATCCGCTGGCGCCGATGCAGCAAGGCATTCTGTTCCACAGCCTGTACGACGCGGACGCCAGCGCCTACGTCTATCAGATGCTGCTGGACATCGACGGCCTCGACGTTGCGCGGTTCCAGCAAGCCTGGCAGCGCGTAGTGAATCGCCATGAAGTGCTGCGCGCCGGTTTCATTTGGGGGCGTGATGGCCTCGATGCACCGTTGCAAGTGATCAACCGCCAACTGACTCTGGAAATGCCGGAAATCGATGTGCGCGATGTCGCTGATCTGCCGGCGGTGCTCGAAGCACGCGCGCAGGCCGACCGCGAACGTGGCTTCGATCTGCACAATCCGCCGCTGTTGCGCCTGTGCCTGCTGCGCACTGCCGACGACCGCCATCGGTTGATTTTCACCTGCCACCACATCCTCATGGATGGCTGGAGCAACTCGCGGATGTTCGGCGAAGTGCTGCAGGATTACGCCGGCCAGCCGGTGCCGAGCGCACAGGGCCGCTATCGCGATTTTCTGGTCTGGCTGCAGGGCCAGGACAAGGCTGCCGCGCAGGACTTCTGGCGCGGGCAACTGGCCGAACTCGACGAGCCGACCCGACTGGCCTCGGCCTGCCACGGACGCACTGTGCCGGGGCCGGGCAAACAGATGCATCGTCTGCATTTCGACGAAGCATTGACCCAGCGTCTGAACAGCTTCTCCCGTCAGCAACAGGTGACCCTCAACAGCCTGGTGCAGGCGGCGTGGCTGCTGGTGTTGCAGCGCTACACCGGACAAGCCACGGTGGCGTTTGGCGCGACGGTATCCGGGCGTCCGGTGGATTTGCCGGGCATCGAGGAGCAACTGGGGCTGTTCATCAACACTTTGCCGGTGATCGCCAGCCCGCAGGCCAGCCTCAGCGCCGGTGACTGGGTGCGCAGCGTGCAGGACAAAAACCTGTTGTTGCGCGACTACGAACAGACGCCGCTGCAGGACATTCAGCGTCTGGCCGCATTGAGTGGCGAAGCGCTGTTCGACACTTTGCTGGTGTTCGAGAACTACCCGGTGTCCGATGCGTTGGAGGCCAATCCGGGCGGGCTGCGCTTTTCCGGTCTGGAGCATCGCGAGCAGACCAACTACGGTCTGACCCTGATCGCTGGCGCCAGCGAGGTGCTCAACCTCGATTTCAACTACCTCACCGAGCACTTTGCCGAACGCAGCGTGCTCGGCCTGGCGACGCATTTGCGCGAAGTGCTGGAGCAATTTATCGAGGCGCCGCAGCGGGCCCTCGGCGAGATCGGCCTGCTGCCGCTGGCCGAGCGTCAGACGCTGGCGCAGTGGAACGACAATCACGCGGCTTATCCGGCCGAGCGGTTGATCTCGCAGAGCTTTGAAGCACGGGTCGCGGCGCATCCGCAGGCACTGGCGCTGAGTCATGCCGGCGTGGCTATGAGCTATGGCGAACTGAACCGGCGGGCGAATCAGCTGGCGCGGCATTTGTTGACGCTGGGTGTCACCGCCGAAGTGCGCGTCGGCGTCGCGATGCCGCGTTCGGCGGAACTGGTGATCGCCCTGATGGCAGTGCTCAAGGCCGGTGGCACCTACGTGCCGCTGGACCCGGACTACCCGGCCGACCGCGTGGCCTACATGCTCGATGACAGCCAGGCGAAAGTCCTGCTGACCCAGCAAGCGTTGCTGGCGCAACTGCCGTCCACTGAAGCCCAAGTGGTGCTGGTCGAGGCCGGTGGCGAGGCGTTTGCCGCGCAGGCACCGGACAACCTGCCGGCGCGGGCCGACTCGGCCAATCTGGCCTACGTGATCTACACCTCCGGTTCCACCGGCAAACCGAAAGGCGTGGCCATTGCCCACCGCAACGTGCAGGCGCTGATTCACTGGTCCGCCGAGGTCTACCGCGAGGACGATCTGCAAGGCGTGCTGGCCTCGACGTCGGTGTGCTTCGACCTGTCGGTGTGGGAGATCTTCGTCACCCTGGCGCGTGGCGGATCCATCGTCATGGCGCGCAATGCCCTTGAGCTGGCGGACTTGCCCGAGCGTGCTCAGGTGCGCCTGATCAACACCGTGCCGTCGGCAATTGCTGCGTTGCAACGCATCGGCCAGATCCCGCCGGGCGTACGCATCATCAATCTGGCCGGCGAGCCGCTCAAGCAGGCGCTGGTCGACACCTTGTACCGGGAGACTTCGGTTGCCCACGTTTACGACCTGTACGGGCCCTCCGAAGACACCACGTATTCGACCTGGACCCGCCGCGAACTCGGTGGCCGGGCCAATATCGGCCGGCCGTTGCGCAACACCACCGCGTACCTGCTCGATGAGCAGTTGCAGGCTGCGCCGCTTAACGTTGCGGCTGAGCTGTATCTGGCCGGTGAGGGCATCACGCGTGGCTATCTGTTGCGCCCGGGCCTGACGGCCGAGCGTTTCGTGCCCAACCCGTTGGCGAGCAACGGCGAGCGCATGTACCGCACTGGCGACCTGACGCGTTTCACCGATGACGGCCGTATCGAATACGTCGGCCGCATCGACCATCAGGTCAAGGTGCGCGGCTTGCGTATCGAACTGGGCGAAATCGAAGCGCGTCTGCTGGCCCAGGCCAGCGTGCGCGAAGGCGTGGTGTTGGCGGTGGACGGCGTTGGTGGCCAGCAACTGGTGGCTTACGTGGTGCCGGCCGAGGCCGATCAGAGCCTTGCGCAACTGGATGAACTGAGCACTGCGCTGCAAGCCGGGCTCAAGGCGCATCTGCCGGACTACATGGTGCCGGCGCACTGGCTGTTCCTCGAACAATTGCCGCTGACACCCAATGGCAAACTTGATCGCAAGGCTTTGCCGGCACCGGATGCCAGCCAGGCGCAACGCGATTACGTCGCGCCATCGACGCCGCTGGAGCAGCAGCTGGCCGAGGTCTGGCAGGACATTCTGAAGATCGAGCAGGTCGGCGTGACCGACAATTTCTTCGCCCTTGGCGGTGATTCGATCATCTCGATCCAGTTGGTCAGCCGCGCGCGTCAGCAAGGCATTTGCTTCACGCCCAAAGACCTGTTCCAGCAGCAGACGGTGCAGAAACTGGCCGCAGTGGTTTCGCTTGAAGACGCGCAATCTGCCAGCGCTGCCGACTACCCGTTGGCGCAACTGGATCAGGCGCAGCTCGATGCCTTGCCGGTGCCGGCGGAGCTGATTGAAGACGTCTATCCGCTGTCGCCGATGCAGGAAGGCATGCTTTTCCATACGCTGTCGGATAACGGCAGCAGCCTTTATGTGCAACAGGTCAGTCTGCCGATCAAGGGCCTCGACGTTGAGCGCTTCCGCCAGGCCTGGGAATTCATCATTGTGCGTCAGGCGATCCTGCGCACCAGTTTCCATTGGCAGGATGGGCTGGCCAAGCCGCTGCAGGTCGTGCATCGCCATGCGCCGTTGCAGATGCAGGTGCTCGATTGGCGTGGGCAGGACTGCAGCGAGGCGGCGATTGCCGAATTCGCCAGCGCCGACCGCGCGCTGGGCTTCGACCTGGCCGAAGCGCGATTGCAGCGGGTGACCCTGCTGCAGCTGGGCGACGAGCAGTACCAGATGATCTGGACCAGCCACCACATTCTGATGGACGGCTGGAGCAGCTCGCGGCTGTTCGGCGAGGTCTTGCAGTACTACTCCACAGGCCAGGTGACTGGCGAAAACGGCCGCTATCGCGATTTCATCGCCTGGTTGCAGGCGCAGGATCAGGATGCGCAAGAGCTGTTCTGGAAGGCGCGTCTGGCGGTGGTCAACGAACCGACTGCGCTGAGCCAGGCGATGCACCCGCGCCACAGCGCCGAGGTTACGGGTCACGATGCGCTCTATTCGAACTGGGACAAGGCGCAAACCGCGCGCCTGCTGGAGTTTTGCCGCGACCTGCGCATCACCCCCAACACGCTGATCCAGGGCGCATGGTTGCTGCTATTGCAGCGCTACACCGGCCAGCAGACGGTGACCTTCGGCGCCACCGTGTCGGGGCGTCCGGAAAGCCTGCCGAATGTCGGCAACATGCTCGGCCTGTTCATCAACACCCTGCCGATCATTCAGACCCCGCAGGCCGATCAGCGTCTGGCCGACTGGCTGGGTGAGGTGCAGGCCTACAACCTCGACATCCGCGATTACTCCCAGGCACCGCTGGCCGATGTACAGCGCTGGTCGAACCTCGGTGGTCAGGCGCTGTTCGACAGCATCGTGGTGTTCGAAAACTTCCCGATCGACGAGCGCCTGCAGGAAGAAACCGACACCGGGCTGACCTTCGGCAAATCCATCGGCCACGGCGTGACCAACGTGCCGATGGACCTTGCGGTGATGCTCGGCGATGAGTTGTCGATCGAGTACCTGTACCTGCGCAGCCACTTCAGCGCCGAGGCGGTAGAAGGCATTCGCCTGACCCTGGAAAACACCCTCGCGGCGATGATGGCCGCGCCGTATGAGCGGCTGGGCAACTTGCAGCGTCTGTCCGCTGAACAATGGCAAGCGGCGCAGGTCTGGAGCGCCGAGCCGGCGCACCGCCATGAGCCTCGCCTGTTGCCGGAGCTGATCAGCCGTCATGCGCAACAGCAACCGGATGCGATCGCAGTGCAATGCGCCGGCGACAGCCTGAGCTACGCAGAGCTGGAGCGGCAGGCCAATCGACTCGCGCAGTGCCTGATCGCCCACGGTGCCGGGCCGGAAGTGGTGATCGGCGTGGCGCTGCCGCGTTCGCTGGAAATGCTGGTGAGTTTCCTCGCCGTGCTCAAGAGCGGTGCGGCGTACGTGCCGCTGGACATCGATTATCCTCCCGAGCGCTTGGCGTACATGATCGAAGATTCGCGCATGGCCCTGCTGCTGACGCAAACCAGCCTGCGCGCGACGTTACCGGCGCCGCATGGCGTGTTGCGCCTGGAAATCGATCAACTCGATCGCAGTCTTTACAGCGATGCTGCCCCGATCTGCGATGTTCACGAGCAAAGCCTGGCCTATCTGGTTTACACCTCTGGTTCCACCGGGCGGCCGAAGGGCGTGGCCGTTACCCAAGGCCCGCTGAGCATGCACTGCCAGGCCATCGCCGAGCTGTACGAAATGGACGCGAGCAGTTGTGAGTTGCACTTCATGTCGTTCGCCTTCGATGGTGCCCACGAACGCTGGCTGAGTACCTTGTACAGCGGCGGTCGTCTGGTGATTCGCGACGGTTGTCTGTGGACGCCGGAGCAGACCTATCAGGCCCTGCACGATTACGGCGTGACCATCGCGTGCTTCCCGCCAGCCTATCTCAAACAACTCGCCGAGTACGCCGCCGCCAGTGGCATCGCACCACCGCCAGTGCGCATCTACTGCTTCGGTGGCGATGCGGTGCCGGAGCAGACCTTCGAACAGGTCAAAGCCGCGTTGCGTCCGCAATGCTTCACCAACGGCTACGGTCCGACCGAAACCGTGGTCACGCCGATGCTCTGGAAAGTCGCCGTCAGCCAGCAGTGCGAAGCGGCGTACGCGCCGATCGGCCGCGCGGTCGGTGCGCGTTCGCTGTACGTGCTCGACGACGATCTGAATCCCCTGCCGCCGGGCTTTGCCGGTGAGCTGTACATCGGCGGTTACGGTGTCGCTCGCGGTTACTACGGGCGCCCCGATCTGACCGGCGAGCGCTTCGTGCCCAACCCGTTTGCCCCTGGCGAGCGCCTGTACCGCAGCGGCGACCTGGTGCGTCGTCGCGCGGACGGCGTAGTGGATTACGTCGGGCGCATCGACCATCAGGTCAAGGTGCGTGGCTTCCGCATCGAGCTGGGCGAAGTCGAGGCCAGCCTGCGTCAGTTGCCGGCGGTCAGCGATGCGCTGGTGATTGCCCGCGACAACGCTTCGGGCAAGCAACTGATCGGTTACGTGGTCACCGCCAGCGGTGAAGAAATTGGTGATGAACTCAAGGCCGGGCTGCGCGCTTCGCTCCCTGAATACATGGTGCCGGCGCAGATCGTCTGCCTCAGCGCGTTCCCGGTCACGCCCAACGGCAAACTTGATCGCAAGGCCCTGCCGGAGCCGCAATTCAAAAGCGACGAATACGTTGCCCCGCGCACCGAGCAGGAACGCCTGCTGGCGGAAATCTGGGCGCAGGTGTTGCAGGTCGAGCAGGTCGGTATCAGCGATAACTTCTTTGAACTGGGCGGCGACTCGATCCTCAGCCTGCAAGTGATCTCGCGGGTGCGAAATCACCCGACGCTGCAGATGGAGCTGAAGCTGCGCGATCTGATGCGCTATCAAACCATCGCCGGCATTCTCGAGCAGCAGGTGGCGAAGGAGGGCGCTGGGCAAGCGCTGCCGGACCTGACTCAGGTTGCCGCAGAGGGCGCGTTCAATCTGCTGCCGATCCAGGAGTGGTTCTTCGCCGAAGGCATGGCCGAGGAGCATCACTACAACCAGTCGTTGCTGCTCAGCGCACGTCAGCCGCTGGACCTCGATGCACTCGAACAGGCGCTGGGCTTGATCGAACAGCATCACGATTCGCTGCGCCTGCGTTTTTCCAACGACGGCGGGCGCTGGTTGCAGCGCTATAGCACCAGCGCCTCAGACGAGGCTGTGCTGTGGCGCCGTGAAGCGCAGAGCAGTGAAGAGGTCGAAACCTTGGCCAACCTTGCGCAGCGCAGCCTCAAACTCGATGACGGGCCGGTCTGGAGGGTCATGCATGTGGCTTTGCCGGATGGTCAGGCGCGCCTGCTGGTGGTGATTCATCACCTGGTGGTCGACACCGTGTCGTGGCGGATTCTGCTCGACGATCTGAAAGTCGCTTATGAGGCGTGCGTGCAGGGGGTGCCAGCGCAGCTGCCGATTCGCACCAGCAGTTATCGTTCATTTGCCGAGGCATTGCAGGCGCAGGCGCCAGTGATAGCCGAGCAGCAATTGAGCTATTGGCTGGAGCAACTGGATCAACCGGGCGTTGATCTGCCGTGCGATAACCCGCGCGGCAAAAACCTCGTGCGGCAACAGGCGCAGGCACGGCTCAAGCTGTCCCGCGAGCACACCGAACAACTGCTCAAACAGGCCCCGGCGGTGTACGGCACGCAGATCAACGACCTGCTGTTGTCAGCGCTCAGCCGCGCGCTGTGTCGCTGGAGCGAGCAGCCGTCGGCGCTGATCCTGCTCGAAGGTCACGGTCGCGAAGACCTTTTCGAGTCGATCGACCTGAGCCGCAGCCTCGGCTGGTTCACCAGCATGTTCCCGGTGCGTTTGCGCCCGGACAGCGACGACATCGGCCAATCGATCATCGATGTGCAGGCGCAACTGGCGGGCGTACCGCAGAAGGGCATCGGCTACGGCGTGCTGCGTCATCTGGCCGGGCCGGACATCTCGGCGCAACTGGCTGCATTGCCGCAGGCACGGGTGACGTTCAACTACCTCGGGCAGTTCGACCAGAGCTTCGATGAACAGGCGTTGCTGGTGCCGGCACTGGAAGAGACCGGCGACAACTACAGCCTCAAGGCGAACCTGGGCAACTGGCTGGAAATCGTCGGCCAGGTCTATGACGGGCAACTGGCGTTGCGCTGCATCTACAGCAGTCAGCGTTACCGCGCCGGCACCATGGATGCGCTGATGAGCGATTACCAGCGTGAACTTGAAGCGTTGATCGAACATTGCATGGCGCGGGTGGGTTGATCACCCGGCCTTTTGCGCGGGCGCTGCCCAGGCGCGCCCGTCTTATTGCGGATACAAGGATTTTTATCGATGTCGTTACACCCTGATCTGGAAGCTTTCCTCGACCTCGCTCAAGACAGCCAGGACGCCGGCCTGCCGGCCATGCACCAACTGACCCCGAGCGAGGCCCGCGCCACTTTCGAACAGACCACCGCGCAACTGCGCTGGCCGGCGCCGCAGGATCTTGAAGTCACCGAGATCGAAACACAGGCCCGGGATGGCGCGGCGCTGGCGTTGCGTTTGTATCGGCCCAACGGTGTTGAATCGCCGCTGCCGGTGCTGGTGTATTTCCACGGTGGAGGGTTTGTGGTTGGCAGTCTGGATTCCCACGACGGCGTCTGCCGCGAGTTTTGCCAGCGCACGCCGTGTGCGGTGCTTTCGGTCGGTTATCGACTGGCGCCGGAGCATCGCTTTCCGACGGCGCTGGAGGATGGCGAAGACGCTTTGTCGTGGCTGGCCGAACAGGCTGCGAGCCTCGGCCTGGATTGTTCGCGGGTCGCGTTTGGCGGTGATAGCGCAGGCGCTACGCTGGCGACGGTGCTGGCGATTCAGGCTGTGCGGCAACCGCACACGGTGGCTATCGCGCCCAAGGTGCAGTTGTTGTGTTATCCGGTGACCGATGCTTCGCGGGTGCATGATTCGCGGCTGTTGTTTGGCGAGGGGTATTTGCTCGAGAACGACACGTTGGAGTGGTTTTATCAGCATTGTGCGCGAGGGCCGGAGGATTATCTGGATTGGCGTTTTTCGCCGTTGCTGGCTGAGGATTTGCGTGGGGTTGCGCCGGCTATTGTGGTATTGGCCGGGTTTGATCCGTTGCTGGATGAGGGGCAGGCTTATGTTGACAGGCTGCGCGGGCAGGGGGGGCGGTCGAGGTCGAGGTTTGTGCCGGGTTGACTCATGATTTGTTGCGGTTGGGGGCGGTGGTGCCTGGGGTTATGGAGGTTTATTTGCGAGTGGGTGGGGCGCTTGCGCGGGGTTTTGAGGTTGGGTGAATATCCGTTGCTTTGGTAGCGGCTGCTGGCGGTTTCGCCTGACGGCGACTTACTTTTTTACAAGCGCCAAAAAAAGTAAGCAAAAAACGCTAGCTCCTGCGTTCGGCCCTCGCAGGCTCGGGTTCCTTCGCTACGGGATCGATCCGGGCGCAGCGGCTCCGGTTTGCTTCGCTGCACCTCCTTCCGCTGTGTCTGGCTGCGCCAGACGGTCGCTGCGCTCCCACGCCCGGATCAATCCCTCCACTCAGCCTTCCGACGTCGCCGGTGGATCAAGATCAAGAGCACTCGAGCTTGCGCTCATTGTTGAGTGGTGCGGCTTCGCCGCGGGCAGCTGCGCTGCCTTGCTTTTGCTTTTGTGGGAGCGAGCCTGCTCGCGAAGGCGATCTGCGAGGCAACCAATTCCTATCGAATTCACGCGATCCAACTGTAGGAGCTGCCGAAGGCTGCGATCTTTTGATCTGGCTTTTGCTTTTGTTTTTGCTTTGGCTTTTGACCCGGCCCTTGATCTATTTCCCCTTCGGCAGGCTTCGTTACAGGATCGGTCCCGTAACGAAGGTACCCCGAGCTTTAGCGAGCGGGCCGTACGCCGGGGCAAAGCCTTTTGGGTTACCTTTTTGCTGGGCCGGCACTCCGGCGTTTGAAAAAGGTGACTCGCTGTAAGAGCGAAACCGCCAGCGGCGGCACCCGCAACAACGGATATGTCCCCAATCCCAAAAAACAAAACCAAAAAGCCCCGCATCTCACAATGCGGGGCTCTCTCACAGCTCAAATCAAAAAATCAGAAATCAGCCTTCACCGACATCACAAAATTGCGCGGATCCCCGTAGAAGTTACCGAACCCCTCGGTACCAATGGTCGCGTAATAACGCTTGTCGAACAGGTTATTGCCGTTCAACGCCACCGACCAGGTGTCGTCAATCCGATAACCAATGCGACCGTTCCACACCGCATAACCCGCGCCGTCGACATTGTCTCCGCCAAAAGGCGAAACCCGGTAGGTGCCTGTCTGCGCATTGACACCCGCACCAATGGTCACAAGGTCCAGCGGCCCGCTCAGGGCGTAATCACCCCAGACGCGCAACAGGTGACGCGGCACGTAAGAGTTGTAGACCGCGCCATCCTGAGTAGCATCGGCGTCTTCCAGCACTTTGGTCTGGGTGTAGGTATAACCGGCCAGCAATTGCAGGCGGTCGATCACTTCACCGCTGACTTCAGCCTCAAAGCCCTGGGCGCGGACCTTGCCGGAGTTGATCTGGCAGGAACTGTCTGCGCACCGCAGATCATCCTGGGCCGCGTCTTTCTGAATGGTGCGGAACAGGTTGAACGTGGTGTTCAAGCGACCGTCGTACCACTCACCCTTGATCCCCAGCTCGTAACTCTGGCCAATCAGCGGCTTGAGCGTGCTGCCGTCGATGGTCTTGTACGAACCTTGCGGGGTGAAAATGTCGGTGTAGCTGGCGTAGGCGGTCAGATTGTCGTTGAGGTCGTAGAGCAGGCCGGCGAACGGCGTGACCTGGCCGGTTTCGGTGGACTGGGTGTTGACCTCGGTGCCTTCGCCACGGAAGTACTGCACCGAGTCGGTGTCGGATTTGTACCAGCTGACCCGGCTGCCGAGTACCAGGGTCATCGGGTCGGCGAGTTTCAGGCGGGCGATCGAGTAAGCGCCGTATTGCTTGATGTGCATGTCCACCGGGCCGCCACGGGAGGCGTTGGCCAGGTAGTAGCTTTCATCCGGCTGCGGGATGTTGTGGTTCGGGTTGAACACGTTCTGGCGCTGTGGCAATGCCGCCACCGCATAGAAGTCGTCCTTGTGCGAACGGCTGGCGTTGGCGCCGACGATCAGTTCGTGCTGCTGGCCGAAGGCGTCGAATTTGCCGTCGACGTAAGCATCGAAACCGTAGTCGCGCTGGTCGTAGTCATAGGTACTGCCAAGCATCAGCGTGTTGGTGGCGGTCGCGCCCAACGGCACTGTGCCGCTCGGGAAGGAATATTCCATGTCCTGAGTGTTGCGCGAGTAGACACCGGCAACTTTCAGCGACCAGTCATCGTTGAACTGGTGTTTGACGTCGGCGAAGTAGGTGGCGCGTTTGCTGCGCTGGTTGTTCCACGAGGTGTTCAGGCAGGTGGAGCGTTTCAGGTGCAGGTCGGAGCCGTCGGCGTAGCGCGGCAGGCCGCCCCAGCACGGGGTGGCGTCGACGTCTTCATAGGCCATGCCCAGACCTAGGGTGGTGTCGGGGCTGAGGTCGAAGTCCAGGGCGCCGTAGTAGATCTGGTCGCGGCGTTCAGCCACATCGTAGAAATACTGACGGGTCTGCTGGGTCACCACGGCGCGGCCACGGACAGTGCCGGCGTCGTTCAGCGGGCCGCCGGTGTCGACCTGGCCGCGGTAGTTGTCCCAGGTCCCGGCCGACAGCGACAGCTGCGTGTGCGGGGTGTCCTGGCCGCGCTTGCGCACGAAGTTGACGCCGCCGGCGGTGCCGCCCGCGCCCTTCATCATGCCCGCCGCGCCGCGAAGGATTTCCACGCGGTCGTAGATGGCCATGTCGCTGTTGAAGCTGTCCGCCTGCACGTAGCTGCTGCCGATATCCAGCGGCACGCCGTCGTACTGGTACTGGCCGGTCATGCGGAAACCGCGCGAGTAAAAATACTTGCCGCCCATGGGCGAGTCGTAGACGGTGATGCCCGGGGTCTTCTCCATTACCTGTTCGATGGTGTTGAGGTTCTGGTCATCGAGCATCTTGCGGGTCATCACCGTGACCGACTGCGGTGTGTCTTTGAGCGAGTGCACGCCCTTGCCGATGGTCACGCCGCCGGTGGTGTAGGAGTTGCTGCCTTCGGTGGTGGCGCCGAGGCGGTTGGCGTTGACGTTGGTCGGCGCCAGCTCCATCGCACTGCCGCTGGTGGCCGGGCCGAGCACGGTGACGGTGTTGCCGTCACGCTGATAGCGGATGCCGGTGCCGCTGAGCATGGCCTTGAGCGACTCGTCATCCTGATAGCGGCCGTTGAGGGCGCTGGAGCGCAGGCCTTGCAGGCTCTCCGGGCTGTAGACGATTTGCAGGCTGGTCTGCTGACCAAGGGTCTGCAGGGCCTGGGCCAGCGGTTGGGCCGGTATGTTCAACGTCCATTCCTGGGCCTGGACATACGGCGCTGCCGCGAGGGTCAGTGCCAGACCCAGGCCGCTACCGGCCAGGCGAGTGCGGGTCGCGCCGTGCATCGGCAGGGCTCGAGTCAGAGGGCGAAGCATGAAACGGGATGCGGACATGAGGTTAAGACCTTGGCAGGTATAGTTGTTAATGGTTCTTATTCATCTCATTAAGACGAGGAAGCCGCGGCAAACCGGAAAAGTTTTTTCTCCGGCCTGGCCACGGCTGCCTCGATCAAGCGGGTTGCAGTTCGCTTCTGACCTTGCCGGCCTCCATGCGCACGAGCTGATCGGCGACGTCGAAGTAACGGTCGTCGTGTGAAATCACGATGATGGTTTTGCCCAGACGCTTGAGGTCGGGCAGCAGCTCGGTATAGAAGATCCGCCGGAAGGTCGGGTCCTGATCCGCCGCCCATTCATCGAACACCAGCACCGGCCGCTCTTCGAGCCAGGCATTGACCAGTGCCAGGCGTTTGCGCTGACCGGTGGACAGGTCGGTGGTGCTGAACGCGCCGTCGCGCACGCTGACCTTGTGCGCGATCTCCAGCCGTTCGAGGTAGCGGGTGGCATCCTGCGGCACTTCACGATCGCCCTGGATCAAGTCATCGAACAGGTAGTAGTCGGCGAAGATCGTGGTGAAGTTCTGCCGGTAATCGTCGCGGTTGACCGCAGTGATCGGCTTGTCGTTGACGCAGATTTCGCCCTCGGTCGGCGCGTACAGGCCCAGGAGCAATTTGATCAGGGTGGTTTTGCCGCAGCCGTTCTCACCGACGATAAACACAATGTCGCCCTGTTCGATGCGCAGGTTCACCGGCCCGAGACGGAAGGGTTCGCTGCCTTCCACGGCCGGGAAGGCGTAGCGCACGTTGCGCAGTTCCAGCCTGTTGACGGCGGCCGGCTTGCTGCCCTGGTCCTGCAGCAGCAGGTGCGGTTCCGGCGAGGAGAACTGTTCGCTGAGTTCGGCGATGCGGCGGAAGGCAATCTGCGCACGGCTGATGATTGGCAAGGTGCTGATCAGGTGTTCCAGCGGCCCCTTCATGTACAGCAGCACCAGAACGAAACCGCTCATCACCGCTTTGTCGGCACTCGGCCACAGCGATTGCAGGGCCAGGGCCATGCCAATGACTACGAAAAACAGCATCGAACCAAACGACTTGGCGATGACGAACGTGTTGATCGATTTTATCTGTGTGTCGCAGATTTTCTCGGCGGTTTTCTGAATGCCGGCGACGAACATGCGCTGACGGCGCGGGCGGTGGATACGCAGTTCCTTGGCACCTTCGGCGATCGCGTTGTAGTGCTTTTGCAATTCGTCTTCAGAGTCGCGGGCGGCGTAAAAGCCGCGCATGCCCTTGGCCCGTGCAATCGCCTGGATAGTGGTGCCGATGGCGATGGCCACCAGCATCATCAGGAACATCGGCCACGACAGCATTGCCAGATAGCCGAGGCAGCCAAGGGTCACGGTCATGGAGATCGCCAGGGGCGCGAAGGCGAAGGCGAAGTCGCTGATGGTGTCGACGTCGTGGGTCAGCACCGGAATCAGGCGATGGCTGCGGTAGCGTTCGATCTGGTCGATCGGCGCCGACAGGACTTTCTCTCCCAGCTCTTTGCGCAATTTGGCAATGATGTGCTGGCCGACGTAATTGGTGCCGATGTCCGACAGGATCGTGGTCAGCAGGGCCAGAGCACAGAGGCCAGCAAAGATCATCACCACGGTGCGGGTCAGGCCGTCATCGGAATGCAGGGCGTTGTTGATGGTCGCCAGCAGCACGGTGACGCTCAGGCCGCCGAGCATGCCGAGCAGGATGGACGCCGAAACGATCAGGCGGAAGGGCTTGAGCAGGGCGAACAATTCGTTGATCGCCCCACGCGTAGGCTTGGTCATGGAGGATTCCTGCTTCGATGCGGAGGGAGTGCCGGTACTTAAGGAAAACGAATGGTCGCGGAGTTTCTTTAAACGAGCGCAGGCGCGGCTGCGCTCGTCGAGGGCGGGATCAAAGGTCGCGCACTACGCGAAAGCCCAGCCAGTCGCCTTTGCTGGTCGGCCAGCTGCTGTTGCGGTTGCCCGAGCGCGAGAAAATCGGCGCCTCGCCCCAGTCGTTGCCGCGCATGACCTGGCGTTCGCAGTTCTCCTGAGTCCATGGGCGACCGTCGGCGGGGACGCCGGAGTAGTCCGGGTGATAGCAGTCGGCGGTCCACTCGTAGACGTTGCCGTGGGCGTCGAACACACCAAACGCATTGGCCGGGAAGGTGCCGGCCGGCGAGGTGAAGTTGTAGCCGTCAGCCGCGCCATAAGTGTTGGCGTGTTTGGCAATCTGGTAATCCTTGCCCTCATCGAACGGGAAGGGGAAAGGCCCGCCGCTGCCGCCACGGGCGGCGTATTCGCGGATCGATTCGCTTTGCAGGCGATAGGCGTGGCCGGTTTTTTTCGACAGCCAGTCGATGTAGCCCTGGGCTTCGGCGACGTTCATGCACACCGCCGGGTCGCGGGGCGTCTGTTTGAATTCCGGCTTGCCGGCGGTGCAGCGGCGGCCGGGACGGTCATCGAAGTCGTAGGGCTTGTTGCCGGTCTCGCGCACGTAGGCGTCCCATTCACCCACCAGCACCTGCGAGCGGCTGATAGCGAACGGTTTGCTGAACGTCACCGTGTGCAGCGGGCCTTCGTCGGGTTGGCGGCCGACTTCATCATCCGGCGTGCCCATGGTGTAGCTGCCGGTTGGCAGCACGACCATTTCCGGGCAGTCCTTGCAGTCCTTGAACACTTTGCCCGCAGCGGGCGCGGTCGACGCCTGCGCGCTGCCGGGCAACAGCGCAGCGCAGAGGGCGCTTAGCGCCAGTGCGGGCAGGGCTTTGGAGAGGAGTGACGCGTGAGGCTTTTTCATGGGTCGTCTCTTTGAAAGGAAAACGGCAGTCGGGTCAGGCGCGCAGTTTTTTGCCGAGGATGTTCATGAAGCGGTCCACTTCGGCTTCGCTGTTGAGCAAACCCGGCGCGGTCCGGATCACCGGCCCGACATCGCGGCTGACTGCGTCGCAGATCACCCGGTTTTGCATCAGATAAGCGGCAGCTTCGTCGCTGTCCTGGCCCTTGATCCGGAAGAAAGTGAAGCCGGCGGAAAACTGCGCATCGAGCGGGGTCACCAGTTCGATGTTGCGGTGCTCCTGCAAGCGTTGCTTGAGGTAACTGTTGAGCTGATGAATGCGCGTCTGCACCTCGGCCTTGCCCAGTTGCAGGTGCAACTTGAAGGCTTCGTCCAGCGCCCAGCGATGTTCGAAGGCGTGGTAGCCGCCCGGGGTCATGATGGTCGAGAAGGCTGTGGCCTCGGAGAAGGTCGGCACGCTGGGGCTGACGTATTTCAGTTCTTCGGTGCGGCTGCAGACGATGCCGGTGCCCCGTGGGCCGAACATCCACTTGTGCGTGCCGGCGATGAAAAAATCGCAGTTCATCTGCGGGAAACTCAGGTCGTCGACGCCGAAACCGTGCACGCCATCAACCACGTAGATCAGCCGATCCTGGTCGTCGCGCTGGCGGTTGTGCTCATCGACCAGTCGCGAGATCTCGCTGATCGGCAGCTTCACGCCGCTGCCCGAATGCACCCAGGTCATGCCCAGGACGCGGGTCTCGGGGCGAATGTTGCGATTGATGGTATCGAGCACCTGATCCAGAGAAATGCGCTGCGGGGTTTTGAACAGCTTGAGTTTGCGCACGCGCGTGCCGTCGCGACGGCTGCGAAAATCGAGGATGTTGCGCGTCGAATAATGCTCGTGAACCGTGGTGAGAATTTCCTGATCCGCGCGCACCTGCACACTGCCGTAGATCATCGCCAGGCCTTCGGTGGTGCTGCCGGTCAGGGCGATCTGCGCCGGTTTGGCTTGCAGATACTGGCCGGCCCAGTGGCGCACGTTTTCTTCGCGTTTCTCGGTGACGCCCAGATCCCAATCCATCGCCAGACCCGGATTCAGATCCAGCGCTGCGCGATGGCGTTCGATCGCTTCGCGCACCGGTTTGGGATGTGAGGTGACGAGGAAATTGGCGAAGTGAATCGCCTGAGGATCCTGATCGAACATTTGACGCAACTGCGCCCATTTGTCCCGCGACGCAGTCGGCACGGCCGCGACGGCCGCCGGTGCAGTCAGGCTGGCGCCCAGGGGCAGGGCGGCGGCGAGCAGGCCGGCCTGCTTGAGAAAAGTGCGACGATCGGTCATGGCCGAGCCACCTCCTGGCGTGACGCCAGCGCCGGTTTCGCGGCTTTTTGTACCTGATCCCAGACGCGCATGAAGTTGCCGCCCCAGAGCTTGGCGATGTCCGCTTCGGAGTAGCCGCGCTGCAGCAGTTCGGCGGTGACGTTGCGGATTTCGCCGACGTTTTCCCAGCCCTTGATGCCGCCGCCATCGTTGAAGTCAGAAGCAATGCCGACGTGGTCGATACCGATCTTGCGCACCGTGTAATCGATGGCGTCGCCGAAGTCCTTGAGAGTGGCTTTCGGTTCTTCTTCGAGGATCGCGTAGAGGCCGCTGGCGTACTGGCCGAGCTTCTGCTCCGACCAGGCGGTGATGATCGGATCGCCCGGCATCAGCGCCATGGCCAGATCAGGCAGTGGCGGCAGATCGAAGCGCGCACGCAGCGCATTGAGTTTGTCCTGCGTGCCCTGAGTCAGGGGTTTGAGGTACTGCGAGAAAGCGACCACTTGCACCACGCCGCCACTGTTCTTGATCAGTCGCAGTTCTTTGTCGCTGAGGTTGCGCGGGATATCCACCGCCGCCCGGGGCGCCGAATGCGAGGCCACCAGCGGTGTGCGGCTCAGTTCGGCGACTTGCTCGAGGGCTTTGGTCGACATCTGCGACACGTCGATGATCACGCCCAGATCGTTCAAGCGCTGCACCGCTTGTTTGCCGATATCCGAGAGACCATCAAGGGCGTCGGGCGAATCATTGAAAAACGGCAGCGGCCGCGACGAGTCGGCCCAGCTGTTGTTGCCGATGTAACTGAAACCGAACATGCGCATGCCGCGCCCGGCCCACAGGTCGAGCTTGCTCAGATCATTGCCCAGCGGGTAGGCGTTGAGCATGCTGATGAAAATCGCAAACTTGCCTTCGCCGTGCAGACGGCGGAAATCATCCGGTGTGTAGGCGATGCCGGCCTGATTGGGAAAGTCGCGGACAATCCCGGAAATGATCTTGTAGCGCACTTCCTGCTGGTTGCGCGCCTCTTCGACAAAACCCTCGGTCGGACGGTGAGGGGCGTTCGGGCCGTTCCACATTTCCGGCCAGCCGAACACCGTCAATGCTGCGCCGGACAAGCGTCCGCGATTGGCCTTGACCAGGTCGAACTGGCCCGAGCCATCCTTGTCGGCTTCGTGATCGTGGCTGCCGAAACTCAGCGGCACGGTGATGTGGCTGTCGAACGACAGCAGGCGATCCTGCAACTCGCTCGCCTGTTTCATCACCTTCACCGGGTAGCCGGGGTTGTTCAGGTAATCCCAGGCCAGAAATCCTGCGCCGGCACTGATCGCCAGGGCCAGCGGCAGGCCGATGAATAGAGCCTTTTTCCAACGCGGTTTTGTCATTGCCATCTCATTCAGGTTCGCCGTCGAGGTGCAGGCGCAGGGGCCTTTGCTATCTGGGAAGAACGAGTGGCTGCACGGCTAATTTAGGTGTGCGTTACAAATGCCCGGCAGCGGCGCGGGTGATGATTGCCGGCGGCGTAAATTTCCGCGCCGAGCAAACGTTCTAGCTTGGATAAAGCCTGCTTCATGGCTGACACAGGTAGGGCAATGACGATCTCTCGACGCTGGTTCATGGCGGGCATGGCACTCACGGGCGCCGCGCTGCCTGCCGCTTTTTATGCACATCGTGAACTGACTCGCGAGGAGTTTCCGATCACCCCGGGCGAGGCCACGGTCGATCTGGCGGACACCGCCGGGCAACAGCTGGCGGACAATTTGCGTGGGGTCTGGGACATTCGCTTTACCGGTGCGGCGGCAGGGCTTGATGGTCTGCCGGCGCAAGGCCTGGAGCTGTTTCTAGACATTGCCCATCGTGGGCGCGGCTTGCGTGGTTATCTCGACACCGGCGCGAATCTGCGTGCCGAAGGGCCTGTGCGTTATCAAGTCATTGGCGATCTGGCACCGGGCAACGGCGCCGAGATGTATTGGCGCCTGCTGCGCACCGATGCGCCACTTGCGCCGCCGGTGTATGAATTCAAAGTCAAACTGGATGAAGTCTGGGCGGCGTTCGGCAATGCCGGCAGCGCCACGTTCACCGGGCAAGTGCTGCGTCTGGACCGGCCGTTGGCGTTGCCCGAGCAGGACAATCAGTTCATCGCTATCAAGCGGCGTTTTCCCGAGGCCCGTGAACGCACCGGGCTTAATCCGCAACTGTTGGCCTGGCTGGTGGCGCCCGAGCATCGGTTGTTCCACCAGCTCTGGCACGCCACCCGCGACAAGTGGCACAAGCTCTCGGAGAAAAAACGCGAAGCCTTGCGCGGCATCGGCTGGCAGCCCGGGCCACGTGACAAGGAGCGCGATGCCCGTGGGCCAAGCAAGGATCGCAATGGCTCGGGCGTGGATTTTTTCTTTATGCACCGGCACATGCTCGGCATCGCCCGCTCGATGCAGGATTTGCCTTCCTGGCCGGCGTTCCCGCAGCCGCAGCCTGAGCTGGAGCGGGACCGACAGGGCTTCGCCCGCTATTTCGACAATCACGACGGCAATTCCCTGCCGCCGACCTGGCTGGCCGAGGGCGATGACGAGTACACCAAGTGGGTCAGCGACATCAAAGCGGCGGAGACCTTCCAGAGCAATTTCCTGGTATGGGAATCGCAGTACCGTGACCCGCGCTACTTATCGAAATTGACCCTTGGCAAGTTCGGTTCGGAAGTCGAACTGGGCCTGCACGACTGGCTTCACATGCGCTGGGCCTCGGTGGCGCGTGATCCGTCCAATGACATTCCGGTGCCGATGGCGCGCGATCAGGCGGACTTCGCCGCGCGCTGGTATGCGCCGGAAAACGACTTTCTCGGCGACCCTTTTTCCTCCCATGTGAATCCGGTGTTCTGGCGCTTTCATGGCTGGATCGATGATCGCCTGGAAGACTGGTTCCGCGCCCACGAGCGTTTTCACCCCGGCGAAGTGACACGTCTGCACGTCAACGGCGTGCCATGGTTTGCACCGGGGCGCTGGGTGGAAGTCGCCGACCCCTGGCTCGGCCCCGACACCCACGGCTGCAGCACCGTGCCCGGCCTGCAAGTCGGACGTTCAGTGGAGATGGACCCGGAAACCATGAAACTGGCCCTACGCATCACCTTCGGCGACGAAGACAACATGACCGAGCTGTTCCGCAAGGTGCCACAGCGCCCGTGGTATGCGCGGCATCTGAAGGTCAAGGGCCGGCAGCTTTAGAGTCGTTTCAACACACACTCTGACTTGGTCGCAATCCCTTGCAGGCTCACTCCTACAGAAAAGCAAGATCAAAAGATCGCAGCCTTCGGCAGCTCCTACAGGGGGGGGCTTTGTTGTGCCGTAAATTGTGATCTGTGCGCAGTTCCATTGTGGGAGCGGGCTTGCTCGCGAAGACGCCAGTCCAGTCGACGCATCTCCGTCAGATCGCCTCCCAGCCACCGCCCAAGGCTTTGTACAAGGCAATGCTCGCCTGCAACCGCGACAGGCGCAGTTGCACGTTCAGGTCTTGCGCCGCATACAGGGTGCGCTGGGTTTGCAGCACGATGAGCAGGTCTTCGGCGCCGGCCTGGTAGCGGCTCTGGGCGATGTCGAAGGCGGTTTGTGCCTGGTGCAGTTCTTCGCTTTGCCATTGCCGTTGTTCGTCAAGGCCGCGAATGCTGCTGAGGGCTTTTTCGACGTCGGCGAAGCCGTTGATAATCGCGCCGCGATAGGTCTCCAGCAGTTCGTCCTGACGAGCCTTGGCCTTGTCGCGTTCGGCGCTGAGGCGGCCATTGTTGAAAATCGGCGCGGTCAGCCCCGACGACAGGTTGTAGAACGTCGTGCGCAGCAGGTCGGCGGCGAGGTCGGCGCCGCTGCCGAGGCTGGCGGTCAGGGTGATCTTCGGCAGCATCGCCGCGCGGGCGACGGTGACATCAGCCTGGGCCGCCGCCAGTTTGGCCTCGGCACTGGCGATGTCCGGACGACGGCTGAGCAAGTCGCTCGGCACGCCACTGGCGATGTCCGGCCAGTGCAATTGGGCGAAGGATTGCTCGGGCAGTGGTAACGCTTGCACCGGTTGGCCGAGCAGCGCGGCGAGGCTGATCAGCGCTTCACGCGCCTGTTGTTGCACCAGTGGCAGGCGACGCTGTTGTTCGGCTACCAAGCTTTTCTGCTGGGCCAGTTCCAGCGCGGTGGCGCTGCCGGCGTCGAAACGGGTCTGCACCAGGTGCAGCACATTCTGCGCATTGGCCAGATTGAGTTCGGCAATGCGCGCCTGTTCTCTCAAGGCCAGGGCTTGGGTGTAACTGTTGGCGACGCCGCTGAGCAAGGTCAGCTCGACGGTGGCGCGGTCGAACTCGCTGGCCTGCACGCCGAACACGGCACTGTCGCGGGCGGCACGCTTACCGCCCCAGAAATCGACTTCGTAGCTGGCGCTGAGCTCGGCATCGTAATAGTCCAGCGAGCGATTCTCCGGGCTGACATCCAATTGGCTGTAGCCCTTGCCGTGGATCAGTTTCTGCCGGTTGGCATTCAGCCCGGCCTTGAGTTCGGGCAGCAGCGGGGCGCCGGCGATGGTTGCGCTGGCCTCGGCCTGTCTGACCCGCGCCACGGCGGCGGCGAGGTCGTAGCTGCCCAGCCGCGCCTGTTCCACCAGCCGCTCCAGCTCGGGGCTGCCGAATTGCGTCCACCATTGCCGATTGCTGTGCAGCGCGACGTGGCTGTCGGCGGACTGCCACGCGCTCGGTGGCTGCACGCCGCTGTCGAGGCGCGGCGCCGGGCTGCTGCAGGCCGCCAGCAACAGGCTGGCGGCGAGAAATGTCAGTCGCACTTTCATAGATCGATCATTCACTGGTAAGGGCCGTGACCGGGTCGAGCCGGGCAGCTTTGCGGGCCGGCATGAAGCCGAAAATGACACCGGTGACCAGCGCACAGGCAAACGCGCCGACCACTGCCAGCGCTTGAAAGGCGATCGCGACGCCGCTGAGCAACAACACGCCGCCAACCAGCAGCGCCAGGCCGATTCCGGCGATACCGCCGACCACCGACAGCATCAGCGCTTCGGTGAGAAACTGCCGCAGGATGTCGCGCTGCCGTGCGCCGGTGGCCATGCGAATACCGATCTCGCGGGTGCGCTCACGCACGGTCATGAGCATGATGTTCATCACGCCGATACCGCCGACCAGCAGGGAAATCGCCGCAATCGCCCCCAGCATCAGCGACAGCGTGCCTTGCGTGCGCGCTTCGGCCTGGATCATCGCGGCATTGTTGGTCAGCTCGAAATCCTTCTTGCCGTGGTGCCGACGCAGCATTGCCTGTTCGATGGCCTGTTCGGCGTCCTTGACCTTGCGCGCATCCTTGGCCGCGATCACCACGTATTGCGGGTTGCGACTGCCGAACAGGCGCATGCTCGCCGCCGAATAGGGCACGGCGATGCGGTTGTCGCTGTCGGAGTCGCCGGAGCTGGCGCCTTTTTCGGCGAGCACGCCAAGGATCTGGAACGGCACGTTTTCGATGAGGATGTATTGACCGATCGGGTCGGCGACATCCTTGAGCAATTTGTCGCGAACCTTGGTGCCGATTACCGCGACAGCGGCGGCGCTGTCCTCGTCGGCCTGGGTGAAGTAGCTGCCCTGGGTCACCGGCCAATTGAAGATCACGGGGAAGTTGGTGTCGTTGCCGCCGACGTAACTGCTGTGGTCGGCGTTGCCAAACCGCACACCGGCGGTCGAGCCATTGACCGGCATGATCCGCTCCACCTGGGGCAGGGCAGACAGCTCGGCGACGTCGTCGAGGGTGATGATGCCCTCCGGTGTGCGTGGATTCGGCGCCGAGCCGCTGAGGTAGATGATGTTGGAACCGAACGCGCCCATTTGCGCCATGACCTGACGCTTGCTGCCTTCGCCGACGGCGAGCATGACCACCACTGACGCCACGCCAATGATGATGCCCAGCAGCGTCAGCGCCGTGCGGAAGCGGTTGATCCACATCACTCGCCACGCCGCTTGCACGGCGTCGATCAATTCACCTTTCCAGGCGCCGGTCTGGCTGCTGCCGTTGTTCAGGCGCTGGCGCAGATCAACCGCTTGCAACGCGCCGGGATTGACCACAGGCGGCGCGCAGGCCTGCTCGGCGCTGTCACTGATGATCAGGCCGTCGCGGATTTCGATGATGCGTTTGGCTCGCTGCGCCACTTCCCGGTCGTGGGTGATGAGGATCACCACGTGGCCCTGATCGGCGAGTTCGTCAAGCAGGGTCATGACCTCGGCGCCGCTGTGGCTGTCGAGGGCGCCGGTGGGTTCGTCGGCGAGGATGATGTGGCCGCCGTTCATCAGCGCGCGGGCAATCGACACCCGCTGTTGCTGACCACCGGAAAGTTGATGCGGACGGTTGCCGGTGCGAGTGCCGAGCCCAAGACGTTGCAGCAGCGCCAAGGCGCGGGCATGCCGCTCGGCGGCCGGGGTGCCGGCGTAGATGGCCGGCATCTCGACATTTTCCTGGGCTGAGCCGGAGGGGATCAGGTGGTAGCCCTGAAAGACAAAACCGAACGCTTCGCGGCGCAGCCAGGCCAATTCATCGCTGTCCAGCTGCGCGACATTTTCCCCGGCGAACAGATACTCGCCGCTGGTGGGGCGGTCGAGGCAACCAAGAATGTTCATCAGCGTCGATTTGCCCGAACCGGAGGCGCCGACGATGGCGACGAACTCGCCGGCGTGGATCGACAGATCGATCCCGCGCAGCACTTCCACCAGCGGGCTGTCATCACCGCCGTAGGCTTTGCGGATCTGCCGCAGGTCGATCAGGGGCGTGTGCATTCAGCCTCCGTGACCGCTGGCCGGGGCGCTGAGAATATGCTCGCCCTCGGCCAGACCTTCCAGCACCTGAGTGCGCAGGCGGTCGCTGATACCGGTGCGTACGTCCCGCGCCTGAATATCACCGTTGGCGGCGACGATCTGCGCCCGCTGCCACTGCGGACGCGAGCCCGGTTGCAGGGCAGCAGTCGGCACGGTCAGGGTGTCTTGCGCCTGTTCGGCGACGAAGAACACCTGGGCGGTCATGTCGGTCATCAGGCTGTGATCGGCGTTATCGACATCAAGCAGCACGGTGTACAACACCACCCGTTCGCTGCCGCTGCGACCACCGGTGGGACTGCCGCCCTGATTTTGCTCGAGCGGGCGCGGCGGCACCGGCAAAATCTGCCGCACGGTGCTGCTCCAGCGCCGGGTGCCGCCGCTGAGGGTGGTGAAGTAGGCAGTCATGCCGGGTTTGACGTGGCCGATGTCGGCCTCTGAAACCTCGGCCCACACCGTCATCGGCGACAGCCGGGCAATGCGCAGGATCAGCGGGGTCTGTTGTTGCGCGTTGAGGGTCTGGCCTTCGCGCGCACCGACGGCGACCACGGTCCCGCTCATTGGCGCGTAGATGCGCGTGTAACCGAGTTCCGCCTCGTCACTGCGCAGGCTGGCCTGAGCCTGGCGGATCTGCGCCTGGAACATGTCGATGCGCGCCTGGGTTGCGCGAACCTCGGCGCGGGCGGTCTGCACATCCTCTTCGCGCGTGGCGCCACCGGCGGCGAGTTTCTGTTGGCGCTGGTATTTCTGCTGCGCCAGATCGTGCTGCGCGCGCTGCTCCTGCAGCTGCGCCTTGAGGTTTTCGATGGAAAAGCGCCCGGCATCGAGCTTGGCTTTCTGTGTCGACGGGTCGATTTCCACCAGCAACTGGCCTTCCTTGACCGTATCGCCAGCCTCGACGTGAATCTTCTGAATCTGCCCCGAAGCCTGTGCGCCGACATCCACGTAGCGGCGCGGCTGCAAGGTGCCGAGCGCCGTCACGCTGTTTTCGATATCGCCCCGGCTGACCTGCACAGTGGCAACGGCGTCGCGACCCGGTGGCAACACTTGCCAGGCAGCAACAGCGATCACGGGAATCAGACAAAGGGCGGCGAACAGCGCGCGACGGGCGGGGCGGGGACGATTCATGCAGGGTTCCGGCCAGTGGTTGCGGCCCGTCGCAAGGCACGACAGACACAGGGGCTGTCCTGTAAACGAGGCATGCGCCACGGAATTTAGCCGCACACACACATCGAGCTGTTGCACGCCGGGCCACCACTATTTGTCCGGTATATGGAATCAGCTCTTTAAATCTATATGAGAATTACTATAAATTACGCACCTCAAGTTGCCACTATCTTGCTACTGCGTCATTCGCAGGTCTGATCAGTGCGCTCAAGGACAGAAACGGCATCGATGCGGTCGGGAGTCATGTTGGAGAACTACTATCGTGAGCTGGTGTGTTTCCTCAACGCCAGACTGGGCAACCGTCAGGTCGCCGAGGATGTGGTGCATGACGCCTACGTACGCGTGCTGGAGCGCTCCAGCGAAGTCCCGATCGAACAACCCCGCGCCTTCCTCTATCGCACCGCGTTGAACCTGGTCATTGACGACCACCGCCGCAATGCGCTGCGTCAGGTCGAATCGCTGGACGTGCTCGATAACGAGGAGCGCTATTTCACCCCGTCACCCCACGGCACCCTTGATCACGGCCAGCGCCTGGAAATGCTCCAGCGCGCACTGGCCGAGCTGCCGCCGCTGTGCCGCGACAGTTTTCTGCTGCGCAAGATCGAAGGAATGTCCCATCCGGAAATCGCCCAGACCCTCGGCATCTCCCGGGCGCTGGTGGAAAAACACATCGTCAACGCCATGAAACATTGCCGCTTGCGCATCCAGCAATGGGATGGCCAGTGATCCGCGCCGGTTAAATTTCCTTTCATCGTCCTCGTTCCTACTCAACAGACGACCTGCTGACCTGATTCAGGCCGGTCAGGCCACCCAGGCTTTATTTCCCCGCGTTGAGGGGTTCATCCAGAGGACACTGGAAATGACACAGGCAATTGCATCGCCCATCGTTCACGACCTGATCGGCGTCGGTTTCGGCCCTTCGAACCTGGCACTGGCCATCGCTCTGCAGGAACGCGGCCGGATCCAGGGCGAGCTGGATGTGCTGTTCCTCGACAAGCAGGCCACTTACAGCTGGCACGGCAACACGTTGTCGACGCAGAGCGAGTTGCAGATTTCCTTCCTCAAGGACCTGGTGACCCTGCGCAATCCGACCAGCCCTTACTCGTTCGTCAACTACCTCAAGCACCACGGGCGTCTGGTCGATTTCATCAACCTCGGCACCTTTTATCCATGCCGCATGGAGTACAACGACTACCTGCGCTGGGTGGCCGGGCAGTTCACCGCACAGAGCCGTTATGGCGAAGAAGTGCAGTTCATCGAACCGGTATTGCACAACCAGCAGGTCGAAGCCTTGCGGGTTATTTCCCGGGGCAGCGACGGCCAGCAATTCGTGCGTACCACGCGTTCGGTGGTGGTCAGCGCTGGCGGCACACCGCGCATTCCGGAGGCGTTCAAAGCACTGAAGGGCGATCACCGGGTATTCCACCATTCGCAATACCTGTCGCAAATGGCCAGGCAGCCGTGCGTGAACAATCAGCCGATGAGCATTGCGATCATCGGTGGCGGGCAGAGCGCGGCGGAAGCTTTTATCGATCTCAACGATTCATTCCCGTCGGTGCAGGTCGACATGATCCTGCGCGGCTCGGCGTTGAAGCCTGCGGACGACAGCCCGTTCGTCAACGAAGTGTTTTCGCCGGAGTTCACCGACCTGGTGTTCCAGCAGAACAGCGTCGAGCGCGAGCGGTTGGTCAACGAGTACCACAACACCAACTATTCGGTGGTCGACATCGACTTGATCGAACGCATCTACGGCATCTTCTATCGGCAGAAGGTTTCCGGAATTGCCCGTCATGCCTTCCGCACCCTGACCACCGTCGAAAGTGCCACGGCCACGGCAAACGGTATCGAACTGGCCGTGCGCAACAACGCCACCGGCGAAGTCACGGTGCGAATCTATGACGCCGTGGTGCTGGCCACCGGTTACGAGCGGCAGATGCACCGCAAGTTGCTCGCGCCGCTGGAGGAGTACCTCGGTGAGTTCGAAGTCGATCGCAATTACAAACTGATCACTGATGAACGCTGCAAGGCCGGCATTTATATGCAGGGCTTCTGCCAGGCCAGCCATGGCCTGAGCGACACGCTGCTGTCGGTGCTGCCGATTCGTGCCGACGAAATCGCCGGCTCGCTGTATGAGCATGGCAAGCAGCGCGGGCATAGCCGCTCGGTGGCGGATTTGTTGTTGGCCACTGCCAGCTGAGTTCCGCGGCGCCTGACACACCGCCTTCGCGGGCAAGCCCGCTCCCACGATGGTTCTGTGAAGGCAGAGCAAAATGTTTTAGATCATTCCCACGCTCTGCGTGGGAATGCCTCAACGGACGCTCCGCGTTCGGCTTTTGGAAGGGACGCGGAGCGTCCCGGGCTGCATTCCCACGCAGAGCGCGGGAACGATCGCAGAGGGAATCCTGAACCCTGCCTGAACATCCCTCACATCCCCTCAAGCAGCGCTTCCAGCCATTTCGCTGCGGGCGTAAGCTGCGCGCGTTTTCATCAATTGCGGAGACCCACAGTGGGTACTTGTTCGAGTGACAGTTGTCGGCCGGTCTCGATGTCCGGCAGATTCTCGGCAAGATAACGCGCAGCCTTTTTCTCTGCCGTTGTCTCGCCGTAACAGCGAGCAGCGGCATCCCGTGCATGGCCAGTTCCGGGTCGTGCCTCGACGTCCTTCTCAACGACACTGAACCAAGCGTGCTGGCGACCTCAGTCGTCATCAGAGCTTATCGACACGCCTGTCGTGCCCGACCGGCGCGCCACGCCTTGCCGCGCCGGTTTTTCCGGTGCCAAGGCGCGGCGGTACCTGCTCGACGGTTTCCTGGCTGACCACAGGGGACACAGCCATGAAACTCACGCTCAAGGAATTTTTCGCAGGCTTTCTGCGCAGCCGCCATATCGGCCGGCACTTGCGTCGTCTGGCGCTGCTGGACTCGATCAACGACACCACAGTCAGCCGTGAAGTGCCGCCGACGCTGGCCAGCACGCTGGTCGCTGCCGCCCATGAAGACAGCGCTGCGTTGCTGTTGTCACTGGGCACCCACGGCGAGGGGCTGACCGAGGTTGAGGCTGATGCACTGCGCGCGCAACACGGCCTCAACGAAGTGGAACACGAGCAGCCGTTGCCGTGGTGGAACCATCTGTGGCACTGCTACAAAAACCCGTTCAACCTGCTGCTGACCTTGCTTGCGGTGATCTCCTGGCTGACCGAGGACCTCAAGGCTGCCGTGGTGATTTTCTCCATGGTGGTGCTGTCGACGCTGCTGCGCTTCTGGCAGGAGAGCAAATCCACTCAGGCGGCCGATGCGCTCAAGGCCATGGTCAGCAACACCGCCACCGTGCTGCGCCGGAATGCGCCGCGCCGGGAACTGCCGATCAAACAGCTGGTACCGGGCGATCTGATCGTGCTTTCGGCTGGCGACATGATTCCCGCCGATTGCCGCGTGCTCAGCGCCAAGGATCTGTTCGTCAGTCAGGCAGCAATGACCGGTGAATCGATGCCCGTGGAGAAATTCATCCATCAGGCTGATCGCGGCACACGTAACCCGCTGGAAATGGACAACATTCTGTTCATGGGTACCAACGTAGTGTCCGGTACAGCGGTGGCGGTGATTCTCACCACCGGCAACAGCACCTATTTCGGTGCGCTGGCGAAACGGGTCGGTGCGACTGACCGTGCGGTGACCTCGTTCCAGCAGGGCGTCAACAAGGTCAGCTGGCTGCTGATCCGGTTCATGTTCGTCATGGCGCCGCTGGTGCTGTTCATCAACGGTTTCACCAAGGGCGACTGGACCGAAGCGCTGCTGTTCGCACTGTCGATTGCCGTCGGCCTGACCCCGGAAATGCTGCCGATGATCGTCACTTCGACCCTGGCCAAAGGCGCCGTGTTTCTGTCGCGCAAAAAGGTCATCGTCAAACGCCTCGACGCCATCCAGAACTTCGGCGCCATGGATGTGCTGTGCACCGACAAGACCGGCACCCTGACTCAGGACAAGATCTTTTTGGCGCGTAATGTCGACGTCTGGGGTGAGGATTCTGACGCTGTGCTGGAACTGGCCTACCTCAACAGCTACTACCAGACCGGCCTGAAAAACCTGCTGGATGTCGCCGTGCTCGAACACGTGGAAGTCCATCGCGAACTGAAAGTCGGCAGCGTGTTTCGCAAGGTCGATGAGATCCCGTTCGACTTCAATCGCCGGCGCATGTCGGTGGTGGTGGAGAGCCGCGGTCAGCCCCATCAACTGATCTGCAAAGGCGCGGTGGAAGAAGTGCTGGCGGTGTGCAGCCGGGTGCGTCACGGCGAGGTCGATGAAGTCTTGAGCGATGAATTGCTGGCGCGGATTCGCCACGTCACCGGTGCTTTCAACGCCGAAGGTCTGCGCGTGGTGGCGGTCGCGGCTCGCTCAATGCCAGCAGGTCGTGAAATTTACAGTCTGGCCGATGAACAGGAGCTGACGCTGATCGGTTACGTGGCATTCCTCGATCCACCGAAGGAAAGCACCGCGCCAGCGCTCAAGGCCTTGGCCGAGCATGGCGTGGCGGTCAAGGTGCTGACCGGTGACAACGAACTGGTGACGGCGAAAATCTGCCGCGAGGTCGGCCTCGGCCAACAGGGTTTGCTGCTGGGCAATGACATTGAGCGCATGAGCGATGCCGAACTGGCCATGGCGGTCGAGACGACCAACGTCTTCGCCAGACTCACGCCGGCGCACAAAGAGCGCATCGTCGGCATTCTCAAGGGCAACGGCCATGTGGTCGGGTTCATGGGCGACGGTATCAACGACGCGCCGGCGCTGCGCAGCGCCGACATCGGCATTTCCGTGGACAGCGCGGTGGACATCGCCAAGGAAGCGGCGGACATCATCCTGTTGGAAAAAAGCCTGATGGTGCTGGAGGAGGGCGTGCTCGAAGGGCGGCGCACCTTCGCCAACATGCTCAAGTACATCAAGATGACTGCCAGCTCCAACTTCGGCAATGTGTTCTCGGTGCTGGTCGCCAGCGCGTTCATCCCGTTCCTGCCGATGCTGCCGATGCACCTGCTGGTGCAGAACCTGCTCTACGATATTTCGCAGATCGCCATTCCGTTCGATAACGTCGACGACGAGATGCTGAAACAGCCGCAGCGCTGGCAGCCGGCTGACGTCGGGCGCTTCATGCTGTTCTTCGGCCCGATCAGTTCGATCTTCGACGTCACGACGTTCGCCTTGATGTGGTACGTGTTCGACGCCAACACCCCGGATCACCAGACGCTGTTCCAGTCCGGCTGGTTCGTGGTCGGTCTGCTGACCCAGACGCTGATCGTGCACATGATCCGCACGCCGAAGATCCCGTTCCTGCAAAGCCGCGCCGCGATGCCGCTGCTGGTGATGACGGCGATTATCATGGCAGTCGGCATCTTCCTGCCGATGGGGCCGCTGGCGCATTACTTCAAACTGCAGGCGCTGCCGTCGCTGTATTTTGTGTTTTTGCCGCTGATTCTGTTGGCGTACATGGCCCTGACCCAGGCGGTGAAAGGCTTCTACATTCGCCGGTTTGGCTGGCAATAACGGCCCTGGAGCGCATTCACCTGTGGTAGCGAGACTGCTCGCTCCCGCAGGGGACAGGGTTGCGTCAGCGCGGTGGGATGTAGGGATGCCCGGATAAATCACCTGATATTTAGGAAAAGTCCTACAGAGCTATCCACGGCGCTTGCGTAGTCTTGCCTCCCCCAAAACCTTACCGGGAGAATGACCATGAGCAACAAAGCGTTGCGCATCCTGATCGCCGACCCGCAGCATTTTCATCGCATGAAAATCGAGCGCCTGTTCAACGCGCTCGCCTATTACCGCGTGGCCCCGGTGCAGAATCTCGACGAATTGTTGACACTGGTCGACTACGGCTGCGAGCCGTTCGATATGCTGGTGATCAATGCCGAACTGGCGGCGGGCTCCCTGGATCTGCTGGGTTTTCTGCTTGATAACCCACAGGTTCGCCACGCTCTGATCTACAACGAACCGTCCGCGCCGTGGCAGGCAAGTGCGGGGTTTGCCCAGGAAAACGTGCAGATCAGCCCGGTGCCATTGCCCAATTCACAACTCATCGGGCAAGTGATGGCAAGGGTCGAGGCCTCTGGCGACTGCCAGGCAATGCCTGACTCGCATTGGTCGTTGCGCCATGCCAATGCATAAAAGACCGGTGCGCCCAACTGTCAGAGCTGACAAGTGATTCTCTTGCTCATCCAGGTCGCAGCGCCAGCGCGGCCACCGATTTCGGCACCGGCTGTTGCGGTGTCTTTCACGATTGTGCGGGAGCGAAAATGAAGTCAGCGCTGATCGTCGATGATCATCCAGTAGTGCGCGCGGCTATTCGAATCGTCCTGCAGGCTCAAGGCTTCAGCCAGATTCATGAAGCGTCCAATGGTAACGAAGTCGTGCCGTTGATCTGCGCGCATGATCCGCACCTGGTCGTGCTCGATCTGGGGCTGGGGTCCATGGACGGGTTGGAAGTACTGACACGAATCCAGATCAAGGCGCCGACGGCGCGCTGTCGGGTTCTGGTGTTCAGCATGCATGAGCCTACGCATTACCAGGAGCGTTGCCTGCGTGCCGGCGCGAGGGGCTACGTAACCAAGAGCAATCAACTGACGCTGCTGCACGAAGCCATCAAGGCGCTGATGTCCGGCCACACTTATTTCTCCGCGTTGCCCAATAACAGCGGTCTGTACAACGCCATGCAACGCACTGAAAAGGAGCTGATTGCTCAGCTTTCCGATCGTGAATTATGCATTTTCGTGCAGTTGGCGCTGGGCAAGCCGAACAAGGCCATCGCCCAGGAGATGCACCTGAGTCACAAGACCGTCAGCACCTACAAGACCCGCATGATGGCGAAACTTTGCCTGGGTTCACTGGTGCTTCTGCGTGAATTCGCCAAGCGCAATCACTTGATTTGAGTGCCCAAGACATGACGCACGGGCTGCGGATTTTATCGCTGTGGCTGGGGCTTGTTGCCTCGGTCTGGGCGAATGATCAGCCGCAGACGCTTGAGGTGCTGGCGCGCCTCGAACCGGGGAGTATTCAGGTCCGCCTCGATGATCGGGAACGCCAGTGGCTGCGAGAGCACCCCGTCTTGCGCATGGGCATCTCCGGCCCTGATTACCCACCCTTCGAGATCACCCGCAATCAGCATGAGCTGGAAGGGCTGACGGCCGATTACGCCGATCTGCTCGCGCAACTGCTCGGCATCCGGATTGAAGTGCGGCGTTTCGCCGATCGGCCCGCATTGATGGCGGCGCTCAAGCGCGCCGATGTCGATTTGCTGGGTACATCGAACAGTTTCGAAGCGGCGGATCCGGCGTTCATTCTGTCGCGGCCATACGCTGAAGATCAGCCGATGCTCGTCACGCGCCACCATGAGAAACTGCCCGCCAACCTGGCGGCCAAACGCATCGCTGTGGTCGCAGATTACCTGCCGCTCGCCCATATTCAGGCGTTTTACCCCGCCGCCCACGTTCAAGTTTATGCGTCGGCAATGGATGCACTCGGCGCGGTCGCCTTCGGTGCCGACGATGTGTACCTGGGCGACTTCATCAGCGCCTGTTATCTGATCAACACCAACTATCGCAACGACCTGCAACTGGCCGGGCCGTCGGGGCTTGACGCCAACGCCTTCGCTTTTGCGTTGTTGCGCAGCGACGTGATGCTCAAACGCATCGTCGACAAGGCATTGTCGGCCCTGCCCATGGAGCGTCGTCATCTGATCGAACAGCGCTGGAATGTCGGCCGCGCCGAGATGGCCGAACAGTCTCGAGTGCAACTCAGCGCCGCGGAGCAGCGATGGCTGGACCAGCATCCAGTGGTGCGGGTGGGCGCCGTTGAAGATTTCGCACCGTTGGCTTTTTTCGATGCCGACGGACGCTTCAATGGGCTGTCAGCGCAATTGCTGAGCCTGATTGCGCAGCGCAGCGGCCTCAATTTCGAGATCGTGCGCGGCTCCTCGCTGAACGATCAATTCGAGCAACTGCAGGCCGGTGAGCTCGATGTTCTGCCATCGGTGACGCCGAGTACCGAGCGTGAAGCGCAGCTGCGATTCACCCGCGCCTATCTGAGCAATCCGTTCGTGCTGGTAAGCGCGGCGAACGGGCAAGCTCCGCTGTCGCTCGACGAACTGGCGGGCAAACGCCTGGCCATCTACCGCGGCCACCCATTGCGTGATTACCTGCTGCATCGCGTGCCCGGTCTGCATCTGGTCGAGGTCAAAAGCCCTGCCGAAGGCATGGCGCTGATTGCCAAAGGACAGGTCGACGTGACGGTGAGCTCGTTGCTGGTGGCGCGTTTTCTCATAGCCCGGCAGTATCGCGACCGTCTGCGAATCACCGGCACCGTTGGCGATCAGCCGGCGCGCATCGCTTTGGCCACGGCGCCGCAATCGGCATTGCTGCACTCGATCCTGAACAAGGCGTTGCTGAGCATTGCGCCGCAGCAAACGGATGAACTTGCCGAGCGCTGGAGCCACGATCTGGTGGTCGAAGACAGCTACTGGCTGCGCCACCGTCAGGAGATAATGCTTGGTTTCGCCGGCGCAGTTGCCTTGCTCGTGCTGGCAATGCTCTGGATCGGCTGGCAGCGCCGGCAGATTCATCAGCGTCAGCAATGGCTGTTGCAACTGCAGCAGGCCAAGGACGCGGCGGACGAAGCCAATCGGGCCAAGAGCACTTTTCTGGCAACCATGAGCCATGAGATCCGCACGCCGATGAACGCTTTGATCGGCGCGCTCGAGCTGGCCCTCGAGCGCGCAGAAGAAGGCGTCACCGACCGACTGGCAATTCAATTGGCATCGAATGCCGGCCAGCAATTGTTGGCGTTGATTGGCGACATCCTGGATATCGCGCGCATCGAGTCCGGGCATTTGTCCCTCGCACCCGAACGAGCCAATCTACGCGACACGGTGTCATCGGTATGCCGAGTATTTGAAGGGCTGGCGCAGCAGAAGCGTTTGTTGTGGCGCATCGCACTTGATCCGCGCGCCAATGCGGATGTGCTCATCGATCCGACGCGTTTCAAGCAGGTGCTGTCAAACCTGTTGAGCAATGCGATCAAATTCACGGAAGCGGGAGAGGTGAGCTTACGGCTGCAGATGGTTGCGATATCGCACGAGCAAGTGAATGTGCAGGTGTTGATCGAAGACAGCGGCATTGGCATCAGCGCAGAGGATCAAGAACGGCTGTTCAATCCGTTCGTTCAAGCGAGCAATAGTTCACAAGCAGCGCGCAGCGGGTCCGGCCTTGGCCTGGTGATCAGCCGCAACCTCTGCGCAATGATGGGTGGCATGCTGCGCCTCGACAGTGACCTGGGACAAGGCACGCGAGTGGAAATCAACCTGCGGTTGCCCCTGCTGAGCGCGATGACGGCCACACCGGTATCGCCCGACGTGACGCCCGTTGCCCGTGTATTGGACGTGTTGGTGGTGGACGATTATCCGGTCAACCGCTTGCTGATGGGCTGGCAACTGAGCGAGCTGGGACATCGCACGGTAGACGCTGGCGATGGTGAGCAGGGGCTGGAACGCTGGCGCACGCAGGCCTTCGATGTGGTGATCACCGACTGCAACATGCCGCGACGCAACGGCTATGAATTGGCGCAGGCGATTCGCAACGAAGAAGCCGCCAGCGGCCGCAGACCCTGTCTGATCCTGGGTTTTACTGCCAATGCGCAGGTCGAGGAGCGCTTGCGCTGTCTGGATGCTGGCATGGACGGCTGTCTGTTCAAACCGATTCGCTTGCATGATCTGGCTGAAGCCTTGAATGGCGCTCGCGGCTGCGAGCCTTACGAAGATGAATCGCCGGGCGTTGAGCTTGATCTGAGTGCTCTGGAACAGATGGTCGGGGCCGATCACTCGTTGATCGAACGCTTGCGCAAGCAAGTCGGCAACAGCCTGCGCGACGATCTGCACACTCTGGATCATTTGCAGGCGGGCGACCGCGAAGGCTTGCGCGAGTTGACCCATCGCATCAGGGGCGGTGCGCAAATGGTCGGCGCGGCGCGAATTGTGGCCGCGTGTGCAGCTCTGGAAACGGCGTGCCGGGACAGTGAAAACGCGGTGGTCGACGGTGCCATCGACGAGTTGCGCAAAGTCATGCACGGCCTCGCCCGAAGTCTCTGAACAAATGCCGTCACCTGCTCGTGAAGCACGCATTGCCAGCACTGTTCTGTAAATGGAACACTCAAGCCGATTTTGACCATCTAGTCGAATATTCGATATGCCTTTAGGCTTAATCCAATGCAATCACCCATTGGAGACCCCATGAAAAACATCATCGGCATCTACACCAGCCCGCGCGGCCATTGGGTCGGCGACGGTTTCCCGGTGCGCACCCTGTTTTCCTACGACAACCTGGGCAAGCACATCAGCCCGTTCCTGCTGCTCGATCACGCAGGTCCCGCCGAATTCACCCCGACCACTGAACAGCGTGGCGTCGGCCAGCACCCGCACCGTGGTTTCGAAACCGTCACCATCGTCTACGACGGCGAAGTGCAACACCGCGACTCCACCGGCAGCGGCGGCACCATCGGCCCGGGCGACGTGCAATGGATGACGGCAGCGTCCGGCATCCTTCATGAGGAATTTCACTCGGAAAACTTCGCAAAAACCGGCGGCAAGCTGGAAATGGTCCAGCTGTGGGTCAACTTGCCGGCCAAGGACAAAATGGCCGCGCCGGGGTACCAGACGATTCTCGACCGTGACATTCCGAACGTCGCGCTCAAGGATGGCGCCGGCAGCCTGCGTCTGATCGCCGGTGAATTCGATGGGCACACCGGACCGTCGCGGACGTTCACGCCCATCGACGTCTGGGATCTGCGCCTCAACGCCGACAAGCTGCTGACGCTTGATCTGCACGAAGGACGCAACACCGCACTAGTCGTGTTGAAAGGTTCGGTACAGGTCAACGGCGCGGAGTCGGTGGGAGTAGGGCAGTTGGCGCTGTTCGAACGCGACGGTGATCGCCTCACACTGCAAGCGAGCGAAGACGCGGTGGTGTTACTGCTCAGCGGCGAGCCGATCGACGAACCGATCGTCGGCCATGGCCCGTTTGTGATGAACACCGAGGAGGAAATCCACCAGGCCTTCGCCGACTTCCAGTCCGGCCGCTTTGGCCGGATGCACCCTTAACGCAAAACACCCTGTAGGAGCTGCCGAAGGCTGCGATCTTTTGATCTGATCGTTCCCACGCTCTGCGTGGGAATGCAGCCGGGGACGCTCCGCGTCCCATAGCCTCAAGATCGCAGCCTTCGGCAGCCCCTACAGGGTTTCGCAGTGTTTTCAGGCAGCGGTTCATCCGCTCAAATCAATTGCTCCTACACTGTGCCAATCTGTGCGATCTTCTCGCGATTGGCCTTTTTCGGAGTTGTTTGATGCTGTCTCTGCTGACCGAACACCCGTTGTTTTGCGCATTGATCCTGATTCTGCTCGATCTGGGCCTGTGGCGGCTGATCAGCTCCCGCGGCAGTGAATGGAAGTTGCTGGTGCGGGTGCTGATCTTCGCCCTGTTCAGCATCGTTCTGTTCAACGAAGGCCTCAACCCGCTGGAGCCGGCGCCCTGGGCCGACAATGTGCCGCTGCATCTGGCGGCGACCGGGTTGCAGATCGGTTGGTGGCTGTTCGGCGCGCGCACGCTGACGGTGTTGATCGGCGCGGTGATGATGCAACGGGTCGGCCACACCGGTCGCCTGTTGCAGGACTTGCTCGGCGCGGTGATTTTCCTCATCGCGATCATTGCGGCGCTGGCCTACGTTCTGGATTTGCCGGTCAAAGGCGTGCTGGCGACTTCCGGCGCGTTGGCGATCATTGTCGGCCTGGCCCTGCAGAGCACTTTAAGCGATGTGTTTTCCGGCATCGTCCTCAACACCACCAAGCCCTATCAGCTCGATGACTGGATTTCGATCGACGGCACCGAGGGCCGCGTCACCGACATCGACTGGCGCGCCACGCGTCTGCAGACCAGTCAGGGCAGCATGGCGGTGATTCCCAACTCGCTGGCGGCCAAGGCCAAAATCATCAACTTCAGTCGGCCAAGCAACATGTTTGGCGTGTCGATCAGCGTGCCCGTCAGCCCCCATGCCCGGCCCAGCTCGGTGATCGAAGCACTGGAGCGGGCGATGCAAGGGTGTCGGCAATTGCTCGACACGCCCGCGCCGAGCGTGTCGTTGAAGAGTTCTGCCAGCGGCGGCGCGGAATACGAGATCAGCGGGTTTGTCGCTTCGATGGGCGAGAAGCGCGTGGTGCGCAATCAGTTGTTTGATCTGGCCTACCGACATTTGCAGGCCTGCGGGGTCAATCTGCTGTCGAGCAACGAAACCATCGCCGCGCCGCAGTTATCGCGGCCACGGGCACTGCTGGAAAGCTCACCGATTTTCTCGACGCTACGCGAGGAAGAAAAAGACACCTTCAGCCAGAACATGACCCTGCAAACCTTCCGTGCCGGGGACACGATTCTGGCGGGCGGTGAAGTCAGCGATCATTTGTTCATCATTGAATCCGGTGTGGTCTCGGTGACGCTCAAACGCCACGGTACACCACTGGAGTCCGGGCGAATGGGGCCGGGAGAGGTGATCGGCGAGGCCGGAATACTTTCCGATACTGCGCTGCCGGCGGATTTTTCGGCGAAGACGTTCTGCGCCCTGTATCGCATCGAGAAGTCGTACCTGAAACCCTGCCTGGATGCGCGTCATGACATTCACGATGCGATGCAGGCGTTGCTCGATTTCCGCTTGCACAAGGCGCAGTCGCTGACTGAGGACGCGCCAGTCGTTGCGCCGAAAAAAGGCTTCCTGCAGTGGCTGCGTCATCGCGTCTGAGCCACGCCGTCGGCATTCGATGCAACCTGCGCGGCGCTCTCAGGGTCACAATTTCTAATCCCACCGGGCAGGAGTTGCGGACGATGAAAAACCTGCGAATCGCCACCTTCAATGTCAACGGCATGCGCGCGCGATTGCCGAATCTGCTGGAATGGCTCAAGCGCGAACAACCGGACATCGCGTGCCTGCAAGAGCTTAAATCAGTGGACAGCGCATTTCCCGCCGCTGAACTGGAAGCCGCCGGTTACGGCGCGATCTGGCAGGGCCAGGCATCATGGAATGGCGTGGCGATTCTGGCGCGCGATGCGCAGCCGCTGGAGAGTCGACGCGGTTTGCCGGGTGATGCCGATGACACGCACAGCCGCTATATCGAAGCGGCGGTGCACGGCGTGCTGGTCGGTTGCCTGTATCTGCCCAACGGTAACCCGCAACCGGGCCCCAAATTCGATTACAAACTGGCCTGGTTCGAACGCCTGATCAGCTATGCCAAAGATCTGCAGAGCAGCGATCACCCGGTGGTGCTGGCCGGTGACTTCAATGTCGTGCCTACCGACATGGACATCTACAACACCCGTTCCTGGCTCAAGGATGCCTTGTTGCAACCCGAAAGCCGCGAGTGCTACCAGCGCTTGCTGGATCAGGGCTGGATTGATTCCCTGCGCCACGTGTATCCCGAAGAGCGCATCTATACCTTCTGGGATTACTTCCGCAATCATTGGCAAACCAACTCCGGCCTGCGCATCGACCATCTGCTGCTCAACCCGGCACTGAGTCCGTACCTGCACGACGCCGGGGTCGACGCCTGGGTACGCAACGAGCCGCACGCCAGTGACCATGCGCCAACGTGGATTCGTATCGGCTCGCGGAAAAAACGCTGAGCGGGCGATTGGCGAAATCAATTGTCGAACGCCGTGCCCGATCCCGTATACAGGGCAACATCCTCGCAGTGTTCTGCGGCCCTATGCATAAGGATCGAGCAATGAGCGCGCCACAGCTGACCAATACCAATCTGTACCTGCAACGGCTGGGTTTCGATGCGCCGCCGCCACCTACGCTGGAAACCTTGCGTCAGTTGCAACTGCGCCATACCGCCGAGTTTGTGTTCGAGAATCTCGCGACGGTCAGTGGTGAGCCGGTGTTGATCGACCTTGCGTCCATCGAAGAAAAACTCCTGCGCAGTGGTCGCGGCGGCTATTGCTACGAACTCAATTACTTGTTCTTCGCGCTGTTGCTGGAATTGGGGTTCGACGCGCGGGCGATCAGCGGGCGCGTGGTGATGAATCAACCCGAAGGCAGCTGGACGGCGCGAACCCATCGTTTGAGTCTGGTGACCATCGACCAAGCGCGTTACATCACCGACGTCGGCTTCGGCGGCATGGTGCCCACCGCGCCGCTGTTGCTCGACAGTGAAGATGAGCAACCAACCCCGCACGAACCCTACCGCATCGACAAACAAATGGATGGCTACCTGCTGCGCGCGAAAGTCGCGGGCGAGTGGCGGCCAATGTACCTGTTCGATTTGCAGCGCCAGGAAGACATCGATTACACCGTCGGCAACTGGTACGTCTCGACCCATCCCGAGTCACCTTTTGCGCATCGTTTGATGGTTGCACGCACCGGCAATGGTTGGCGCAAGACCCTGAACAACGGCAGTTTTGCCATTCATCACATGGGCGCCGACAGTGAGCGGCGCGAGGTGGCGGACGTCGACGAGCTTGTTGAATTGCTGCGGCGTGAGTTTGACCTTGAGATGCCTGATTCACCGCGTGTACGACAAGCGCTGGCCCCGGTAATAGCGCCATTATCGGTCTAAGGCTTTACGTCAGGCACCAGCACGCGACGGATCTCCCCGCTGGCAAAAAGAACGCGACTGCACCGTCGGTCGCCGTGAACGCTTCAGCCTGGTGGGCACTGGCGCGCACGCAGCGGGAATGTGTTGCCGGATCTGTTGGGGCAAGAAGTGCCGGCTAGAAGGTTGGATGGCTACCTAACCATTATGTGACTGACAAGTTGTATACAACTCTATGGACATTTGTCCTGAGTATTGAATACAGTGTGCGCATAACAAAAACCAGGGAACCCCCCACCATGAAAACGCCCCATGTTTCACACCAACGGCCCGAGGACGAAAACCTCGGGGTCGGCGCGAATATGGCTTACGGCCTGCAACATGTTCTGACCATGTACGGCGGTATCGTTGCGGTGCCACTGATCATTGGCCAGGCGGCCGGTTTGTCGCCGGCGGACATTGGTCTGTTGATTGCTGCTTCATTGTTTGCGGGGGGGCTGGCGACACTGCTGCAAACCCTGGGTCTGCCGTTTTTCGGCTGTCAGTTGCCGCTGGTTCAGGGCGTATCGTTCTCCGGCGTGGCGACCATGGTCGCGATCGTCAGCAGCGGCGGGGAGGGCGGTTTCCAATCGGTGCTGGGTGCGGTGATTGCCGCCTCGTTGATCGGTTTGCTGATCACGCCGGTGTTCTCACGCATCACCAAGTTCTTCCCGCCGCTGGTCACCGGTATTGTGATCACCACCATCGGCCTGACGCTGATGCCTGTTGCCGCACGCTGGGCAATGGGCGGCAACAGCCACGCGCCGGATTTCGGCAGCATGCAAAACATCGGTCTGGCGGCGGTCACGCTGGTGCTGGTGTTGCTGCTGAGCAAGGTTGGCAGTGCAACCATTTCGCGCCTGTCGATCCTGTTGGCCATGGTGATCGGCACCGTGCTGGCGGTATTCCTCGGCATGGCTGATTTCTCCAGCGTCACCACCGGTCCGATGTTCGGCTTCCCCACACCGTTTCACTTCGGCATGCCAACCTTCCACTTCGCTGCAATCCTGTCGATGTGCATCGTGGTCATGGTGACGCTGGTGGAAACCTCGGCGGATATTCTGGCGGTTGGCGAGATCATCGACACCAAGGTCGACTCCAAGCGCCTGGGCAATGGCCTGCGTGCCGACATGCTGTCGAGCATGTTTGCGCCGATCTTCGGTTCGTTTACGCAAAGTGCTTTCGCGCAGAACGTCGGACTGGTGGCGGTGACCGGCATCAAGAGCCGTTTCGTGGTTGCCACCGGCGGCCTGTTCCTGGTGGTTCTGGGGCTGCTGCCGTTCATGGGGCGGGTGATCGCCGCTGTGCCGACTTCGGTTCTGGGCGGCGCCGGTATTGTGCTGTTCGGCACGGTGGCGGCGAGCGGCATTCGCACGTTGTCGAAGGTGGATTACCGCAACAACGTCAACCTGATCATCGTTGCCACCTCGATCGGTTTCGGCATGATCCCGATCGCCGCGCCGAACTTCTACGATCAATTCCCGAGCTGGTTCGCAACGATTTTCCATTCGGGTATCAGTTCATCGGCAATCATGGCGATCCTGCTCAACCTGGCTTTCAACCACTTCACGGCCGGCAACTCGGATCAGCAGTCCGTGTTCGCCGCAGCGGAAGAGCGCACTCTGCGTTATCGCGATCTGGCCGCGCTGCGTGAGGGCGATTACTTCAGCGACGGCAAGCTGCATGACTGCGATGGCAAGGAGGTACCGGTGATCGAACCGGATGACCACGACCTCGGGCAGGGCGCGCCGAAGGTGCAGGTGAAGAGCAGCGAACATGTCTGACCGCTGCGTCTGAATCAGAAAAGGCCGACCTGCCCGTGCAGATCGGCCTTTTCTGTATTTTTCGAGCGCCCACAAAAAAGCCCCTGAACCTTTCGATTCAGGGGCTTTGCTATTTGGCTCCACAACCTGGACTCGAACCAGGGACCCAGTGATTAACAGTCACTTGCTCTACCAACTGAGCTATTGCGGAATTGGTGCGTATGTTACTGATTCAAAAAGAGAAGTCAAGCGCCAGTTGGCAACTTTTGCGAATCGTCGGGACGGGCGGCATTTTGTCAGCGATTGGCGGTTACCAGAATGACCCCAGAGGTCTACCATGGCAGCCCGGAAGTGGTCACACGCGCTGCCGGCCATTCGCCGCAAAGGTACGCGCCATGACTCAAATCACTCGCAACACCCAGGTGCTCGCATGAGCACCACACAAATCAGCCTGCCCAAAGGGATCGGCCCGCACGCCGAAAAACTCTTCGATGCAATCGCGGGAGCCAGTACCGCCGAAGCGTTGAACCGGGCGGGCGGCAAGGCTGAAGGATTCGTCCTCGGTCTGGAAAGCAGCAAAGCGATCAAGAGCCAGGTCGCCGAATCGCTGTATGTGATTTACGACGATGCCGCCACTCAGCGCTCGGCCGAACTGGCTTAACTGCCGAAGGTGATCGTGCCGAGCATCAGCTTGGCATAGGCTGCCGTCGCTGCCAGTTGCACCAGCCACAGGGCCAGACCACCGAGGAATACCCCGGTGGCGACTTGCAACACCAGGCTCTTTTCACGCTTGGCCGGAGCGCGCGGGATGAAATCATCCAGGTCGTCACGGTCGGCGCGCAGGTTGTCGTTTTTCATGTGGGTTCTCTTCAAAAATTTCGTGTGTACACAAAACCGGTAGGAGCTGCGGAACGCTGCGATCTTTTGATCTTGATCTTAGAAACAAGATCAAAAGATCGCAGCCTCGTTGCACTCGTCAGCTCCTACACTTTGGATTGTGTGCAGTCTAGAGGTTGCAAGGCGTTTTCCGGGACAAATAAAAACGGGAAGCCCAAAGGCTTCCCGTTTTTCATCAGGCGGGGAAATCAGATGACCTGAACGATCGCGTCCGTCACCGCCTTGATGTTGCTCTGGTTCAGCGCAGCCACGCAGATGCGGCCGGTGTCCAAAGCGTAGATGCCGAACTCGTTACGCAAGCGATGCACCTGTTCGGTGGTCAGGCCAGAGTAGGAGAACATGCCGCGCTGACGACCGACGAAGCTGAAATCGCGGCCCGGGGCTTTTTCTGCCAGGAGGGCAACCATCTGCTCGCGCATGCCGCGAATACGCAGACGCATCTCCGCCAACTCGGCTTCCCACTGTGCACGCAGTTCCGGGCTGTTCAGCACCGCAGCAACGATGCTGGCGCCGTGGGTCGGTGGGTTGGAGTAGTTGGTGCGAATGACGCGTTTGACCTGCGACAGCACGCGCGCGCTTTCTTCTTTCGATTCGCTGATGATCGACAATGCGCCAACGCGCTCGCCGTACAGCGAGAACGACTTGGAGAACGAGCTGGAAACGAAGAAGGTCAGGCCGGACTCGGCGAACAGACGCACGGCAGCGGCGTCTTCATCGATGCCGTCGCCGAAACCCTGGTAAGCCATGTCGAGGAACGGCACGTGCCCTTTGGCCTTGACCACTTCCAGCACCTTGTTCCAGTCCGCCGGGGTCAGGTCGACGCCGGTCGGGTTGTGGCAGCAAGCGTGCAGGACAACGATCGAGCCGTTCGGCAGGGCGTTGAGGTCGTCGAGCATGCCGGCACGGTTCACGTCGTGCGTGGCAGCGTCGTAGTAACGGTAGTTCTGCACCGGGAAACCGGCGGTTTCGAACAGCGCGCGGTGGTTTTCCCAGCTCGGGTCGCTGATCGCCACGACGGCGTTCGGCAGTAGTTGCTTGAGGAAGTCGGCACCGATTTTCAGTGCGCCGGTCCCGCCGACGGCTTGAGTGGTGATGACGCGACCGGCGCTGATCAGCGGCGAGTCGTGGCCGAACAGCAGTTTTTGCACGGCCTGGTCGTAGGCAGCGATGCCGTCGATCGGCAGGTAACCGCGCGAAGCGTGTTGAGCGACCCGAATCGTCTCGGCTTCGATCACCGCGCGCAGCAGTGGAATTCGCCCCTCTTCGTTGCAATACACGCCCACGCCCAGGTTGACCTTGGTGGTCCGGGTATCGGCGTTGAATGCTTCGTTGAGGCCCAGGATTGGATCGCGGGGTGCCATTTCGACAGCGGAGAACAGGCTCATTATTACGGCGGCTCTGAATGGAGAGTGGAGGGACGTGTAGCGCTCCAGCCGAATGCACTAGAGCGGTGCACAAACGGGGAGCTAGTATAGAGGCCATCACCGCGCAATGGCGACAGGCGAATCGGCTTTTGCGGTAAGTTTTTCCGATTATTTCTTGACCGTTAGTCGATTGAGTTTGTCAGAGTCTTTACCGGATGTAGGACGTTTGCCTTGAAAGCCCAGGCAATCGCCACCACATTAAGCACAATCCAGATTTTTTCTTGCGCGACATCGGTCGTTTGCGGTCGTCCTCGTGGTGCTCCGTCTGTCTCGGAACGCCGCGATTCCAGAGGTGTGTATGTCGGAATTCCAGCTAGTCACCCGCTTCGAGCCCGCCGGCGATCAGCCGACAGCCATTCGCCAGTTGGTTGAAGGCATTGAAGCCGGGCTGGCGCACCAGACGCTGCTCGGTGTGACCGGCTCGGGCAAGACCTTCAGCATCGCCAATGTCATCTCCCAGGTACAGCGGCCAACGCTAGTCCTGGCGCCGAACAAGACCTTGGCCGCGCAGCTTTACGGGGAGTTCAAAGCGTTCTTCCCGAACAACGCGGTGGAATACTTCGTTTCCTACTACGACTACTACCAGCCCGAAGCGTATGTGCCGTCGTCCGACACCTTTATCGAAAAGGACGCGTCGATCAACGACCACATCGAGCAGATGCGCCTGTCCGCGACCAAGGCGTTGCTGGAGCGCAAGGACGCCATTATCGTCACCACGGTGTCGTGCATCTATGGCCTGGGCAGTCCGGAAACCTATCTGAAAATGGTCTTGCACGTTGATCGCGGCGACAAGCTTGATCAGCGCGCGCTGCTGCGGCGCCTGGCGGACTTGCAATACACCCGCAACGACATGGATTTCGCCCGGGCGACGTTTCGCGTACGGGGCGACGTGATCGACATCTTTCCGGCGGAATCGGATCTGGAAGCGATCCGCATCGAGTTGTTCGATGACGAGGTCGAGAGCATTTCCGCTTTCGATCCGCTGACCGGCGAAGTCATCCGCAAGATGCCACGCTTCACTTTCTACCCGAAGAGTCACTACGTGACACCGCGCGAAACCCTGCTCGACGCCATCGAAGGCATCAAGGTTGAACTGCAGGAGCGTCTGGAATACCTGCGCAGCAACAACAAACTGGTAGAAGCCCAGCGTTTGGAGCAGCGCACCCGTTTCGATCTGGAGATGATTCTCGAACTGGGGTACTGCAACGGCATCGAAAACTATTCGCGCTACCTGTCCGGGCGCCCGGCCGGCGCGGCGCCGCCAACGCTTTATGATTACTTGCCGGCCGACGCCTTGCTGGTCATCGACGAATCCCACGTCAGCGTGCCGCAGGTCGGCGCGATGTATAAAGGCGACCGCTCGCGTAAAGAGACGCTGGTCGAATACGGCTTCCGTCTGCCTTCGGCGCTGGATAACCGGCCGATGCGTTTCGACGAGTGGGAAGGGGTCAGCCCGCAGACCATTTTCGTCTCGGCGACGCCGGGCAATTACGAGGCCGAACACGCCGGCCGCGTGGTCGAGCAAGTGGTGCGGCCGACCGGCCTGGTAGACCCGCAGGTTGAAGTGCGGCCGGCGCTGACCCAGGTCGACGACTTGCTCTCGGAAATCACCAAGCGTGTGGCGATCGAGGAGCGCGTGCTGGTCACCACGCTGACCAAGCGCATGGCCGAAGACTTGACCGACTACCTCGCCGACCACGGCGTGCGCGTGCGTTACCTGCACTCGGACATCGACACCGTTGAACGCGTCGAGATTATCCGCGACTTGCGCCTCGGCGTGTTCGATGTGCTGGTCGGCATCAACTTGTTGCGTGAAGGTCTCGACATGCCGGAAGTGTCGCTGGTGGCGATTCTCGACGCCGACAAGGAAGGCTTCCTGCGTTCCGAGCGCTCGCTGATCCAGACCATCGGCCGCGCGGCGCGTAACCTCAATGGTCGCGCGATTCTCTACGCCGATCGCATGACCGGTTCGATGGAGCGGGCCATCGGCGAGACCGAGCGTCGTCGCGAGAAGCAGATCGCCTACAACCTTGAACACGGCATTACCCCAAAAGGCGTGATCAAGGACGTCGCCGACATCATGGAAGGCGCCACCGTGCCCGGTTCGCGCAGCAAGAAGCGCAAAGGCATGGCCAAGGCTGCCGAAGAGAACGCCAAGTACGAAGCCGAACTGCGCTCACCAAGCGAAATCACCAAACGCATCCGCGCGCTGGAAGAGAAAATGTACCAACTGGCGCGGGATCTGGAATTCGAAGCAGCGGCGCAGATGCGCGATGAGATTGCCAAACTGCGCGAACGATTGCTTACGGTTTAAGGGATTGTTCCCACGCTCTGCGTGGGAATGCCGCCCGGGACGCTCTGCGTCCCATCGCTCGCGTGACGCAGAGCGTCACAGGATGCTTTCCCACGCAGAGCGTGGGAACGATCATTGTGTATCCCTGTGGGAGCGAGCTTGCTCGCGAATGGGGGCGACTCGGTATAAGCGAGTCCCGGTTCCGGCTTAAATACCCTGCCCGCTGGAGCGGGGCGGGTGTCGCCTGTTACCATTCGCCGCTTGATTGTTTTGCTTTTCATTCTTTTCGAGACATGCCATGACCACCGTCCGCACTCGCATCGCGCCATCGCCTACCGGGGACCCCCACGTAGGTACCGCTTACATCGCATTGTTCAATTACTGCTTTGCCAAGCAGCACGGCGGTGAGTTCATCCTGCGCATCGAAGACACCGATCAGTTGCGTTCGACCCGCGAGTCCGAACAGCAGATCTTCGACGCCCTGCGCTGGCTCGGCATCGACTGGAGCGAAGGCCCGGATGTCGGCGGCCCGCATGGCCCTTACCGGCAGAGCGAGCGTGGCGATATCTATCAGAAGTATTGCCAGCAACTGGTCGACATGGGCCATGCGTTCCCGTGCTTCTGCACCGCTGAAGAGCTTGATCAGATGCGCGCCGAGCAAATGGCCCGTGGCGAAACTCCGCGTTATGACGGCCGCGCACTGTTGCTGTCGAAGGAAGAAGTCGCCGCGCGCCTGGCCGCTGGTGAACCGCACGTCATCCGCATGAAAGTGCCGAGCGAAGGCGTTTGCGTGGTCCCGGACATGCTGCGTGGCGATGTCGAGATCCCGTGGGATCGCATGGACATGCAGGTGCTGATGAAGACCGACGGCCTGCCGACGTACTTCCTCGCCAACGTCGTCGACGATCACCTGATGGGTATCACCCACGTCCTGCGTGGCGAAGAATGGCTGCCATCGGCACCGAAACTGATCCTGCTTTACGAGTACTTCGGCTGGGAACAACCAGAGCTGTGCTACATGCCGCTGCTGCGTAACCCGGACAAGAGCAAGCTGTCCAAGCGCAAGAACCCGACTTCGGTGACGTTCTACGAGCGCATGGGCTTCATGCCGGAAGCCATGCTCAACTACCTCGGGCGCATGGGCTGGTCGATGCCGGATGAGCGCGAGAAGTTCTCGCTGCAGGAAATGGTCGACAATTTTGACCTCAAGCGCGTATCCCTCGGCGGGCCGATCTTCGACATCGAGAAATTGTCGTGGCTCAATGGCCAGTGGCTGCGCGATCTGCCGGTGGAAGAGTTCGCCGCGCGCGTGCAGAAGTGGGCGTTCAACTCTGAATACATGATGAAGATCGCGCCGCATGTGCAGGGCCGCGTCGAAACATTCAGCCAGGTCGCACCGCTGGCAGGGTTCTTTTTCGCTGGCGGCGTTAACCCGGACGCCAAGCTGTTTGAGTCGAAAAAGCTCTCCGGCGATCAGGTTCGTCAGTTGATGCAGTTGATCCTGTGGAAACTGGAAAGCCTGCGGCAGTGGGAGAAGGACAGCATCACCGCGACGATTCAGGCGGTGGTCGAATCCCTCGAGTTGAAACTGCGCGACGCGATGCCGTTGATGTTTGCGGCGATCACCGGGCAGGCCAGTTCGGTGTCAGTGCTTGATGCGATGGAAATTCTCGGGCCGGACCTCACCCGTTATCGCCTGCGCCAGGCAATCGACCTGCTGGGCGGCGTGTCGAAGAAAGAAAACAAAGAGTGGGAAAAGCTGCTCGGCGCCATTGCCTGAACGCTGTAGGAGCTGCCGAAGGCTGCGATCTTTTGATCCTGCCTTCGGCGTTTCTCCCGAGTTTACGGGGGAGGGCGGTAAGTGATTGTTATCCCGACAAAAAATTTTGAAATTTTTCAAAAATAAGTTTGACAGGCTTTCGATACGCCCTTAAGATTCGCCCCGTCCTCAGCGATGAGGGGCTATAGCTCAGCTGGGAGAGCGCTTGCATGGCATGCAAGAGGTCGACGGTTCGATCCCGTCTAGCTCCACCAATTTACACTTCAAGGTCTGGCCACACCGGCCTTGAAGCGATCAACACTCAGCGTTGATCAGTTGTATGGAAGGGTTTGCGTCCCCTTCGTCTAGTGGCCTAGGACACCGCCCTTTCACGGCGGTAACAGGGGTTCGAGTCCCCTAGGGGACGCCAGTTTTACAGAAGTGATGTTGCAAGAGATCACTCCGCCGCGAGGCGAAAAATCCGGGGCTATAGCTCAGCTGGGAGAGCGCCTGCATGGCATGCAGGAGGTCAGCGGTTCGATCCCGCTTAGCTCCACCAATTTTACAGTTCAAGGTCTGGCCACACCGGCCTTGAATCGATCAGCTCTCAGCACTGATCAGTTGTATAGAAGGGTTTGTGTCCCCTTCGTCTAGTGGCCTAGGACACCGCCCTTTCACGGCGGTAACAGGGGTTCGAGTCCCCTAGGGGACGCCACGATTACCCGCTCTGCGGGATTTATAAGGGTCATTCAATTATTGAATGGCCCTTTTGTTTGTCTGGCGTTTGGCCAATTCTCCATTTTCCTTACACTGTGCTTCAGACCAGCGGTCATATTCATGACTTGCGGAATATTATTATGCGAATAATATTCTAGTCGTAATATTCGGAGGCGACGATGAACGATAAAAAAGCTCAAACCCGCGAACGTATCCTCAAGGCAGCCAGCGCCGCACTGATTCAACGCGGACCGGCAGACCCGAGCGTGGGTGAAGTGATGGGCGCAGCCGGCCTGACCGTCGGCGGCTTCTATGCGCACTTCGAAAGCAAGGACGCGATGATGCTTGAAGCGTTCAGGCAATTGCTGGGCCGGCGTCGCGACCTGATTGCCGACATGGATGCCGATCTGACTGGCGAAGAACGTCGCGCCTTGGTGGCTGCGTTCTATCTGTCACGCAAACACCGGGATTCCAGCGACGCCGCGTGCCCGATTCCGGCGTCGATTGGCGAACTTGGCCGTCTGCCCGAGTCGTTCCGCATCGCGCTGAACGAGCATTTGGAGTTGATGGTGGCGCAACTGGCAGCCAGTCCTGAAGACACCGACAAGGCTTTGGCCGATGTCGCGCTGATGGTGGGTGGTCTGGCCCTGGCAAGAGCGCTGGGTCCGGGAGAGTTATCCGATCGATTGCTGCGCGCTGCCAAGTCGGCTGTGCGTTGACCTGAAGGCAACAAGCCTGAGGAGAGAGCGATGAACGCGTTGAAGTGGGTTCGTGGCGTTAACGGCACCTTGGGCTGGATTGCACCGAAACAGGTGGCGAGCAAAATGCGTCTGGCATTCATGACGCCTCGCGCGCTGCCGCTGCGGGACTGGGAGCTGCCATTGCTGGCGAGCTCCGAGCGCATCACTTTGCGCTTCGGCCTGTCGGCGCTGCGCTGGGGCCAGGGCCCTACGGTGTTGCTGATGCACGGTTGGGAAGGACGGCCCACGCAATTCGCCTCGCTGATCAATGCTCTGGTCGAAGCCGGCTATACCGTCGTCGCACTCGACGGCCCGGCCCATGGTCGCTCGCCCGGGCGCGAAGCCAATGTGGTGCTGTTCGCCCGCGCCATGCTTGAAGCCGCTGCCGAATTGCCGCCGCTGCAAGCGGTTATCGGCCATTCCATGGGCGGTGCCAGTGCGATGCTCGCCGTGCAACTGGGCCTGCGCACCGAAACCCTGGTGAGCATTGCCGCTCCGTCGCGCATTCTCGGCGTGCTGCGCGGTTTCGCGCGCATGGTCGGCATGCCGCCGCGAGCGCGATCCGCGTTCATTCGTCAGGTCGAACAGGACGTCGGCATGCGCGCCGCGACCCTCGATGTGGCGCAGTATCAGCTGGATATGCCGGGCTTGATCGTGCATGCCGAGGACGACAATTTCGTCTCGGTCAAGGAATCGCAGCTGATTCACGAAGCCTGGTTCGACAGCCGCCTGCTGCGTTTGGAGAGTGGCGGTCATCAACGCGTGCTGGCCGACCCTCGAGTGATTGATGGCGTGTTATCACTGCTGGCCGGGCGCAGCCTTCAGGCGCGCCAATCGGCCTGAGCTCCGTTACACTGCCCCGGTTGAAAACTTTGACCGGGAGTGGGGCATGGGCTGGGATCGGGCAACGCCGTTTACCATTGATCTGCAAGTAGGCGCTGAGGACATCGACGGGCTCGGGCACGCCAATAACGCGGTGTACGTGACTTGGCTCGAGCGCTGCGCCTGGCGCCACTCGCAACGCCTGGGGCTGGACCTGGTCGAGTATCGGCGGCTGGATCGGGCGATGGCCGTTGTTCGCCATGAAATCGATTATCTGGCTGCGGCTTATGAGGGCGATGAGTTGCAGTTGGCGACCTGGATCGTCGATTGGGATCAGCGCCTGAAAATGACCCGGCATTTCCAGCTCAAGCGCCCCAGTGACAATGCCACCCTGTTGCGCGCCCAGACCACCTTTGTCTGCATCGAACTGTCGACAGGCAAGCCCAAGCGCATGCCGGCCGAGTTTATCGACGGCTATGGCCCGGCGATCTGGCTCCAGCCTGACCCGGTCCGGTAGCGATCTTTTGATTTTGCTTTTTGCAGATCAAGACCAAAGATCGCGGCCTTCGGCAGCTCTTACAGGGGATCTGCGGTTTTCTGCGATATCCAGTAAACTGCCGGACGTTTTTTCTTCAAGTAGTCTTTCCCATGCAAATTGCTCTGGCGCCCATGGAGGGGTTGGTCGACGACATCCTGCGCGACGTGCTGACCCGCGTTGGCGGCATTGACTGGTGCGTGACCGAATTCATTCGGGTCAACGACCAGTTGCTCACCCCGGCGTACTTTCACAAATTCGGCCCCGAGCTGCTCAACGGCGCCTGCACTGCGTCTGGTGTGCCGCTGCGCGTGCAGTTGCTCGGTTCCGATCCGGTGTGCCTGGCGGAAAACGCCGCGCTGGCTTGCGAACTCGGTTCTGAAGTGATTGACCTCAACTTCGGCTGTCCGGCCAAGACCGTCAACAAATCCCGTGGTGGTGCCGTGCTGCTCAAGGAGCCGGAGCTGCTCAACCGGATCGTCGAGCACGTCCGTCGCGCCGTACCGGCGCATATCCCGGTCACCGCGAAAATGCGCCTGGGTTTCGACAGCCCCGACGGTTCGCTGGTCTGCGCCACGGCGCTAGCCGAGGGCGGCGCCGAGCACATTGTTGTTCACGCCCGAACCAAAGTTGACGGCTACAAGCCGCCGGCCCATTGGGAGTGGATCCCGCGCGTACAGGACGTGGTCAAGGTGCCGGTGTTCGCCAACGGTGACATCTGGAGCGTTGAAGACTGGCGCCGTTGCCGGGAAATCAGCGGCGTAGAAGACATCATGCTCGGCCGCGGTCTGGTTTCCCGCCCGGATCTGGCCCGGCAGATCGCCGCCGCTCGCGCTGGTGAAGAGGTCGTCGAGATGACCTGGGCCGAACTGATGCCTTTGATCCAGGATTTCTGGCTGCAGGCCAAAGCGCAGATGACCGCGCGGCAATCGCCCGGCCGCCTCAAGCAATGGCTGGCCATGTTGACGCGCAACTACTGCGAAGCCGCCGAGCTGTTCACCGTTCTGCGGCGCGAAACCGAGCCTGATCAGGTCTCCCGTTTGCTCGGATTGCCGCTCGTCGAGGCCGCGTAAAAAATCTGAAATTAATCTCTTGAAATCAAAACAGCGGTCCCTATCTAAGGGGTACGCGATGCCGAATTCGGGTCGCGGAGACACAAAACCTTGCTGATTGTTTTCAGGAGATTTGAATCATGAGTACTGCATTTTCTCTCGCGCCACTGTTCCGTTCCTCGGTAGGTTTCGACCGTTTCAACGATCTGTTCGAAACTGCGCTGCGTAACGAGCCAGGCAGCAGCTACCCACCTTACAACGTCGAAAAACACGGTGATGACCAATACCGTATCGTCGTTGCGGCCGCCGGTTTCCAGGAAGAAGACCTGGACCTGCAAGTCGAAAAGGGTGTGCTGACCATCAGTGGCGGCAAGCGCGACACTGACGAGAGCGTCACGTTCTTGCACCAGGGCATCGCTCAGCGAGCCTTCAAGCTGTCGTTCCGTCTGGCCGACCACATCGAGATCAAAGACGCTGCACTGCGCAACGGCCTGCTGAGCATCGATCTGCTGCGTGTGGTCCCGGAAGAAGCGAAAGCCAAGCGCATCCCGATCAATGGAGCGCAGCAACCGGCGTTGCAGCATTGATTCACGTGCTGACACACAATCGTCTGAACCGACGATAAGCCGTTGAACGAAAGGCCCCGAAACGTCGGGGCCTTTTTTGTGTGCGCTGTCTCGTCCTGAATAAGGTTTACACCTTCTGACCTATCCTCAGGAGGAACCAATGGAATCGGGAAAAAGGCGCAGTCAACGTGATTACACGCTGGGCTTTAAATTAGCGGTCGTCGATCAGGTTGAAAAGGGCGAACTGAGTTATAAAGAGGCTCAACGACGTTATGGGATCCAGGGTCGGTCGACTGTGTTGGTGTGGTTACGCAAGCATGGAAGGCAGGACTGGAGCCAAGGCGCCTCCATTCGTGCCCAGAGGAATCGACCGATGGCCGAGCCAAATTTGCCGCTGACACCAGAGCAGCGAATCAAGGAGCTGGAAGAAAAGCTGGCCCTTGCCAACCAGAAAGCCCAATTTTTTGAAGCTGTCGTTGACGTGCTGAAGAACGATTACGGTGTTTCTGTCGTAAAAAAGCGATCCGGCAAGTCCTCAGCCAAGGGCAAATCGAAGGCCTGAGTGTTACCAGGGCTTGCCAGTTTTTGGGCATTTCACGGCAGGCGTATTACAAGCGAAATCGAGCTTACGACGCGCAAGCTAGCCACGCGCAAAAGGTGCTGGGGTTTGTGCTGGAGACACGCCTTGAAATGCCCCGGCTGGGCACCCGCAAGCTGCACGGCCTTATGCAGTCCGAACCTGAACTGACGCAAACGGTAGGCCGAGATCGGTTGTTCGATATTTTGCGGGATCATCGGCAACTGGTTCCACGCAAACGCGCTTATCACAAGACTACCGATAGTCATCATCGCTTCCGTCGACATCCGAATCGGCTCAAGCCTGGCCCTGACCAGGTCACTGCCACCGGCCCGGAACAGGTCTAGGTGGCGGATATAACCTATTTGCCGACCGAGCAAAGTGTCGCTTACGTAAGTCTGGTCACTGATGCGTTCTCGCGCAAAATAGTCGGCCATCATGTGCATGAAAGCCTGCATACCGAGTCCGTGATCCGTGCGATGAGGAATGCTCTTCGACACCGAAGAACCAATCAGCCGCTGGTACATCACTCCGATCGGGGCTCGCAATACTGCTCTAATCTCTATCAAAAGCTGCACGCCAAGCATGGGGTCAGATGTTCGATGACTGATGGCTACGACTGCTACCAGAATGCTCTGGCGGAACGAGTGAATGGGATTCTGAAAACAGAATTTCTTCTACACCGCCCCAAAGACCTTGCCCAAGCCAAGCGCATGGTTGAGGAATCGATAGAAATCTATAACCGTAAGCGACCTCATTTGTCCCTGAAATACAAAACGCCCGATGCGGTGCATCGGGCGTTTTGAAACTGAAACAGGTGTAAACCTATTTCAGGACTAGACACGCAGAAAAAGCGATGCGGCGTTTGCTGCTGCTGTCGGGGCTCTTTACAATCTGCACAATTTTGCCGACCCCCATTTTGCGGCAGTCGGCCTGGAGCCTTTGTTCATGGACGAAATCAAACAGCGCTGGCTGTGCGCCTTGTCCGCACCGATGGCCGCGCTCAACACCGGCGCCGGGTATGACGACCCTGCGTTCTGCGACGACCGTTATATCGACCTCAAAGAGAGTTGGGGAATCGATGATCGGCAGCAATTGTTCGACATGCTCGAGCGGATGACTGACGACGGTCATGCCAAACACCTCAGTTCGGCCTATTGGGCATGGCAGCGTTGTTTGCCGAGTGAATGGCAAGCGTTGCTCGAAGATCTCAGTCCGCGTGAACGTGTCCTCCATGAGTTTGCCAGTCGTACCTTCGCCAGCTGTGGTCCCGGCGGTATCCTGTCCTGGGATTATGGCCGCATGGGATTTCTGCTGCGCTGCGCAGTGCGTAATCAATGGATCGATCTGGCCGAGAGCAACTGGTTGCACAGTCGATTGGCATTGAGGGCACAGTTTCATTACGGCAACTGGATGGCTTATTTCAGCGGCTTTCTGATAGGGCGAACCTTCTGGTGCTGCTTGAGCAAAAGCGATGATGAACTGGCGGTCGAGATGAGTCGCGAGGGCGCCAGCGCTTTCAACACCAGGATTGCTCGTGGGCTTGCGCAGAACATTCCACACTTTCTCGCCGATCTGCCTTGGCACATGGACATTGATGCGCCGCCTCGTCCGGCATCGCTTGGGGAGTTCGACTGGTCATGAGTTGCTGGATTCGACTGGGCATAGAGCCGACTACCGACGAAACCCTGATTCGCACCGCCTACCGCGCCCGTCTGCCGGCGCACCATCCGGAAAGCGACCCGGAAGGGTTTCAGGCGCTACGCATGGCCTATGAAAACGCCCTGCGTCTGGCGCGTGAAGGGGAGGAGGAAGAGGCCGAAGACGAGATTGACGCTGCACAAGCCAATGTTGTTGAGGTTCCGCGGGCGTTCGTGGATTTCTGTGCGTTGCTGGATGATCCCGCTCGCCGGTTCCACTTCGCGGCATGGGAAACATTCGTCCGCAGCCTCGACGACTTGTCGCTGGAAGTGCTCGATGATCTGAGTTGGGGCTTGTATCACCGAATGGCCGACGCCGGTCCGTTGTCCTACCGTTGCGCGAATCTGTTGGCGCAACGCATGGCCTGGGACCAGCAACTGCTGGCTCTGGGATTCCATGACGCGCAAGCGGTAGAAACCTTTTTGCAGCGCATCAAGACGCCTGACCCGTTTGATACGGATCTGATGAGTACATGGCCAGAGCCAGCACAGACCGAATCGCTGTGGTATGCCCGCAGCCTTGACTACATCTTCACCCACCGACCCCTGCATGAGTTTGCCGATTTTGTCACGCGGCACACGTGCGTGCCGTTGCCCAATGATGCCGCCTATCTCAAGCGTTTGCTGGTGCAGTTCACCCAAGCGGGGATTGGCACCCCGACGTTCTTGCACCGTTGTGTCGAACAACACGATGCCGCGCCGGATAACTTCGACTGGCTGTACCTGCTGGCGTGTCAATACAGCTTGTCGGGACGCGACGATCAAGCGTTTACATGCTGGATTCGGCTTTGGAGCGAACATCGTCATCCCATGGCCGAAAATCGTTTGCTGGAGCTGTGCGCCAAGCGTCAGCCGACCTTTCTACCGTTGCTGATTCAGGCCTTCGACCGTCTGGAAGACTGCCCCGGTTGGTCGGATGATCTGGGCGATGAGTGCCAGGTGTTTGGCAGTCCGTCACAACGCCCCGAGACGTTGACTCGCTGGTTGGGTGTCGGGCGGCTCACGCTTGATGGACTGGCGCGTAGCTTTGTTGACTGGCGGATGGTGGGCGATGAGCTGCCATTGCTCGCGCAATTACTCGGCGAGCACCACGACAGCCGTTTGCTGCGTCTGTACCGGCACGCCTGGGCGCTGCACCGCGGTGATTCGGCCTTGTTGCAGCAGCTTGTCGACGAACCGCTCCCTGTTGACGCGCTGGAACGCCTGGTGTTGAGCGAGTTCAAGTATCAGGCTCGGCAACATCTGCGCTGGTTGGAGAGTGCGCCTGTAGCGCAGGCCATGAGCGCTTTCACTGACTCGCGGGCACTCTCACCGCAATGGCCGTCGGCGTTGTCCGAAGGCGAACTGCACAAGGTTTGTCGGCTGTGGTTGCAGCGCTTGCGACCCTACAGCGACACCGCGCTCGCGCGCATTGCGGACGCGTTCGAACTGCGTGCAGTCAAAGACGGCAATGACCTGACAGAGCTCGATCTGATGCTCCAACTGAGTCGTCGCGCGACGGGGTTACCGCCGATCGGGTTAGGCGCGGCGATCTGGGATTGGCACGCTCAAACCGCGTTTTTGCTGGCATTGCTGGAGCAACCGGAGCGCTGGTTGCAATTGATTGATGCGCAGTGCCTGGAACGCTTGTCGTTCAATCCTGCGCATCCCTTGAGTCGGCTGCAGCCACTATTGCGGCGCTTGCTGCGTGAGCAGGGTAATTGCGCCGGTTTGCTGGGCTGGTTGCAGGGCGACGATCCGGTACACGGTTTGCTGGTGCAACAACTCTTCAGTGTCGAACAGGCCCTCGACAGCGCCAGGCTGCCCGCCAATACACTGCTTTACACCTGCGTCGAAAGTGACCGAGCGGCGTGCGGCGACGATCTGCTGGGCTTGTTGATGTTCTGGAGCGTGCTTTACCACGATCCAGGCCTGAGCGCCGAGCAACACCGGACGTTATTGCAATCGATTGCAGCGGTCAGCTGTGAGGATGACTGGTTTGAAGGCTTTCGCGACGGTCTGATCAAGGGCGAACCGGTGTGGCCACCGCGCAAAGTGTTGACGGATTTCGGTGTCGACAAACTGTTGGCTTATGAAGCGCTGGATGCGCTCAAGGGTTTGATTCGTTACGGCGCCGCCGGTGTACCGAAAACGCGAGTGTTACGGCAACTGCAGCAGGGTAAGGATGACGTGCAGAACAGCGTCGGCTTGCGCTTGGCATTGTGCGCGTTGCTGTCATGGTCGGAGCGTTTATTGTTGGCCAGCGGTGATGTTCAGCCAGTACCGGCCAGGGCGTTCTGGCGCCTCGGAACACGGTTGGGGCGCAAGGCTTTTATCGCACAGGTCTTGGGGTGTGTCGTGCTAACGCCAATCGCCGGGCTGATAACGGGCACAACGATTGGCGGGATCGTCATCATGTTGCTCGGCGCGCTGCTGTTGTTTGCGGCGGTTCTACGGCGATTGCATGATATGGGCCGTGGCATTCCCACGCTGCTGATAATGCTTGGGCTGACGCCGTTTCTGCCATTCCTGCCGCTGGTGTTGTTCGGTTTCGCTGGAGACAAGTTGCCCAATCGCTATGGCGTGCCGCCGGACAGCGGGGAACACGTGTTGTCCGGCGGGCTGCAGGCCGCTTTACGGCGACTGAACGGCTAAAGACGCAGTTGATCCAGCGCATTGTTCAGCGCTGAGCGGTGGCTGGCGATCTCTGCAGATTGCTGGCCGCCGAGCACGGTAGTGAAGCTGTCCAGCCATTCGGCAATTTGCTCGCGCTGGCTGCCCAGACTCTGCATCCAGGCCCGTTCCAGTCGTGCCAGCAAGGTACGGTTGGGCAGGGCGTCGCGCGGATGCACCTTCAATGTCGAAAGACGGTTGTGGCTGGCCTGCCGAGCCTGCTCGTCCAGCCCAGTGGGACTGCGATCGATGCTATGGCTGTGGCGTTCGCCGGTATTGAGCAGGGTTACGTCGACTTCAAGCAGGCCGTTAATGTCATAGCTGAAGCGCACGTCCAACGCTTGTATCTCTTCGCTGGGCGTCAAGGTGACATCGAAAATATCGATCAGAATGTTGTCACGCACCCATGGTCTTTCCCCCTGATAAACCGCAATCCGGATCACCGTTTGTCGAGGATGAGTGGTGTAGTAACGCTCGACTCTGGAGGTTGGAATAATAGTGTTGCGCTCAATGATTGGCGAAAATGCTCCGTCGATATCCTTGCCGCGCATGGTTTCAATCCCCAGCGTATAGGGGCAGACATCCGTCAGGATCAGTTCTTCAACCGCACCGTCCCGCGCCTTGCATGCCGCCTGCGTCGCCGCGCCCAGCGCCACAATGGTGTCCGGGTCGAGATGCCGATAAGGTAGGCGTCCGAACAGCGTGGCAACCATCTGCTGCACCGTCGGCATGCGCGTGGCGCCACCGACCAGCACGAGGCTGTCGAGGTCGCGTGGTTTCAGTCGGGCATCGCGCAAGGCCTGTTCGATGGGTGCGCGCAAGCGGGCCAGCAACGGCTCCCAGATCTTCACCGCAGCGGCTTCATCCAGTTCCCATTCGAACGTTCGCTCGGCGTGGCGCCAGCTCAACTGCTGCGCGCCTTCACCGAGTTTGCATTTCAGCTGTTCCAGCGCATCACCGAGACTGGCCATGGCTTGCGCATCGATCGATGAAGGTGTGAGTTGCCAGTGTTTCAGGCAGGCCTGCAGCAGGGCGGCAGTGAAATCCTCGCCGCCGAGAAAGTTGTCGCCAGTGGAGGCATGCACTTCGATCAACGGCAGCGCGTATTCGAGCACGGTGACGTCGAATGTGCCGCCGCCGAGGTCGAAAATCAGCGTGCGTTCGAATTTCTGCTCGTGCAGGCCGTACGCCATGGCGGCAGCGGTCGGCTCATTGATCAGGCGCGTCACGGACAGCCCGGCCAGTTCGGCGGCGAACAAGGTGCGCTTGCGCTGTTCGTCACTGAAATACGCCGGTACGGAAATGACCGCTTCTGTAACCGGTTGGCCTAGAAACGCTTCCGCGTCCTGCTTGAGTGAGCCAAGCACCAGCGCCGACAATTCTTCCGGGCTGAACCGGCGTGTGCCGAGCTGGATTTGTCGGTCGCTGCCCATGAAGCGCTTGAACGCGGCAGTGGTGCGTTCCGGGTGCGTGGTCAGGCGGGCGCGGGCGGCTTTGCCGACCAGAATCGTATCGTCTTCATCGAGACTGACCACCGACGGTGTCAGTACGTCGCCGAGGGCGTTGGCGATCAGTTCAGCGCGGCCCTCACGCCAGACGGCGATCAGGCTGTTGGTGGTACCAAGGTCGATGCCCAGCAAGGCCGGGCGGAGAAGGGTTGCATCCTGCATGGTTGCTCTCGAAACGGCGCAAAAACCGCGACCCTACAGGCTGCCGCAAACTGTGGCAATTGTTGCTCTGTTGCCAGGCTGTGCAACCGCCGATTCAGGGCAGCATTTTTTTCAGATCCTTGAGCGCCACCGGCCGGCTATGCAGATAGCCCTGATACAAGTGGCAGTCCAATTCTTGCAAAAACGCCAGTTGCGCCGGCGTCTCCACGCCTTCGGCAATGACTTCCAGCTCAAGGCTGCGGGCCATTGCGACGATTGCCCGAATGATCTCCGCGACGTTGGAGTCGGTGGTCGCGTCGCGGATGAACGACTGGTCGATTTTCAACGTGTCTACCGGCAGGCGTTTCAGATAGGTCAGCGATGAATAACCGGTGCCGAAATCGTCCATGGCGAAACTCACTCCGAGCTTTTTCAAACGGCGCATTTTGCTGATGGTGTCTTCCAGGTTCTGAATGACGATGCCTTCGGTGATCTCCAGTTTCAGCAGCGAGCAGGGCAGGCCGTGACTGCTCAGGCTGTGTTCGATGCGTTCGACGAAATCGTTCTGCCGGAACTGCCGTGGGCTGATGTTCACGCACAGGCTGAAGTTGAGCGGGTCGACCCGTTTCAACGCGATCAGTTGTTTGAAGGCGTTGCAGGCTTCATCGAGGATCCAGGTGCCGACTTCGAGAATCAGGCCGCTGTCTTCCAGCACTTTGATGAATTCGGTGGGCGATTGCGCGCCGAGTTCGGGGTGATTCCAGCGCACCAGCGCTTCGGCGCCGATGATGCGATTGTCGCGGGCATCGACCTGCGGTTGAAAGTGCACGTTGAACTCGCCGCGAGACAGCGCCAGACGCAGGTCCGTCTCCATGCGCAGGCGCTCGCTGGCCGCTTTCTGCATGGTGTTGTGATACATCTGCGTGGTGTTGCGCCCGGAATCCTTGGCCCGGTACAGGGCGATGTCGGCGCGTTTGAGCAGGTCGGTCGGGGTCGAACCATGATCGGGAATCAGCGCCACGCCAATGCTCGGCGTTACTTGCAGGCGCTGACCGTCGAGGAACATCGGCTCCGAAAGCAGTTCGCGAATGGTGTCGGCCAGCGCGCGCACTTGTTCGCTGACTTCACTGCGTGAACCCTCAAGCCCACTAAGCAACACCACGAACTCATCGCCACCGAGGCGCGCTACCGTGTCTTCCATGCGCACGCTGGCTTCGAGCCGCGCGGTGATGATTTTCAGCACGGTGTCGCCGACCGGGTGACCGAGGGAATCGTTGATGTGCTTGAAGTGGTCGAGGTCGAGAAACAGCAAGGCGCCGCGCAGATTATGGCGCTTGAGCAGGGCGATCTGCTGGCTCAGGCGATCCATCAGCAGGGCGCGGTTGGGCAGGTTGGTCAGCGGGTCGTGGTAGGCCAGGTGACGGATCTGCGCTTCGGCGTTTTTCAACAGGCTGACGTCGCGCGCGGTCAGCAGCAGGCACGCGGTTTCGTTAAGGGTGATCGGCTCGACCGAGACTTCCACCGTGAGCAGTTCGCCGCGCTTGTTGCGCCCCAGCATTTCCTGATGATGCACGCGGCCCTTGATCTGCAGTTCGGCGAGTAGCGTCGAGCGCTGTTTTTCTTCGGCCCAGATGCCCACCTGGTAAACGGTTTTGCCCACCACTTCGTCGGCGCGGTAACCGGTGAGGCGACAGAAGCCGTCGTTGACCTCCAGATATCGCCCGGTGTCGCGCTCGGTGATGGTGATGGCGTCGGGACTGGAGTGAAACGCCTTGGCGAATTTTTCCTCGCTGGCCTTCAGTGCCGCTTCCGAGCGTTGTTGCTGGGTGATGTCGCGCAAGGTGGTGACGATGCACGGCTGATCACCAACGCTGATCTGCCGGCTGGAAATCACGCAGGTCAGCGACTGGCCGTCCTTGTGCTGAACCAGAATGGCCACGTTGCTCAGGCCTTGTTCACGAATGACCCGTTCGATGCGTTGCAGGCTTTTTGCCGAGGCGTCCCACAGGCCGATTTCTTCAGCGGTGTGGCCGATCACATCGGCGGCGCTCCAGCCAAAGGTCTGGCTGAAGCTGGAGTTGATCTCGATGAATTCCCCGGTTTCCTGACGCGTTACGCAAATCGGATCGGGGCTGACCTGAAACAACGTGGCGAATTTCTCTTCCGAGGCCACCAGCCGCTGCTCGCGCTCGACCTGATCGGTGATGTCCAACAGCGTGCCGGCCATGCGCAGCGGCGCGCCGTTTTCGTCACGATAGAGGCGCGCGCGGCTTTCCAGATAGCGCGAGCTGCCGTCGGGCAATTGCACGCGATAGGTCAGTTGATAATTGCCCGCCGGGCCTTCGCGCAGGCTTCGGTAGGCATCGCGCATGGTGTCGCGCTCCTCGCCCGGTACGCCTTCGAAAAACTCCTCGAATGACTCGTGAAACGGAATCGGTTCCAGCCCGTGCAATTGCGCGGCGCGCGCCGAGCCGTAAAGCATGCCGCTGGGGATGTGCCAGTCCCAGGTGCCGAGTTGCGCCGAATCCAGCGCCAGGTCGAGGCGTTCCTGGCTGTCCTTCAAGGCCAGTTCGGCGGCTTTGCGCTCGGTGGTGTCGAGGAACGTGCTGAGCAGATAGGGCTGGCCTTCGAGCTCGACCTTTTGCGCGCTGAGGATGCCATCGTGGACCTGGCCGTTGCTGGCACGGAACTGCACTTCCATGCTGATCAGTTCACCCTTGGCCTTGGTTTTCTTCACCAGTTCGGCGCGTTGTTCCGGGTGCACCCACAAGCCAAGCTCCAGCGTGGTGCGGCCGATGGCGCTTTGCACCGGCCAGCCGAACAGGCTTTCGAAATACTGATTGGCCTCGCTGATCAGACCGTCCTCCTGACGGGTGAGCAGAACCATGTTCGGGCATAGATGGAAAAGTGTAGCGAAACGTTTCTCCGAGCTGCTGAGGGCTTGCTCGCGTTGGCGTTGGTGGGTGATTTCGCGAATCACCCCGATCATTCGGGGCCGGCCGTTTTTGTCCGGCAGCAGGCTGCCGCTGATCTCCAGCCAGTGCAGGCTGCCGTCGGGCCAGCGGATGCGGTGGTGCATCGCCTGCTCCAGCGGTGCGCCGGCGATTACCGCGTGGAAGGCGCGCACGGTTTTCGCGCGGTCTTCCGGCGGCAACAGGTCGAGGTATTCAAGGTCTGCCGGAAGCGGCTGCCGTGGATCGAAACCGAACAACGCCTGCGTGCCGCGCGACCAACTGATCTGCCCGCGCTCGATGTCCCAATACCAGGCACCGAGCCGCGCGCCGTTGAGCGCGGCGAGCAATTGCGGCGCGCTTTCCCAGCTCTGCTCGGAATGGCGCGGATCAACAGCCTGGATTCGCGGCATCGGCGGAATTCGGTCAACAGATTTCGGCATTGTCAGCGGGCCTTGAGCTTAGTGGCGTGAGGCACAGGAGCGGCTCTATAGGAGTAGCACAAGTCAGGCCGGGGTCCCTGGCCGATCGATTTGTGCGTCCAGCAGGGCCATGAAGGCTCTTGCTGCATTCGATAGCGTCCGTTCGGTGTGCAAGATATAGCCTAGCTGGCGAGTGAGCTGTATGCCCGGCAATGCGATGCTTGCCACTTGTTCGTCGAGCATGGTGCGCGGCAGCACGCTCCAGGCCAAGCCGATGGAGACCATCATCTTGATGGTTTCCAGGTAGTTGGTGCTCATGGCGATGTTCGGCGTCAGGCCTTGGGCTTCGAACAAACGCTGGACGATGTGATGGGTAAAGGTGTTGCCACCAGGGAAAACCGCCGGATGGCCGGCAATGTCGGCCAGACTGACGGCGCCGTTGTTGATCAGCGAGTGCTCCGGCGCCACGACAAAATCCAGCGGGTCGTCCCACACCGGGGTGGCTTTGACCAGCGTGTGCGGCTCCGGCGCCAGCGTGATAACTGCCAGTTCTGCACGGCCGTGGAGAATTTCCTCGTAGGCCACTTCCGAATCGAGGAACTGAATATCCAGCGCGACCTGTGGGTAGCGGCGGGTGAACTCCCTTAATAAGGGCGGCAAGCGATGCAGGCCGATGTGGTGACTGGTGGCCAGGGTCAGGCGACCGCTGACTTCGCCGGTGAGGTTGGTCAGGGCCCGGCGGGTGTCGTCAAGCACGTTGAGAATCTGATAAGCCCTTGGCAACAGGGCGCGGCCGGCCTCGGTCAGGCCAACTTCGCGGCCCAGTCGGTCGAACAGGCGCACCTTTAATTGTTGCTCAAGCCCGGCGATGCGTTTGCTGATTGCCGGTTGGGTCAGGTGCAGGCGTTCGCCAGCGCCCGAGAAGCTGCCAGTCTCGGCGATGGCGATAAAAGCGTTCAGGTTAGCCAGATCCATGTCGCATTCCAGTTGGTTATCCAAAGCATAAAAAATATGAATTTGAGTTATTTAATCTAACCCCATAGGATCGGCCTCACAAGCCAAAGGGTTATTGATAAGCCCAGGGCATAGAAACAAGCTGATGAGGAACCGTCTGATGGCCGGCAAAACGCTGTACGACAAGCTCTGGGATTCGCATTTGGTCAAGCAGCGCGACGATGGCTCTGCGCTGATCTACATCGACCGTCACATCATTCACGAAGTGACCTCGCCGCAAGCCTTCGAAGGCTTGCGTCTGGCCGGGCGCAAGCCGTGGCGCATCGATGCCAACATCGCGACCCCGGACCACAACGTACCGACTACGCCGGAGCGCAAGGGCGGCATTGAAGCCATTGCCGATCAGGTTTCGCGTTTGCAGGTGCAGACCCTCGACGACAACTGCGATGAATACGGCATCGTCGAGTTCAAGATGAACGACGTTCGCCAGGGCATCGTCCACGTGATCAGCCCGGAGCAGGGGGCGACCTTGCCGGGCATGACTGTGGTCTGCGGCGACTCGCACACCTCCACCCATGGTGCATTCGGTGCATTGGCACACGGCATCGGCACCTCCGAGGTCGAGCATGTGCTCGCTACTCAGTGCCTGGTCGCCAAGAAAATGAAAAACATGCTGGTGCGCGTCGAAGGCCAATTGCCGTTCGGCGTGACCGCCAAGGACATCGTCCTTGCGGTGATCGGCAAGATCGGCACCGCCGGCGGTAATGGCCATGCCATCGAGTTCGCCGGCAGCGCGATCCGTGATCTGTCAGTCGAAGGCCGCATGACCATCTGCAACATGTCCATCGAAGCCGGCGCCCGCGTGGGGTTGGTGGCGGCGGATCAGAAGACCATCGACTACGTCAAAGGTCGTCCATTCGCGCCGAAGGGCGAGCAGTGGGACATGGCCGTCGAAGCCTGGAAAGATCTGGTCTCCGACGCCGACGCCAAATTCGACACCGTGGTCGAGCTCGACGCCACGCAGATCAAGCCGCAAGTCAGCTGGGGCACTTCCCCGGAGATGGTTTTGGCCGTTGATCAGAACGTGCCTGATCCGGCTAAAGAGATGGATCTGGTCAAGCGCGACTCAATCGTCCGCGCCTTGAAATACATGGGGCTGACCGCCAATCAGGCGATCACCGACATTCAGCTCGATCGCGTGTTCATCGGTTCCTGCACCAACTCGCGCATCGAAGACTTGCGCGCCGCTGCAGTGATCGCCAAGGGCCGCAAGGTGGCCTCGACCATCAAGCAGGCAATCGTCGTGCCGGGCTCGGGTCTGGTGAAAGCGCAGGCTGAAGCCGAAGGTCTGGACAAGATTTTCCTCGAAGCCGGTTTCGAATGGCGTGAGCCGGGCTGCTCGATGTGCCTGGCGATGAACCCGGACCGTTTGGAGTCCGGCGAGCATTGCGCCTCGACCTCCAACCGCAACTTCGAAGGCCGTCAGGGCGCTGGTGGCCGCACTCACCTGGTCAGCCCGGCCATGGCGGCGGCAGCAGCGGTGAACGGCCGTTTCATCGACGTTCGTGAATTGATCTAAAGGAGCGCAGCATGAAAGCTTTTACCCAGCACACTGGTCTTGTCGCGCCTCTGGATCGTGCCAACGTCGACACCGATCAGATCATTCCCAAGCAGTTCCTGAAATCGATCAAACGCACTGGCTTCGGTCCGAACCTGTTCGACGAGTGGCGTTATCTGGATGTCGGCCAGCCGTATCAGGACAACTCCAAGCGCCCGTTGAACAAGGATTTCGTGCTCAACGCCGAGCGTTATCAAGGCGCCAGCGTGTTGCTCGCCCGCGAGAACTTCGGCTGCGGTTCGAGCCGTGAACACGCGCCGTGGGCGCTGGAAGAGTACGGTTTCCGTAGCATCATCGCGCCGAGCTACGCCGACATCTTCTTCAACAACAGCTTCAAGAACGGCCTGCTTCCGATCATCCTCAGCGATGCGCAAGTTGATGAACTGTTCAAGCAGGTTGAAGCCGAGCCGGGTTATCAATTGCACGTCGACCTGCAAGCGCAGACCGTGACCCGTCCGGATGGCAAGGTCTACAGCTTTGAGATTGATGCGTTCCGCAAGCACTGCCTGCTCAATGGTCTGGACGATATCGGCCTGACCCTGCAGGACGGCGATGCGATCGCGACGTTCGAGGCCAAGCATCGGGTCAGCCAGCCGTGGTTGTTTCGCGACGCGTAAGCAAGATTTCAGATTGATGCAGTCAGGGCTGACCTCTTCGCGAGCAAGCCCGCTCCCACAGGGGAATGCATTTTCAAAGGTGTGAGCGGGCTTGCTCGCGAAGGCGGTAGCTCAAACAACACAAATGCCAGGAAATGACCATGACCAGGACCGCCCAACACACCCAGGTCGTCCAGAAGCAATTCGGCGACCAGGCCGCCGCTTACCTGAGCAGCGCCGTTCACGCCCAAGGCAGTGAATTCGCGCTGCTGCAGGCTGAGCTGGCCGGGCAGGGCGGGGCGCGCGTGCTCGATCTGGGGTGCGGTGCCGGTCATGTGAGTTTTCATGTGGCACCGCTGGTCAGGGAAGTGGTGGCTTACGATCTGTCGCAGCAAATGCTCGATGTGGTTGCCGGCGCCGCCGTCGATCGCGGCTTGAGCAACATCGTTACCGTCAACGGCGCAGCCGAGCGCTTGCCGTTTGCCGATGGCGAGTTCGATTTTGTGTTCAGCCGGTATTCGGCGCATCACTGGAGCGACCTCGGCCTGGCCTTGCGCGAAGTGCGCCGGGTGCTCAAACCGGGCGGGGTGGCAGCGTTCGTTGATGTGTTGTCACCGGGCAGCCCGTTGTTCGACACTTACCTGCAAAGCGTTGAAGTGCTGCGCGACACCAGTCATGTCCGCGACTACTGCGCCGCCGAGTGGCTGCGCCAGGTCAGCGAGGCCGGTCTGCATGTGCGCAGCACCACGCGTCAGCGCCTGCGTCTGGAGTACAGCAGTTGGGTCGAGCGCATGCGTACGCCCGATGTCATGCGCGCAGCGATCCGCCAGTTGCAGCAGTCGATGGGCAACGAAGTGCGCGAGTATTTTGAAATTGATGCCGATGGCTCGTTCAGTACCGACGTAATCGTACTGATGGCTGAGCGATAAGCATTTTTCCGGGCGCGCCGGTGAAGGCGCACCGCTTGAAGACACGAGGAAAGCATGAGCAAGCAGATTCTGATTCTCCCGGGTGACGGTATCGGTCCGGAAATCATGGCCGAAGCGGTCAAGGTGCTGGAGTTGGCCAATGACAAGTACAGCCTGGGCTTCGAGCTGAGTCACGACGTGATCGGTGGCGCGGCCATCGATAAGCACGGCGTGCCATTGGCCGACGAAACCCTGGATCGCGCCCGCGCTGCCGACGCCGTGCTGCTGGGGGCGGTCGGTGGCCCGAAATGGGACACCATCGAGCGTGACATCCGTCCTGAGCGCGGCCTGCTGAAAATCCGTGCGCAACTGGGCCTGTTCGGCAACCTGCGCCCGGCGATCCTGTATCCGCAACTGGCCGACGCCTCGAGCCTGAAGCCGGAAATCGTCGCCGGCCTGGACATCCTCATCGTCCGTGAGCTGACCGGCGGTATTTACTTCGGTGCGCCGCGCGGCACCCGTACGCTGGACAACGGCGAGCGTCAGTCCTACGACACCTTGCCGTACAGTGAAAGCGAAATCCGCCGCATCGCTCGTGTCGGTTTCGACATGGCCATGGTTCGTGGCAAGAAGCTGTGCTCGGTGGACAAGGCCAACGTGCTGGCGTCCAGCCAACTGTGGCGTGAAGTGGTCGAGCAAGTGGCCAAAGACTATCCAGAGGTCGAGCTGAGCCACATGTACGTCGACAACGCCGCCATGCAACTGGTGCGTGCACCGAAGCAGTTCGACGTGATCGTCACCGACAATATGTTCGGTGACATTCTCTCCGACGAAGCGTCGATGCTCACTGGCTCCATCGGCATGCTGCCGTCGGCCTCGCTGGACTCCAACAACAAGGGCATGTACGAGCCTTGCCACGGCTCCGCTCCGGACATCGCAGGCCAAGGCATTGCCAACCCGTTGGCGACCATCCTTTCGGTGTCGATGATGCTGCGTTACAGCTTCAATCTGCACGACGCCGCCGATGCCATCGAGAAAGCCGTCAGCGTTGTGCTCGATCAGGGCTTGCGCACCGGCGATATCCATTCGGCCGGTTGTACCAAAGTCGGTACGCAGCAAATGGGCGACGCAGTAGTCGCCGCGCTGCGGAATCTGTAATCTCTCGGGCCCGCTGCGAAATTCAATACAAAGCAGCGGCCCACTTTTCAAGAAGGTGTAGTTGCGATGAAAAGAGTAGGACTGATCGGTAGGCGCAGGA
>NZ_JBITTW010000008.1:98071-108435 GCF_044542195.1 Pseudomonas sp. NPDC079367
TCACCAAGTCAAATGTCGGTGGCCAAGGCCCGTCCGTGGGCAAGCACATTGCTCCGCTCAAGGATGCTTACAGCATTGACGAGCTGAAGACCCTCGACGTGATCCTGACCTGCCAGGGCGGCGACTACACCAGCGAAGTATTCCCCAAGCTGCGCGAAGCCGGCTGGCAGGGTTACTGGATCGACGCGGCGTCGAGCCTGCGCATGAACGATGATGCAGTGATCATTCTCGACCCGGTCAACCGCAAGGTCATCGACCAGCAACTGGATGCGGGCACCAAGAACTACATCGGCGGCAATTGCACCGTCAGCCTGATGCTGATGGGCCTGGGCGGTCTGTTCGAAGCCGGTCTGGTCGAGTGGATGAGCGCCATGACGTATCAGGCGGCTTCCGGTGCCGGCGCGCAGAATATGCGTGAACTGATCAAGCAGATGGGCGCGACTCACGCCGCTGTCGCCGATCAACTGGCCGACCCGGCCAGTGCGATCCTCGACATCGACCGTCGCGTGGCCGACGCCATGCGCAGCGAAGCGTACCCAACCGAAAACTTCGGCGTACCGCTGGCTGGCAGCCTGATCCCATGGATCGACAAGGAACTGCCGAACGGTCAGAGCCGCGAGGAGTGGAAGGCTCAGGCCGAGACCAACAAGATCCTCGGTCGCTTCAAAAGCCCGATCCCGGTCGACGGCATCTGCGTACGCATCGGTGCCATGCGCTGCCACAGCCAGGCGCTGACCATCAAGCTGAACAAAGACGTACCGATCGCCGATATCGAAGGGCTGATCAGCCAGCACAATCCGTGGGTCAAACTGGTGCCGAACAACCGCGACATCAGCATGCAGGAGCTGAGCCCGACCAAGGTCACCGGCACTCTGAATGTCCCGGTCGGTCGTCTGCGCAAGCTGAACATGGGGTCGCAATTCGTCGGTGCCTTCACCGTCGGCGACCAGCTGCTGTGGGGCGCGGCCGAACCGCTGCGCCGCATGCTGCGGATTCTGCTGGAGCGTTGATCGCTTTAAGCAATGAAAAACCCGTGCCTTGAGAAAGGCGCGGGTTTTTTATGCCCGAAATTTGTCGGGTGAGTGTGCCGGCCTCTTCGCGAGCAAGCCCGCTCCCACATGGGAATGCAATTGAAGTGTGGGAGCGGGCTTGCTCGCGAAGGCGTCCGAACGGCCACCGCAAACCCTGCAGAAATTGCCTGCATGGCAGCCACCCGGTAAAGTGCCGCTCCCCCCGTTTTGCCAGAGGTAGCTCCATGACCCAGACTTTCGATATCGCCGTTATCGGCGCCACCGGTACTGTCGGCGAAACCCTCGTACAGATTCTCGAAGAGCGCGACTTTCCGGTCGGCAATTTGCACCTCTTGGCCAGCAGTGAATCGGCCGGCAGCTCGGTGCTGTTCCGCAACAAGAATGTGCGCGTGCGCGAGGTCGACGAGTTCGATTTCAGCAAAGTCAGATTGGCGTTCTTCGCCGCCGGCGCTGCGGTGTCGCTGAGCTATGCGGCGCGCGCCCATGCCGCCGGCTGCTCGTTGATCGACCTGTCCGGCGCCTTGCCGGCCGATCAGGCGCCGCAGGTGGTGCCGGAGGCCAATGCCGATATTCTCGCCAGTCTGAAAAGCCCATTCCAGGTCAGCAGCCCAAGCCCGTCGGCCACTGCGCTTGCCGTGGTGCTGGCGCCGCTGCTTGGTCTGCTCGATCTGCAATACGTCAACGTCAGCGCCAATCTGGCCGTTTCTGCGCAAGGTCGCGAGGCGGTCACCGAGCTCGCGCGACAGACCGCCGAACTGCTGAACATGCGCCCGCTGGAACCGACCTTCTTCGATCGGCAAATGGCTTTCAACCTGCTGGCGCAGGTCGGCACGCCGGATGCGCAGGGCCATACGCTGCTGGAAAAACGTCTGGTGCGCGAGCTGCGCCAGGTCCTGGCGAAACCTTTATTGAAGATTTCTGCCACTTGCGTTCAAGCCCCGGTGTTTTTTGGCGATAGCTTTAGCGTGACCTTGCAGTCGGGCAGCGCTGTTGACCTGGAAAAGGTCAACGCGGCGCTCGAGGCCGCACCGGGTATCGAACTGGTTGAGGCTGGCGATTATCCGACCGCAGTCGGCGATGCGGTGGGGCAGGACGTGGTTTATGTCGGCCGCGTGCGCAGCGGCGTCGACGACCCGGCGGAACTAAATCTTTGGCTGACGTCAGATAACGTACGCAAAGGCGCGGCGCTCAATGCCGTGCAACTGGCTGAGTTGTTGATAAAAGGCCTGCTGTAAAAGATACTTGGCAACAATTTGTCGACTGATTCTAGGTGAGCGCTATGCTTGCCCGGAGCGCGTCGATGACGAGTCACCCTCCGGGACTTTCCGGGGCAGCACAGAAATGATCGCGCGCGGCGACTTCCGTCGTCGCGTGCAATGCCTTACGGCAGCGATATTCAAAAGCTTCTCGCTGGCCGAGGAACGTTCAAACAAAGGATGAGGCTATGGTTCAAGTTCGCAAACTGGTGTTAGCAATAGCGGCCGCCTCGGCGCTGTCCTCCGGTATGGCGCATGCCCTCGGGCTCGGGGAGCTGACCCTGAAGTCGACCCTGAACCAGCCGTTGGTGGCTGAAATCGAGCTGCTCGACGTCAAGGATCTCACCGCCGCCGAGGTGGTGCCGAGCCTGGCTTCACCTGAAGACTTCGCCAAGGCAGGCGTTGATCGTCAGGCCTTTCTCAATGATCTGACGTTCACTCCGGTGCTCAACGCCAACGGCAAAAGCGTGTTGCGCGTGACGTCGAGCCAGCCGCTGTCGGAACCGATGGTGAAGTTTCTTGTGCAGGTGATGTGGCCCAATGGCCGCTTGCTGCGTGACTACAGCGTACTGCTCGATCCGTCGAAGTTCTCGCCGCAGACCGCTGATGCCGCCGCGCAACCGGCGCCGTCGCAGACCATCACTGCGCCGACCACTGGCGCTACCCATCGCAATCAGTACACCACCACCCCGCGCGACACCCTGTGGGAAATCGCCGCGAAAGCGCGCAATGGCGGCTCGGTGCAGCAGACCATGCTGGCGATCCAGGCACTCAATCCAGATGCATTCATCGACGGCAACATCAACCGTCTGAAGACCGGCCAAGTGCTGCGTCTGCCGGACCCGGTGCAAAGCACGGCGCTGCCGCAATCGGCCGCCATCGCTGAAGTGGCAGCGCAGAACGAAGCCTGGCGTCAGGGCCGTCGTTATGTGGCCAAGCCTGGCACCGGTCAGCAGCAGCTGGATGCGACCAATCGCGGCCGTGGCAATGCTGGTGCGGCGTCGAACACTCAGGACAACCTGAGCCTGGTCTCGGCCGAAAGCGCCAAGCCCGGCGCGAAAGGCCCGGCGGGCGACGCCAAGGCGCTGAGCAACAAACTGGCGATCACTCAGGAAAACCTCGACACGACCCGTCGTGACAACGAGGAACTGAAAAGCCGCATGGCTGATCTGCAGAGCCAACTGGACAAGCTGCAAAAGCTCATCGAGCTGAAGAACAATCAACTGGCGAAGATGCAGGCTGACGGCGCGGGCGCTGCGCCTGGCGCCAATGCTGCCGTGCCGCCGGTACCGGCGATTACTGCCGAACTGGCCGCGACTCCGCCAGCCACCCCGGCCGACGCTGCAGCGGCTTCACCCACCCCGGAATCGGCCATTGCGCCACCAGCGGAAACACCGGTTGAGCCGGTTGTCGAGCCAGTGGTCGAAACCACACCGGCTGCTGCTGACGATGACAAAGCTTTCAACGAACTGCTGACCAATCCGATCCTGCTCGGCCTGATCGGCGGCGGTGCGGTGGTTCTGCTGCTCCTGCTATTGCTGCTGGCGCGTCGCCGCAAAGCTCAGCAGGAAGCCGAAAAGCACCTGCGCATGGCCCGCGCTCTGGCTGAAGAGCAGGAGTTCTCCGCTGAGCAGGATCTGCCGGAAAGCAGTTTTTCGGGCCTGGAAACTCCGGCAGCCAGCGTCAAGCTCAATACGCCAGCTCCTGCTCCTGCTCCTGCACCGGTCGTTGCTCCGGTGGTGATGACCACTCCGATCGCCGCGCCTCTGGTGGCTCCGGCGGGTGAGCGCTCGGACGACGTGCTCGACAAGGCGCAATCGCACATCAATGCCGGTCGCCTGAACCAGGCCGCCGCGCTGCTGGAAGAAGGTGTCAGCCTCGAGCCGGAACGCAGTGATCTGCGCCTGAAACTGATGGAAGTCTACGGCCAGCAGGGCGATCGCGATGCGTTCGTCGCGCAAGAGCGTCAGTTGGTCGCCAACGGCGACAACTTTGCCAAGGTCGAAGCGCTGAAAAGCCGCTTCCCGGCCATGGCCGTGGTCGCTGCCGGTGGGCTTGCGGCTGCCGCCGTCGCCGCAGAGCTCGATGCGCAATACGTCAAGGAACTGCTGCAGGACGAGCCGCAAACGCCTGAGCCTGCGGCTGATGATCTGGACACCGCGTTCGATTTGAGCCTGGACGATCTCGACAACATCACCCCGGTCGACCCTGCGCCAGTGGTTGAGCCAGAAGCACCGGTCGAGCTGGATGCATTTCCGGCGGAAGACGATCTGAGTTTCGCATCGGTGCTGCAAGAACAGACCGAGATGAAAGAGAATCTCGACGATCTGTCGGACTTCGATCTGGACATGGATCTCGACGCCGAGCCATCGCCAACTACGCTGGCTGAAGATGACTTCCTGCTGGATCTGGATGACGGCGTGAAGGACTTGCCACCGGTCGAGACGCCGGTAGTTGCTGACGTGCCTCAGGACGATCTGGAGTTGCCTGCCGATTTCGACTTGTCGCTGGCCGACGAAATGGACAGCAACCCAGCCGCCGAGCCGGATGCCTTTGCGGCCGAGCTGGACGACGTCAACGCCGAGCTGGATCGCCTGTCGCAAAGCATGGCCGAACCGAGCTTCACTGAAGCGGACGCAGCGTTGGGTGATGATTTGGGCGAGGACGATTTCGACTTCCTCGCCGGTACTGACGAAGCGGCGACCAAACTCGATCTGGCTCAGGCTTATATCGACATGGGCGATGCCGACGGTGCGCGCGACATTCTCAACGAAGTCTTGACCGAGGGTGACGAGAAGCAGCGGGGCGAGGCCAAGGAAATGCTGTCCAGTCTGGCGTAAGTTCAGCGGTAAACAACAAGCGGCAGCCCGGTGGGGCTGCCGTTTTTGTTTGAGTCACTGGAATCAGAAAATCGCAGCCTTCGGCAGTTCCTGCAGAGGGCGCATTCCCGTGCAGGAGTTGTCGAAGGCTGCGATCTTTTGATCTGAAACTGGCATCCCCGGCCCACCGCCTTATAATGCCCGCCTTTGCAAAATCAGCAGGCTGGCCCACCTTGGCAAACATAGATAACCCGGTCGCCGAAATGGCGCCCGACGGCTTTTACCGCGTCGCGCTGGGCGTTGAGTATAAAGGCTCGCGTTACAGCGGCTGGCAGCGCCAACTGACCGGCGTGGCGACGGTGCAGGAAGAGCTTGAAAAGGCCTTGTCCAAAGTCGCCAATTCGCCGGTTTCGCTGCAGTGCGCCGGGCGTACCGACGCTGGCGTGCATGCGTGCGGTCAAGTGGTGCACTTCGACACCTTGGTCGATCGCTCGCTGAAAGCCTGGGTCATGGGCGCCAACATCAATCTGCCCCACGACATCAGTGTCAGTTGGGCCAGGGTCATGCCGGCACATTTTCACGCCCGCTTCAAAGCCATCGCCCGGCGTTATCGCTATGTGATCTATAACGATCAGATTCGCCCTGCGCACCTCAACGAAGAAATCACCTGGAATCACCGTCCGCTCGACGCTGCGCGCATGGCCGAGGCCGCGCAGTACCTGATCGGTACCCACGACTTCAGCGCGTTCCGGGCCGGTCAGTGCCAGGCCAAGTCGCCGATCAAGAAAATGCATCACCTGCGTGTGACTCGTCACGGCAAGATGATCGTGCTCGACATCCGTGCCAATGCTTTCCTTCACCACATGGTGCGCAATATTGCCGGTGTGCTGATGACCATCGGTGCCGGTGAGCGACCGGTGGAGTGGATGAAGGAAGTGCTTGAAAGTCGCGAGCGCCGCTCCGGCGGGGTGACTGCGCATCCATACGGGCTATATCTGGTGCAGGTCGAGTACCACGACGAATTCCCGTTGCCCGAGCGTTTTATCGGGCCACATTTCCTTACGGGTTTCTCCGAACTTGACGGCTGACGCCCTTGAACGCTTTTGTTACCATCCGGGACGTTTTCGGATTTTGCCTTGAGGTTTTCCTGCCATGTCAGCCGTTCGCAGCAAGATCTGCGGCATCACCCGCATCGAAGATGCGCTGGCCGCCGTCGAAGCCGGTGCCGATGCGATCGGTCTGGTGTTTTACGCCAAGAGCCCGCGAGCGGTGAATGTGCAGCAGGCGCGGGCGATCATCAAGGCGTTGCCGCCGTTCGTCACCACCGTGGGATTGTTCGTCAATGCCAGTCGTTGTGAGCTTGGAGAAATTCTCGATGCCGTGCCGCTGGATCTGCTGCAGTTCCATGGCGACGAAAGCGCGCAGGAGTGCGAAGGCTGGCACCGTCCCTACATCAAAGCGCTGCGTGTGAAAGCGGGTGATGACATTGCCGCTGCCTGCGATGCCTTTCCCGGCACCAGTGGCGTGCTGCTCGACACGTTTGTCGAAGGGGTGCCCGGCGGAACCGGCGAGGCGTTTGACTGGTCACTGATTCCGCAACACCTGAGCAAGCCGCTGATTCTGGCCGGTGGTCTGACCCCGCAGAACGTTGCCGACGCGGTAGCGCGGGTCAAGCCTTACGCAGTGGATGTCAGCGGCGGGGTAGAGGCGAGCAAAGGCATCAAGGATCACCACAAGATTCGCGCATTCATCAACGCGGTGCGCGGCAATACATCGCCGATGTGACGGCTGGCAGTCTGCCGCCGTCCATCAATGCACTTGCACAAAGCAGGCGCGGCTGAGGGTTGCTGAAGCGTACGCAGGTCATGTTTCGCGCTGACCGCGACCCTTTATCAACCATCGCCAACACATGAATTTAGCTCAAGGGCATACACGGGGCTGCGAACCAGAGCGTTCGGGCCGCCGGTACTGGAGAAAGAAAGCATGAGCAACTGGTTAGTAGACAAACTGATCCCTTCGATCATGCGCTCGGAGGTCAAGAAGAGCTCGGTGCCTGAAGGTCTATGGCACAAATGCCCATCCTGCGAGGCGGTGTTGTACCGGCCGGAGCTGGAAAAGACCCTGGACGTTTGCCCCAAGTGCAACCATCACATGCGTATCGGCGCACGTGCGCGCATCGACATCTTCCTCGACCCGGAAGGCCGCAACGAACTGGGTGCTGACCTGGAACCGGTTGACCGTCTGAAATTCCGCGACGGCAAGAAGTACAAGGATCGTCTGGTTGCCGCGCAAAAGCAGACCGGCGAAAAAGACGCGCTGATCTCGGTGAGCGGTACGTTGCTGGGCATGCCTGTAGTGGTTTCGGCGTTCGAATTCAATTTCATGGGGGGGTCCATGGGCGCCATCGTCGGTGAGCGCTTCGTTCGTGCTGCCAACTACGCGCTGGAAAACCGCTGCCCGATGATCTGCTTCGCCGCTTCCGGTGGCGCGCGTATGCAGGAAGCGCTGATCTCGCTGATGCAGATGGCCAAGACTTCGGCCGTGCTGGCACGTCTGCGTGAAGAAGGTATTCCGTTCATCTCGGTGCTTACCGACCCGGTCTACGGCGGTGTTTCCGCCAGTCTGGCGATGCTCGGCGACGTCATCGTCGGCGAGCCGAAAGCCCTGATCGGCTTCGCCGGCCCGCGTGTGATCGAGCAGACCGTGCGCGAGAAACTGCCGGAAGGCTTCCAGCGTAGCGAGTTCCTGCTGGAGCACGGCGCGATCGACATGATCATTCACCGTCAGGAGCTGCGCCCGCGTCTGGGTAACCTGCTGGCACAGATGACCGGTAAACCGACGCCGAAATTCGTCGCCGCGCCAATCGAGCCGATCGTGGTGCCGCCGGTGCCTGCCAACGTATGACCCAGCGCACCCTTGGTGAATGGCTCGCCTACCTCGAGCAGTTGCATCCGTCGGCCATCGACATGGGCCTGGAGCGTTCGCAACAGGTAGCGTCCCGCATGGGGCTGGGCCAGCCGGCGCCTCGGGTGATCACGGTCACCGGCACCAACGGCAAGGGGTCAACCTGCGCTTTCGTGGCTTCTTTGCTGCGTGCGCAGGGCCTGAGCGTTGGTGTCTACAATTCTCCGCACCTGCTGCGTTACAACGAGCGGGTGCAGCTCAATGGCGTCGAAGCCACTGACGCGCAGCTGTGCGAAGCCTTTGCTGCGGTCGAGGCGGGCCGCGGCGACACTTCCCTGACTTACTTCGAAATGGGCACCCTGGCGGCGTTCTGGCTGTTTCAGCAGTCTGCGCTGGACGCTGTGGTGCTTGAGGTTGGTCTGGGCGGGCGCCTGGACACGGTCAATGTGGTTGATGCCGATATCGCGCTGGTCACCAGCATTGGCGTCGATCATGCCGATTATCTGGGCGATACCCGCGAATCCGTAGCCTACGAGAAGGCTGGAATTTTCCGCCAGGGCAAGCCTGCTCTGTGTGGCGACCTGAATCCGCCGCAACCATTGCTCGACAAGGCACGTGAACTGGCGTGTCCGTTCTTCCTGCGTGGACGCGATTTCGATCTCGGCATCACTGACCAACATTGGCAATGGCGCGGCACCGATGTCCAAGGCCAATCGGTCGAATTGCGCGACCTGCCGCTGCTTGATCTGCCGATGGAGAACGCCGCGCTGGCGTTGCAGGCCTATCTGCTGACAGGTTTGCCCTGGAATGCCGAACAGATTGTCGCGGCGTTGCAGGCGACTCGCGTGGTCGGGCGCCTCGATCGTCGTTCGTTCGAATGGCACGGCAAGCGCCTGAATGTCCTGCTGGATGTTGGCCACAATCCGCATGCCGCTGAATACCTCGCTCGGCGTCTGGCGGCGCGGCCGCCAGCTGGCAGGCGCCTGGCGGTGTTCGGGCTACTGGCGGACAAGGATCTCGATGGTGTTGTTGGCGAGTTGAATGCTAGTGTCGCGCACTGGGCTGTCGCGCCGCTGGATTCGCCGCGCGCGCGCCCCGTGGCTGAGCTTGAGGCAGCGCTGCAGAACCTTGGTGCTTCGGTTGCGTCTTACGACAGCGTCGCGGCGGCTCTGGAAGGGCAGTGTGCGGTAGCTACCAGCGACGACGAGATTCTTTTGTTCGGATCATTTTATTGTGTCGCCGAAGCCCTTGAATGGCTGGCTCGGTGCTCCACGGAGGAAGCGGCAAATGGCTTTGCTGGATAAAGCGTACAAGCAGCGCATGGTTGGTGCGCTGGTGCTGGTGGCGCTGGCGGTGATCTTCCTGCCGATGCTGTTTTCCCGTCAGGACGAGCAGCGTCAGGTGACCGTCGAGGCCCCGGCTGCGCCTCAGCCTTCGGCCATGCCCCAAGTGCAAATGGACCCGGTTGCCGTTCCTGAGCCGCAGGCTTTGCCGCAAGAGCCTGTGCCGACTGACGAAGAAGTCGCTGAAGAAGCGGCGCCTGCTGCTCCGGCTGCTCCGGCGCCGACCATCCCTGCTCAAATTGCCCGGCCGGCAACGCCGCCGCCAGTGGCCAAGCCTATACCTGCGCCGGCCCAGCCGATCACCTCAGCCGCGAACAAGCCTGACGCTACGCAAAGCCGCGTCGATGCCAACGGTCTGTCGGTGAGCTGGTCGGTGCAACTGGCCAGTCTGTCGAGTCGTGCCAGCGCCGAAAGCCTGCAGAAAAACCTGCGCAGCCAAGGCTATAACGCCTACATTCGCTCGGCCGATGGCAAGAATCGGGTGTTCGTCGGGCCGCTGATCGAGCGCGCCGAAGCCGATCGTCTGCGCGATCTGCTGAGCCGACAGCAGAACCTCAAGGGCTTTGTTGTCCGTTTCCAGCCTGAACGTGGCTGAAATCTATCACCTCGATTGAAAAGCACTGACAATCGCAGCTTACCGACAGCCATGCGCTCTGCTAAAATGCGCCGCCTTATCCGTCTGTAGGCTGCACTGTGCCATTTACCTGGGTTGACTGGGCGATCGTTGCAATCATCGCCATCTCCGCTTTGATCAGTCTGAGCCGCGGCTTCGTAAAGGAAGCGTTATCGCTGCTGACCTGGATCATCGCAGGAGCGGTTGCCTGGATGTTTGGTGGCTCACTGTCCGAGTACCTCGCCGGATACATCGAAACCCCATCGGCTCGCGTCATCGCGGGCTGTGCCATCATGTTTGTCGCCACACTGATCGTGGGCGCAATGATCAATTATCTTATCGGCGAGTTGGTTCGCGTCACCGGGTTGTCCGGGACCGATCGATTCCTCGGCATGGCA
>NZ_JBITTW010000008.1:108445-134981 GCF_044542195.1 Pseudomonas sp. NPDC079367
GAAAGAATCACAGCTCGTGCCCAAGTTTCTATTGGTTGCCGACTGGTCCAAAAACCTGATACTCGGGTGGAGCAGTCAGTGGCTTGCCAGCGGAATCAGCGTACCCGCTGAGATTCCGTTCAAGGAGCAACTCTTGCCGACGGCGAAAACGCCTCAGTGAGTGTTGTTCAGTTCAGATCCAGGACGTAGGGGTTGCGTCGCATGGGTGGCATCGTCGGGATCGTCGGTAAGTCGACCGTCAATCAGGCGCTGTATGACGCGCTAACCGTGCTCCAGCACCGCGGCCAGGACGCTGCCGGTATCGTGACCAGCCATGATGGCCGGTTGTTCCTGCGCAAGGATAATGGCCTGGTACGTGACGTGTTTCAGCAGCGTCACATGCAGCGTCTGGTTGGTCACATGGGTATCGGCCACGTCCGTTACCCGACTGCCGGCAGCTCGACGTCGGCCGAAGCCCAGCCGTTCTACGTCAACTCGCCATACGGCATCACCCTGGCGCACAACGGTAACCTGACCAATGTTGAACAGTTGGCCAAAGAGATCTACGAATCCGATCTGCGTCACGTCAACACCAGTTCCGACTCGGAAGTGCTGCTCAACGTGTTCGCCCACGAGCTGGCCCAGCGCGGCAAGCTGCAGCCAACCGAAGAAGACGTGTTCGCCGCCGTGACCGACGTGCATAACCGCTGCGTCGGTGGTTACGCTGTTGTGGCGATGATCACGGGTTACGGCATCGTCGGTTTCCGCGATCCGCACGGCATCCGCCCGATCGTGTTTGGCCAGCGTCACACCGACGAAGGCGTCGAGTACATGATCGCTTCGGAAAGCGTTTCGCTGGACGTGCTGGGTTTCACTCTGATTCGCGACCTCGCGCCGGGCGAAGCGGTCTATATCACTGAAGACGGCAAGCTGCACACCCGTCAGTGCGCAATCAATCCGTCGCTGACGCCGTGCATTTTCGAGCACGTCTACCTGGCGCGGCCGGACTCGATCATCGACGGCGTGTCGGTGTACAAGGCGCGTCTGCGCATGGGTGAGAAGCTCGCCGAGAAGATCCTGCGCGAGCGCCCTGAGCACGATATCGATGTGGTCATCCCGATTCCGGACACCAGCCGCACCGCAGCGCTGGAGCTGGCGAATCACCTTGGAGTGAAGTTTCGCGAAGGCTTCGTCAAGAACCGTTACATCGGCCGCACTTTCATCATGCCGGGCCAGGCGGCGCGCAAAAAGTCGGTACGCCAGAAGCTCAACGCCATTGAGCTGGAGTTCCGCGGCAAGAACGTCATGTTGGTCGATGACTCGATCGTGCGTGGCACCACCTGCAAGCAGATCATCCAGATGGCCCGCGAAGCTGGCGCGAAAAACGTCTACTTCTGCTCGGCGGCCCCTGCGGTGCGCTTCCCGAACGTATACGGCATCGACATGCCGAGCGCTCACGAACTGATCGCACACAACCGTTCGACCCAGGACGTAGCTGATCTGATCGGCGCTGACTGGCTGATCTATCAGGACCTGCCTGACTTGATCGAAGCAGTCGGCGGCGGCAAGATCAAAATCGAAAACTTCGATTGTGCCGTCTTCGATGGCAAGTACGTGACCGGTGACGTCGACGAGGCTTATCTGGACAAGATCGAGCAGGCGCGCAACGATGCCTCGAAGGTCAAGACCCAGGCGGTCAGTGCGATCATCGATCTGTACAACAACTGAGTTTCCACCGGCCCTGAGGGGCCGGTTTTGTATCTGACATTTTTTCAAGAACACAGCAAGGAGAGACAGCATGAGTCAGGAATGGGATGCCGGTCGGCTGGACAGCGACCTCGAAGGCGTAGCGTTCGATACCCTGGCCGTTCGTGCGGGTCAGCACCGCACGCCGGAAGGTGAACACGGTGATCCGATGTTCTTCACCTCCAGCTACGTGTTCCGCACCGCTGCCGACGCTGCGGCACGGTTTGCCGGCGAAGTGCCAGGCAACGTCTATTCGCGCTACACCAACCCGACCGTGCGTGCGTTCGAAGAGCGTATTGCCGCGCTGGAAGGCGCGGAGCAGGCCGTCGCCACGGCAACCGGCATGGCTGCAATCATGGCCGTGGTGATGAGCCTTTGCAGTGCCGGCGATCATGTGCTGGTGTCGCGTAGCGTGTTCGGCTCGACCATCAGCCTGTTCGAGAAATACTTCAAGCGCTTCGGCGTTGAAGTCGATTACGTGCCGCTCGCCGATCTGTCGGCCTGGAACGCGGCGATCAAATCCAGCACCAAGCTGCTTTTTGTCGAATCGCCGTCCAATCCGTTGGCCGAACTGGTGGACATCGCCGAGCTGGCAGAAATCGCCCACGCCAAGGGCGCGCAGCTGGTGGTCGACAATTGCTTCTGCACCCCGGCGCTGCAACAGCCACTGAAGCTCGGCGCGGACATTGTCGTGCATTCGGCGACCAAATTCATCGACGGTCAGGGCCGCTGCATGGGTGGCGTTGTTGCCGGTCGCGGCGAACAAATGAAGGAGGTTGTGGGTTTCCTGCGTACCGCCGGGCCGACCCTCAGCCCGTTCAATGCGTGGATCTTCCTCAAAGGCCTCGAGACTCTCAACCTGCGCATGAAGGCGCATTGTGCCAATGCCCAGGCGCTGGCCGAATGGCTGGAGCAGCAGGACGGCATCGAGAAAGTCCATTACGCCGGCCTCAAGAGCCATCCACAGCACGAGTTGGCTCAGCGTCAGCAGAAGGGCTTCGGTGCGGTAGTCAGCTTCGAGGTCAAGGGCGGCAAAGAGGGTGCCTGGCGCTTTATCGATGCCACGCGGTTGATTTCGATCACCGCCAACCTCGGTGACAGCAAAACCACGATCACCCATCCGAGCACCACCTCGCATGGCCGTCTGGCGCCGCAGGAGCGTGAAGCGGCAGGCATTCGTGACAGCCTGATCCGCGTGGCGGTCGGTCTGGAAGATGTGGCTGACCTGCAAGCTGACCTGACGCGCGGTCTGGCGGCATTGTGATCGAATTGTCCACACCGGTGGCCAATACCCATGGTCGCGTGGCGCTGGTCACCGGCGCCGCACGCGGTATCGGTCTGGGTATTGCGGCCTGGCTGATCAGCGAAGGCTGGCAGGTAGTGCTCACCGATCTCGATCGGGTGCGCGGTTCGAAAGTGGCCAAAGTGCTGGGCGAGAATGCCTGGTTCATCGCCATGGACGTCGCCGATGAAAATCAGGTCGCGTTGGGCGTGGCCGAGGTGTTGGGGCAGTTTGGTCGCCTCGATGCGCTGGTCTGCAACGCGGCGGTGGCCGATCCGCACAACATCACCCTGGAAAGCCTCGATCTGGCTTATTGGAATCGGGTGCTGGCAGTGAATCTGAGCGGGCCGATGTTGCTGGCCAAGCACTGTGCCCCGTACCTGCGTGCGCATAACGGCTCGATCGTCAACCTGGCTTCGACTCGCGCCGGGCAGTCGGAACCGGATACCGAGGCTTACGCCGCAAGCAAGGGCGGGTTGTTGGCGCTGACCCATGCGCTGGCGATCAGTCTGGGGCCGGAAATCCGGGTCAACGCCGTCAGTCCAGGCTGGATCGATGCGCGTGATCCCTCGGTGCGTCGCGCTGAACCTTTGGCCGATGCCGATCACGCCCAGCATCCGGCGGGCAGGGTAGGCACGGTCGAGGACGTGGCGGCGATGGTCGCGTGGTTGCTGTCGCGCAACGCCGGGTTTGTCACCGGGCAGGAATTCGTTGTCGATGGTGGCATGACCAAGAAGATGATCTACACCGAATAACAAGCGAAGCCGCGTTCTGTAGGAGCGAGCCTGCTCGCGAATGCGGTCCATCGATCGATGGCTTCTTCAGGAATGAAGCAATTTCGTCTTTTTCAGAAAAACTCCAATCCTGCTATTGACTTAGCTTCGCCACCTGCGTAAATTTCGCGGCCTCGGAGATGCAAACGGGTGATTAGCTCAGCTGGGAGAGCGTCTGCCTTACAAGCAGAATGTCGGCGGTTCGATCCCGTCATCACCCACCACTCCCGAGAAGCTTGCGCAAGCAAGAGAGTAGGCTGAAAGTGCCTGCACCGACGCGCAGCGGTAGTTCAGTCGGTTAGAATACCGGCCTGTCACGCCGGGGGTCGCGGGTTCGAGTCCCGTCCGCTGCGCCATATTTTACGAGTCAGATTTATCTGGTTCGCGATTGCAAGGCACCGAAGCCTGCAATCAAAACGAGTTACTTGAGTGCAAGCTCAAAGCGATACGCAGCGGTAGTTCAGTCGGTTAGAATACCGGCCTGTCACGCCGGGGGTCGCGGGTTCGAGTCCCGTCCGCTGCGCCATATCTGCTTCAAGGACCACTGAACGCCTTGAAGCGCCGAAACCAGCCACCGGCTGAATCGGATCGATAGCAAAGACCCTGGTCGAAAGACCGGGGTTTTTTGTGTCTGAAATCTGGCTAATCCTCTCCCTAACTCCTGCGCACATCGCCCTGTAGGAGCTGCGGTACGCTGCGATCTTTTGATCTTGGTTAAAAAAAGCAAGATCAAAAGACCGCAGCCTCGTTTCACTCGACAGCTCCTACAAGAATCTCGGCAAGCCTTCTGCGCTACCACGTCGCATTGATTTTTTTGATTAATTAGTCAGGTTTTTGTAACTGGTTGTTTGCTGCGGACGCAGAAAGCTTTAAAGTTAACCTTTCGGTCAGCTTTGCACTGTCAACACAGCTCTTTGCTTCGCCAGAAAGAGCTTCTGCACGACTCGAGATCCCCAGTACATAACCACAAGGGCGGACCTATAACCGTCCAGAGGATGATCCATGTCCAACCGTGAAATATCCCGGCGCTCGTTCCTTCAGGGCGGGCTGGTGGCGGGTGTGAGCGTTACGCTTACGCCGCTCAGCAGTCAGGCGCTGGCTGCCTTGATGGAAAACAGCGTCACCGTGCCGTCCGAGAAATGGCTCGGCAATAACGGCAAGGCGCGTCAACGCAACGACGGCCTTTTCAAGGTCTGCGGGAGCAAAGTCTTCGCTCGCGACATCCGCGCCAAGGACATGCCCGGCTGGCCTGAGCAACAAGGCCACGCCATGCTGCTGAAAACCATCAAGGCCGACCGCATTTACGCAGGCTACGACTTGTCGTGGCTCGGCGCTGATCTGCAGCCGGACCGCATCGTCACCGCTGCCGACCTGGACAAGGACGGTATCGTCTTTCCTGAAGAGCACGCTCCCGATCCATTGCTGCCGCAAGGCAAAGTGCCGATGTTCATCGGTCACCCGGTGGCGATTCTGATCTGGAACGATTTCGAGCGTTTCCGTCAGGCCAAGAATCAACTCAAATTCAACGACAAAGCGATTCGCTACGGTGCCAAGGTGCCGTTTTACGAAGGTGATCCCTACGGCAGTTTCCGCTACGTGCGCGTCGGCGGTGCGACTTCTGCCGATGAGGACGAGTTCGCCAGTCTCAAGGACTCGATCCTGTTCCCGATGCTGAAGAACCGCCGTCCGGTGTGGAATGCATCGCCGAACCTGCACGGTAATCTCACCGAGCGCGGGCTGTTTTACGCCGACCGCATGAAGCAGGAAATCGACACGCCGCCGGACAACTGGCTGGTGTTCGACGAGCGCTACAAAACCCCGTCGATCGAACCGGCTGCCCTCGAGCCGGACAACGGCAACGGCTGGTACGACCCGAAGACCAAGACACTGCATTTCGTTGTGGCGACCCAGTGCCCGCTAGAAGTCGCGACCGAAACCGCGAAGATGATCGGGCCGTCGCGTTTTGGCCTGGCCAATCTGAACATGCACCCGGGCTACACCGTCGGGTACGGCTCCAAAGACCACAACATCTTTGTCTACTACGCAGCCTTGGCCGCGCTGTACGGCGCCGGTGTGCCGGTGCGTCTGGCCAACGACCGCTACGAGCAGTTCCAGAGCGGCATCAAGCGTCACCCGTTCGATATCCGCTACCAGTTGGCGGTGGACAAGAACGATTACACCTTCAAGATTTTCCGCGCTGAAATGAGCGTCGACGGTGGCGGTCGGGTCAACTACAGCCCATCTGTGGCAGCAGTTGGCGCCACTGCGGCGCAGTCGATCTACTACATGCCGCAGAACGATCTGCAGGTTACGGCGTATCACTCGCGCGCGGTCGAGGCGGGTTCGATGCGCGGTTACGGCACCCTGCAAAGCATGGCAGCGACCGAAATGATGGTCGACGAGATCGCCAATCGCCTGGGTGTCGACGCCATCGATTTGCGCCGTCGGAACGCCTTGCGTTCGGGGATGAAAAATACCCAGGGCGCGATCCCGGCCGGTGCACTGCGCCTGCACGAAATTCTCGACAAGGCCTCGGTGCATGAGGTCTGGAAAAACCGCGACGCGATCAAGCAGCAACGTGAAGCGGCAGATCCGGATAACTGGTACGGCGTTGGTTTCGCCATCTGCCAGAAAGACTTCGGCACCGGTTCCGAAGCGCCGATGGCCAGCATCCAATTTGCCGCTGACGGCCGTATCACCCTGCGTCACATCGGCATCGAAATTGGCACCGGCATGTCCACCTCGCAAGCCTTGGTCGTCGCCGATTTCCTCGGCAGCCCGGCGCACGAGGTGAAAACCGGCGAAACCGAATGGCACGAAATGCAGCTGATCACCAGCGGCAACCCGTACATCATGAGCCAGTCCGAGCAGGACAATCTGCTGCGCAATCCACGCTGGGTGGGCAAGCTGGCGTCGGCCTCGTCGGCGACCAACTCCGCCTATTACTTCAGTCATGCAACCCGTGAAGCGGCGCGCGTGCTGTTCAATCACGGTTTGTGGCCGGCGGCACTGGAGATCTGGCGTCAGGGCCCGTATGGCGGCCAGGCCAACCCTTATGTGGTCCGTCGCGAAGATGCGCATTGGGTCGATGGCAAACTCACTGCCAACGGGATGCAACCGCTGAGCTTCGAAGAGTTGGCCAGGCGCGCCCACGAGCGCGGTCTGGTGACCGGCGCGACGGTGCACGGTTTCAACCGCTGGAGCTGGGCCGAGGCCGAGTACAGCATCGACGGCGTGCGCGAGCGCCTGCCGCTCGATGGTCTGGCAGTGAAATACGGCGATGGCGCGCCGCAAGCCAAGAAAGCGCAAATGAACAGCGCAGGCTTCCATTTGCTTGATCGGCAGAACGTCAATTACCCGGTTGTGCAGTTGAACAACGCAGCGGTGACCTATTACAGCCCTGTCGCCACCCTGGTCGAGCTGAAGGTCAACAAGGGTTCGGCGGAAGTTCAGGTGCTCAACCACCACTCATGGATCGAGTGCGGTCGTGTGCTGGTTGAAGAGCTGGTCAAGGGCCAGCTCGAAGGTGGCATCGCCATGGGTATCGGTCACGCGCTGATGGAAGAGATGCCGCTTTATGAAGGCGGGCCGGGGGAGGGTGACTGGAACTTCAACCGTTACCGTCTGCCGATGGCCCGTCACGTTGCGGTGTGGAAGCAGACCGCGGAAATTCTGCCGCCGCTGTCACCGAGCGATCCGTCCAAAGGCATCGCCGAAGTGGTGATGATCCCGATTGTCGGTGCCATCGGTAACGCCGTGGCGCACGCCATCGGTAAACGTGTTCGGGACTTGCCTATCACCGCTGCGCGCATCAAGGAGGCCCTCAATGGCTAACCGTCCGCTTCAACTGACCCTCAACGGTCAATCCGTCGGCCCGGTGGACATCCCTGATGACCTGCCGATGATCGACTACCTGCACGAATACAAAAACCTCACCGGCTCGCGTCTGGGCTGTGGCCAGGGCATCTGCCACGCCTGCGTAGTGATCGTCGACAACCCGGACGGCACCAGCGAGGAGGTGCGTACCTGCATTACCGGCGCGCATTACTTCGAGGGTAAGAAAGTTCGCACCATCGAAGGTCACGCCAGTCGCGACGAGCAAGGCCAGGTCACCGAGCTGAACCCGATCCAGCAGCGCTTCGTCGACGAGTTCGCCTTCCAGTGCAGCTACTGCGCACCGGGTTTCGTCAACGCTGCGACCGTGCTGGTCGAGAAGCTGCAGCGTCAGCCGATCGTCAAAAGTCAGCTGGAGCAAGTCATCGAGGACAGTCTTGGCCATCACGTCTGCCGCTGCACCGGCTACGTGCGTTATTACAACGCGACGCGCAACGTGCTGACCGATCTCGGCCTGGTCAAGGAGGGTTGAGCATGAAGCATTTACTGACCCGCCTGGCTTTTGCTGTCGCAATGGCTGCGCCGCTGTTGGGGGCGCACGCCGACGATCAGGTCAAGCGCGGCGAATACCTCGCCCGCGCCGCCGACTGCATGGCCTGCCACACCGCACCGGGTGGCGCGCCGTATGCCGGCGGCCTGCCGATCGTCTCGCCATTCGGCACGATCTACGGCACCAACATCACCCCGAGCAAAGAGCACGGCATCGGTCTGTACAGCGATGACGAGTTCTTCGCTGCGCTAACCGAAGGTAAACGGCGCGACGGTGCGAATCTGTATCCGGCGATGCCGTACACCTCGTATCACCTTATGCCGCGCGCCGATTCCGATGCGATTCACGCGTATCTGAAAACCATCGAGCCGATCGAGCGCGCCGCGCCGGTGACCAGCCTGAGCTTTCCGTTCAACGTGCGTCTGGGCCTGACCGGCTGGAACATGCTCTACGGCAAAGACGTCAAGCTGGAGCCGGCCGAAGGCAAAAGTGAGGCGTGGAAGCGCGGCCAGTACATGGTCGACGTCCTCGGTCACTGCGGCGAATGCCATACGCCACGCGGCCTGCCGGGCGCGATGCAGATGGACAAGCGGATGACCGGCGGCATCCTCAGTGGTTATCTGGCGCCGAGCCTGCTGGCCACCGACCTGGCCGCGCGCGGCTGGAATCAGCAGGATTTGAGCACGTTTCTGAAGCATGGCATGAGCGCGCAAGGGACGATGTTCAACGAAATGTTCCCGGTGTTTCACAACAGCACTCAAGGTCTGAGCGATGCTGATCTGGCGGCCATGGCGACGTTCCTGCTCGGCGAGCAACCGCCGCCAGCCAAGGAGCTCGTCGAGGTGTCCTTGGACAAGCTCAGCGCAAGCGCTCAGCGCGGCCGCCAGGAATACCTGAACGTCTGCGCCGGTTGCCACGCCGCTGGCGGTGAAGGCAAGCCGCACATCGCCGTGGCCATGCGCGGCAACACCACGTTGCGTCTGGAAGATCCGCGCAACCTGTTGCGAGTGATCGAAGACGGCATCGGCGAACAGAAATTCTCCGGGTTCGAGCGCATGCAACCGATGCCGGGTTTCGCCGACAAGCTCAGTCCTGAGCAATTGACTGATCTGCTCAACTACCTGCGTCAGGGTTGGGGTGGCCAGAGTGCTGAGCTGGCGGTGAGTGACGTGCAGAAGCTGCAAGCCGACGCGCCGAGCGCCGAGCACAAGGCCCACTGATATGCAGTATCTCGATCTGCAAGTGGTGCGCCGGGCGTTGCAGTGGTCGGTAGCGGGACAGCGCATCTGGCTGTGCACCGTGCTGAGCACCTATGGCTCGGCACCGCGCGCGCCGGGTTCGCTGCTGGCGGTAAACGAGGGCGGGCAGTGGATCGGTTCGCTGTCGGGCGGTTGCGTCGAGGAGGATTTTCTTGAGCGCGTCGCCGAAGGTGCGTTTCTCGAAACGATCTGCGTTGTGCGTTACGGCGAAGGCGATGATCCGCGCTCGCGGGTCAGTTTGCCTTGCGGTGGCATTCTCGACGTGCTGGTGGAGAAACTTGACGCCGACTGCGAGGTGCAGGCGCATCTGCGTGAACTGGAGTCGGCGCTGCAGGGGCAGCGTCGTGTGATTCGCGAGGTCGGTTTGGCCAGCGGTGCGCGCGCTATTTTTGCTGATCGCGAGCAGGGCGCACGGATCAAGCGTGAGATCGATCGGGTGCGCATTCGTATTGGCGCAGCGCAGCGTTTGTTGTTGGCCGGCTACTCCAGTGTGGCGCAGGCGTGCGCCGAGTTCGCAGTTGGGCTCGGCTTCGAAGTGATTCTCTGCGATCCGCGCGATGAAGTCCTCGAAGGTGTGGTGCTCAATGGCGTGGAAATCCGTCGGCAGTTGCCTTCGGTGTTCATTGCCGACGGTGGTTGCCATCGCGATACAGCCGTGGTGGCGCTGACCCACGATCCGCGTATCGACGATCTGGCGATGATGGAGGCGGTGCGCACCGAGGCGTTTTACATCGGTGTGATGGGATCGCAGCAGACGTCGCAAAAACGTTTCGAGCGCTTAAAGCGCATTGGTGGATTGAGTGAGGCTGAGCTGGCGCGGATTCATGCGCCGATCGGTCTCAATCTCGGCAGCAAGACGCCGGCGGAAATTGCGCTGGCGGTGCTGGCAGATATCCTGCGGATTCGCAGCGGGATCGCTCGGGATCAGCTTTGAAGTGTGTACGTCAAATGAAAAGGGCCGCTATTTGCGGCCCTTTTTTACATCCCGAATTTATCGCGCAGGCCGTAATACCAGGCGCCCAGCGCGGCGAACGGTGTGCGCAGCAACTGCCCGCCGGGGAAGGGGTAGTGCGGCAGGTCGGCAAAGGCATCGAAACGCTCCGCCTGACCTCGCAACGCTTCGGCGAGGACCTTGCCCGCCAAGTGCGTGTAGGTGACGCCGTGACCGCTGCAGCCCTGCGAGTAATAAATGTTGTCGCCCAGGCGCCCGACCTGCGGTAACCGCGACAGAGTCAGCAGGAAGTTGCCGGTCCAGGCGTAGTCGATCTTCACATCCTTGAGTTGCGGGAAGGCTTTAAGCATCTTCGGGCGGATGATCGCTTCGATGTTCGCCGGATCGCGCGCGCCATAAACCACGCCGCCGCCGAAGATCAAGCGCTTGTCGGCGGTCAGGCGGTAGTAGTCGAGGAGATAGTTGCAGTCCTCCACGCAGTAATCCTGCGGCAATAACGCCTTCGCCAGCTCATCGCCCAGTGGCTCGGTGGTGATCACCTGAGTGCCACACGGCATCGACTTGGCCGCCAGTTCCGGTACCAGATTGCCGAGATAGGCATTGCCGGCGACGATGATGAACTTGGCCCTGACCTTGCCTTGCGGTGTATGCACAACCGGATCGGCGCCGCGCTCGATGCGCACGGCAGGTGATTGCTCGTAGAGGGTGCCGCCGAGAGACTCGACTGCCGCCGCTTCACCGAGCGCCAGATTCAGCGGATGGATATGGCCGCCGCTCATATCGAGCATGCCACCGACGTATTGTTCGCAGCCAACGACTTCACGGATGCGGCGCTCGTCCATGAGCTCCAGCTGCGTGTGGCCAAAGCGTTCCCACAGCCGTTTCTGCGATTCAAGGTGACCCATTTGTTTGGCGGAAAGGGCGGCGAACACGCCACCGTCTTTCAGGTCGCACTGGATATCGTATTTGGCAACGCGCTCGCGAATGATGCGGCCGCCTTCAAAGGCCATTTCACCCAGCAGTCGCGCTTGCTTGGGCCCCACGGTGCGTTCGATTACATCAATGTCGCGGCTATAGCTATTGACGATCTGCCCACCATTGCGCCCCGACGCACCAAAACCGACCTTGGCCGCTTCCAGTACCGTTACGCGAAAACCGTTCTCCAGCAGAAACAAAGCGGAGGACAGCCCGGTATACCCGGCACCGATCACACAGACGTCCGTCTCCACGTCATCCTGCAGCACAGGACGTGGCGGCACGGCATTGGCCGACGCAGCGTAATAAGACTCTGGGTATTGGGTGTTCGCCATCCTGCCGCCTCTGTTTAATATATTTTACGAGTGCGCCGATCCTACCCGAGTTGAAAAACCTCCGCCAGCCACCGGAAAATGTTCTTTGCTGAGCCGGAATTAAATATTTTGCATATTCATAGGGTTAGGTGAAAAAAAGGTGTTGACACCCCTCCGGAATTCCGTAGAATGCCGCCTCACAGCAGGCACGTAGCTCAGTTGGTTAGAGCACCACCTTGACATGGTGGGGGTCGTTGGTTCGAGTCCAATCGCGCCTACCAAACAAAATCCGCTCTGCTGGGCGGTCTAGAAGGGCTCACCGAAAGGTGGGCCCTTTTTTGTTGTCTTGGATTTGCGCTCGCGTTGTTTCCAGTAAATGTCGCCTCGCTCTGTCAGCTCTGCATTCAGTACTGTATCGGCTAAATGATCAAGCGCCATTTTGGTGCGCATTGATTCGAGTCCGTCTTGGAAAAAACCTGAATATTTAAAGGCTTACAGTTCTTTTTCTCCAACCGGTTATCGGAAAAGGTCTTGTCGCGTATTGTGAATTTAAGTAACATTCACCCCGCGTTCACCACCACGGTTTATGCATTTTTAAATCCCAAGCTTCCATCAGCTGCTTGGGATTTTTTTTGCCTGCGATTTGGCTTTGGCATCCATCCCTTCTTCACCTCCGAGCGAGGCGTGATCTTTTCGTCTACTACTGACTGGCCGATTTTCAGTTCTTTCAGAGGGGTGTGTCGATGCTGAGTCACTGGGTTCTTGCGGCTGTTCATCTATTCGCGTTTGCTTTGGCTTTCTGGGCGGTGCTGACGCGCGGCAGAGCTTTAAGTCAGCTCTCGGTGGATGCAGGGGGCGTGAAGCGTATTTTGCTCGCGGATAACCTGTGGGGGCTTTCAGCTTTGACGCTGCTGGTCACGGGAGCGATGCGTGCCTTTGGTGGCTACGAGAAAGGCTCTGACTATTACCTTCACCAACCGCTGTTCCACCTTAAGATGACACTGTTGGTGCTGATTCTTCTGCTAGAGCTTGCACCGATGATCACTCTGATCAAATGGCGCATCGCGACATCGCGCGGTACGGCGCCTGATATCGGACTGGGGAAATTGTACGCGCGCATCAGTCACGTTGAGGCGCTGCTTCTGATGTTGATGATGGTCGCCGCGACAGGCATGGCGCGCGGAGTGGTATTTGCTTAGAAGGCGAAATTCTCCGCGCTCTATCAGAAACGTCCGACAGCCAGCTTCGGGAGTGAAAGGTAACATCGGCGCAAGGGGGGAAAAGTGGGCAAGCGAGGAAAGTCAGTATGCTTCAGGCGCCGTGCCCAGCGGTGTGGAATGCGGATGGCTAAACGGCGCGTGAATCTTTAGCCAGTCTTGCGCAGGGGCAAAAGGACTGGCTACGTGAGGCGGTGTGGCTCAGGGCGTTTGCGGCTTGTCCGGAGCGGTAAGGCCGGCCTGGATGCGTTGGTAAATTTCTTCACGGTGCACTGCCACGTTTTTCGGAGCGTTGATGCCGATGCGCACCTGTTGGCCGCTGACTCCGAGGATGGTGATCGTGATGTCATCACCAATGTTTATGCTTTCACCGACTTTGCGGGTGAGTATCAGCATGGTCTTCTCCTTGATTGCTTTGTAGGGCACCTGATTCAGACAGTGCAGAGGTCGGTGGTATCTATAGATTAGTGCGAAGTCTCACGGTTTGGGTGCCTCTTTCTGACGCGCAGATGCGACATTAATTCCCAGGGCGTAACTATACAGAGGCTGCAATCATCATTCTCGTTGTTTTGTGCCCATTTTGCGGGGCTCGCGAAGTATTTATGAATGATAAGATCGCCGCTTTACGAATTCCGAGGAAAGCGTTGTGCGCAAATTGGTTTGGCTGGTAGCGGCACTGGCATTGGCAGGCTGCGGTGAAGGCAAGAATGTAGATGCGCCCAAGCCTGAGGCGAAGGTCGCGGCAGCGTCGGCGGCCGCTGCGCCCCAGTGGGATCTGGAAGTGCGTGGTGAAACCCCTCAGGCGGTCAGTGATCTGAGCGGCTGGTTGATCGAGCACGCTTTCGTTCCGACAGTCGTCAAGGATGGCAGCGGTAAAACACGAATTCTGATCGGTCCGTTCAACTCCCAGGCTGACGCCGAGGCGCGCAAGGTGCAGGTGGATGCAGCATTGGTAAAAGCCAAGAAACAAAATATTGAATCGGTGGTGATTGAGCATCCGCTCACGCCATAAACGACGCGCCTTCAACACAGCTGAGACACGGACATGAAAAAGGCCTCGAGCATAACGCTCGAGGCCTTTGTATTTGTGCTGCGATCAGCCGCAGGCTTTCAGATTCACCGAGCCGACAAATTCATTGCCGCGCCCCATCACGCACGCCACGCTTTGGTTGCGCTGGCGCTCCCAATCCTGCACCGGGTAAGTCTTGTCCCACGCTTCGTACAACTGCCTATCCTGCTTCGACAGACGCAACCCGTATTGTTTGCTCATATAAAAATACGTACGGGCTATCATGCCGCGAATCGAAGGGCGGGGCATGACCTTCTTGGCCTTGAAGTCGACCTGAGTCAGGCAGGATCCATACTGGCCGGATTGCACCGGCAGCCAGCCGTAGCTGAAGTTACTGCGGTCGCCGTTGACCTCGCCAATGCTCGGCACCAGGTTGTGCAAGTCAGCTTCGGCTTTTTGATACACCGGATCGTAGCGTGTGCAGTTCTTGCGTCCGCCTTGCTGCCAGCATTGTCGCTGGTGACCGATCTGCCAGGCCGGCACGATGTGCTCCCACTCGATTCTTGAAGCGCGCTTGGCGTTCTTGCGCGGCACGTAACCGCAAGCTTTCAAATCGACCTTGTTGCCGGTGTACTTGCAGCCGCAGTAAAACTCGGTTGACTGCGGAGCATAAAGTTTCCACGCGGCTTTCTTGGCTTCCGAAAAGGTTCGTGGGGCGCCAGCCTGGGCGCCCATGGCGAAAAACAACAACAGCAAAGCAACACAGCGGACACTCATTGAATCAATCTTCCTTCGGCACAACCCAAAAAATCTGCACGCCACCGTCATCGCGATAAGCGAGGGTGACGTTATCGTTCTCGGCGATTTCCTCGAGCAGGCGCTCCCAGTCATCCATTGGCTCATCCGGTAAACGGAAAATCAGTGCGGCTTTGGCCTTTTGCGCGGTGGGGGAATTGATGATTTTCTGAACGCGCATACCCATGCGTTCGTAAGCGTCAGGAGCAGCAGGAGAGGTGACCACGAGGTTATCCTTATTAAGCTGTACGTGCATACAGTATTTAACTGTAGGCAATTTCGCAACCGCTTAAAATTCAAGAAAATCCTCTGACACCAGGTTTCCGATTTTGGTGTAAGGCTTGGGGAGTTTTTCGTGGGAGAAATGCTTGAGGGTGTAAGCGAGGCACCACCTGCCAAGTCCGGCAGGTGGTGAGCAATTGCCTGATCAAGGACTGATCAGGCGAAGATCAATCAGTATTCCCAGAACATCCGTTGCAGTTCTTTGCTGTCGTTGGTCTTGGTCAGCGCGACCATTGCCAGGATGCGGGCTTTTTGCGGGTTCAGATCGTGAGCGACAACCCAGTCGTATTTGTCGTCAGGCTGTTCGGCGTTACGCAGGACAAAACCGCCGGCGTTGACGTGGGACGAACGAATGATCTGTACGCCATCCTTGCGCAGTGCTTGCAGGGACGGAACCACGCGGGAGGAGACCGAGCCGTTGCCAGTGCCGGCGTGGATGATGGCTTTGGCACCAGATTGCGCTAGTGCCTTGTAAGCGGTATCGCTGACATTGCCGTAGGAGTAGGCGATTTCTACATCAGGCAGGCTTTTGATGTCCTTGATGTCGAATTCCGAGTCCATGGTGTGACGCTTGGCCGGCATGCGGAACCAGTAGGATTTGCCTTCGACCACCATGCCCAGCGGACCCCAGGCGCTTTTGAACGCTTCGGTCTTGATGTTGATCATTTTGCTGACGTCGCGACCGGACTGGATCTCGTCGTTCATGGTAACCAGCACGCCTTTGCCGCGCGCTTCTTTGCTGCTTGCTACGGCGACGGCGTTATACAGGTTGAGCATGCCGTCCGCCGACATCGCAGTGCCTGGACGCATCGAGCCGACGACGATGATCGGCTTGTCTGTCTTCTCGACCAGATTCAGGAAGTACGCAGTTTCTTCGAGAGTGTCGGTGCCGTGGGTGATGACGATACCGTCGACGTCCTTGCTGTCAGCCAGTTCCGAAACGCGACGACCCAATTGCAGCAGGTTGTCATTGGTGATGCTTTCCGAAGCGATCTGCATCACTTGTTCGCCACGTACGTTGGCCAGTTTGCTCAACTCGGGAATGCCGGCGATCAGTTGTTCGACGCCGACTTTCGCTGCCTGATAGGTGGCGCTGTTTGCGGCACTCGCACCGGCGCCGGCGATGGTGCCGCCCGTGGCCAGGACAACGACGTTGGCCAGTTTGGTCTGGGTTTCGACTTCTTTTGCCTGAATGGCAGTGGGCAGGAGCAGGAGGAGGGCCAATGCGCCCGGAATAAAGGTATTGAAAGCAGATTTCATTATTTTTCTCTCTAGTTGTGAGACGGTGCTGGTGCAGGTTCATCTAGATGCGCCCCAAGCCGATCTGAACGCTTGAGGTGCAGGGAGGAGAGCAGGATTCATACCATGCGTAATGTGCCAGCGGAAAATGTTTAACTCGATGATTTACATCAACATTTGTCGAGGGTCAGGGTCTTGCTGCGGGCTCGTCCATCCGGGATTCCGAACAACAGGCGGATTCTTGTTCGGCTCGCCGATAGGCAATATTTTGAATTGCCGGCCGCGTGACAAATTACCGCTAAAGAAATGTGCCTTCAGGCCGATGCGTCCTCAAGGAAACCAAATCTTAGGAGCTCACATGTCACTGACGGTCGGTTTTGCCAATCCTGCTGCAGTCATCATCGGCGGTAAAACTGCAGCGACGATCACCACCCTGAACGACGCGACCAATGAGGCATCGAGTCAGGCGCTGGGTACCGAGAAGACTGAAAAAAATCAGGTCAGAACCGGTGGCGGTCCTGTTCAGGAGGACAGCAAGGCCGAGAGCGACGGGAATCAGAGCGTCGCCGTTAAAACACTGCTCAAGCGCATGCAGGAACTGCAGAAACAGCTTCAGGAACAGCAGCAGCAACTGGCAGCAGCGCAGGCTGCACGCTATCCAACGCCCGAAGCCAAGGCCCAGGCAGTTATGTCCATTCAGGGGCAGATCGCGCAGACCAGCGCGGCAATGATGGAAGTCGCCGGTGCACTGGTGAAGGAAATGTCCAAGGGCGCCAGTGGTGGCCTGGTCAACACCACCGCATGATGTCGATGGGGCCAATCGGCAATTAGCCCTGCGATAAATGACGATTTCTGATTATTGACAAATGTCGGCGGGATTCCCATAGTTCGATCTACGCAAACGTTTGCGCGGCTTTAGCGGGTCGGACGCCCATGCAGCCGTGATGTAGCTTACGTCAGCGCAAACGTTGCTCACAATAATCATAAGATCGGAGTGAATCCATGAAGCTGCCCTTCGCCGCACGTCTTCTTGCTGTCGCTATGCTGGCTACTACAGCCGCTGCACTACCTGTCTCCTCGGCATTCGCAGAGTCCCCGGAAAAACCCAAAGTCGCGCTGGTCATGAAATCTCTGGCCAACGAATTCTTCCTGACCATGGAAGACGGCGCCAAGGCCTACCAGAAAGAACACTCCGCCGATTTCGATCTGGTGTCCAACGGCATCAAGGACGAAACCGACACTGCCAACCAGATCCGTATCGTCGAGCAGATGATCGTCTCGAAAGTCGATGCTCTGGTGATCGCGCCGGCTGACTCGAAGGCCATGGTGCCCGTAATCAAAAAGGCCGTTGACGCCGGTATCACGGTGATCAACATCGACAACCAGCTCGACCCGGCCGTGGTCAAAAGCAAAAACATCAATGTGCCTTTCGTAGGTCCGGACAACCGCAAGGGTGCACGCCTGGTTGGTGAATATCTGGCCAAGCAACTGAAGGCGGGCGACGAAGTCGGCATCATCGAAGGTGTGTCCACCACCACCAACGCGCAGGCGCGTACGGCCGGGTTCAAGGATGCGATGGAAGCCGCGCAGATCAAAGTAGTCTCGCTGCAATCCGGTGATTGGGAAATCAACAAGGGCAACCAGGTTGCCTCCTCGATGCTCAGCGAGTATCCACAGATCAAGGCACTGCTTGCCGGTAACGACAGCATGGCAGTCGGCGCCGTTTCCGCAGTCCGCGCCGCCGGTAAGGCTGGCCAGGTTCAGGTCGTAGGTTACGACAACATCAATGCCATCAAACCAATGCTCAAGGACGGTCGTGTGCTGGCGACGGCTGACCAGTTTGCAGCCAAGCAGGCCGTATTCGGCATCGAAACCGCACTGAAGATCATCAAAGGCGAAAAAGTCGACAGCGGTGCCAACGGCGTGATCGAAACACCGGTCGAGCTGGTCACCCAGTAAGTCATCTGCGACACAATGGCGCTCGTCCGTTCGGGCGAGCGCATGGAGATTTCTATGTCAGTTTCCGCCCCGAACGCTGTCCTCTCGGTCAGCGGTATCGGCAAGACCTATGCGCAACCGGTGCTCACCGGCATCGATCTGACGCTGATGCGCGGTGAAGTACTGGCGCTGACCGGCGAGAATGGTGCCGGCAAAAGTACCCTGTCGAAGATCATTGGCGGTCTGGTTACGCCTACAACCGGCCAGATGCAATTTCAGGGCAAGGACTACCGTCCGGGCAGCCGTACCCAGGCAGAAGAGCTTGGCGTGCGCATGGTCATGCAAGAACTCAATCTGTTGCCGACGCTTTCGGTGGCGGAAAACCTGTTTCTGGATAATTTGCCGAGCAGCGCTGGCTGGATCAGCCGCAAGCAACTGCGCAAGGCGGCGATCGAAGCCATGGCGCAAGTCGGCCTCGACGCAATCGACCCGGACACGCTGGTCGGTGAGCTGGGTATCGGTCATCAACAGATGGTCGAAATCGCGCGTAATCTGATCGGCGATTGCCACGTACTGATCCTCGATGAGCCCACGGCGATGCTCACGGCGCGCGAAGTCGAAATGCTCTTCGAGCAGATCACGCGTTTGCAGGCTCGCGGCGTTTCCATCATTTACATTTCCCACCGCCTCGAAGAACTGGCGCGGGTGGCGCAGCGTATCGCCGTGCTGCGTGACGGCAATCTGGTCTGCGTCGAGCCGATGGCCAACTACAACAGCGAGCAACTGGTTACCCTGATGGTCGGTCGCGAGCTGGGCGAACACATCGACATGGGGCCGCGCAAGATCGGCGCTCCGGCGCTGACGGTTACGGGCCTGACGCGTTCGGACAAAGTCCGCGACGTCTCCTTCGAAGTGCGAGCCGGGGAGATTTTCGGCATTTCCGGGTTGATCGGGGCAGGGCGTACGGAGTTGTTGCGGCTGATCTTCGGGGCCGATGCCGCCGACAGCGGCACCATCGCGCTCGGCTCACCGGCGAAGCTTGTAAACGTTCGCTCGCCTGTCGACGCCGTGCGCAACGGCATTGCTCTGATCACTGAGGATCGCAAGGGCGAAGGGCTACTGCTCAGTCAGTCGATCAGCGCCAACATCGCCTTGGGCAACATGCCTGAAATCTCCAGTGGCGGCTTCGTCAACAATGGCGATGAAATCTCCCTGGCACAGCGTCAGATCGAGGCCATGCGCATCCGCAGTTCGAGCCCGACGCAACTGGTCTCGGAACTGTCTGGCGGTAATCAGCAGAAGGTCGTGATCGGCCGCTGGCTGGAGCGCGACTGTTCAGTACTGTTGTTCGACGAGCCCACTCGCGGTATCGATGTCGGCGCCAAATTCGATATTTATGGCTTGCTCGGCGAATTGACCCGTCAGGGCAAGGCGTTGGTAGTGGTGTCCAGTGACCTGCGCGAGTTGATGCTGATCTGCGACCGGATCGGCGTGCTCTCGGCGGGGCGTCTGATCGACACCTTCGAGCGCGACAGCTGGACCCAGGATGATTTGCTTGCTGCCGCATTCGCCGGCTACCAAAAACGTGATGCGTTGCTCAACGAAGCAGCGCCTAGGGATCTCCCATGAAAACTGCATCTTCTGCCAGTAAACGTAGCGGCAACTTTTTCGGCCTGGGTACTTATCTGGGTCTGGCCGGTGCCTTGCTGGCGATGATTGCGCTGTTCTCGGTCCTGAGCAGCCATTTCCTCTCGTACAACACTTTCAGCACCCTGGCCAACCAGATTCCTGACCTGATGGTGCTCGCGGTGGGCATGACCTTTGTGTTGATCATCGGCGGCATCGACCTGTCCGTCGGCTCGGTGCTGGCGCTGGCCGCGTCGACCGTCAGCGTTGCGATTCTCGGCTGGGGCTGGAGCGTTTTGCCGGCGGCTCTGCTCGGCATGGCGGTGGCGGCTTTGGCTGGCACCATCACCGGCTCGATCACCGTGGCCTGGCGAATCCCGTCGTTTATCGTCTCCCTCGGCGTGCTTGAGATGGCCCGCGGTGTGGCGTATCAGATGACCGGGTCGCGTACTGCGTACATTGGCGATGCGTTTGCCTGGCTGTCGAATCCGATCGCGTTCGGCATTTCCCCATCATTCATCATCGCTTTGCTGATTATCTTCATCGCGCAAGCAGTTTTGACCCGTACTGTTTTTGGCCGCTACCTGATCGGCATAGGCACCAACGAAGAGGCTGTACGTCTGGCCGGGATCAATCCTAAACCATACAAGATTCTGGTGTTCAGTCTGATGGGTGTGCTGGCGGGCATCGCTGCGCTGTTTCAGATTTCGCGTCTGGAAGCGGCTGATCCGAACGCAGGTTCGGGCCTGGAACTGCAGGTGATCGCAGCGGTGGTTATCGGCGGCACCAGCCTGATGGGCGGGCGCGGTTCGGTGATCAGCACTTTCTTCGGCGTGTTGATCATTTCCGTTCTGGCAGCCGGTCTCGCGCAGATTGGTGCGACTGAGCCAACCAAGCGCATCATCACCGGTGCGGTGATCGTCATTGCCGTGGTGCTCGACACCTATCGCAGTCAACGCGCCAGTCGCCGGGGTTGAACCATGGCAACGATCAAGGATGTAGCGGCGCTCGCGGGCATTTCCTATACAACCGTGTCGCACGTGGTGAACAACACCCGGCCGGTCAGTCAGGAAGTGCGGCGCAAAGTGGAGGCGGCGATCAAAAGCCTCGACTACGTACCCAGTGCCGTGGCGCGCTCGCTGAAAGCCAAGACCACCGCCACCATCGGCCTGCTGGTGCCGAATAGCCTCAACCCGTACTTCGCTGAACTGGCGCGGGGAATCGAGGATTACTGCGAGCGTAACGGCTACTGCGTGATCCTCTGCAACTCCGACGACAATCCGGACAAGCAGCGCAGTTATTTGCGCGTGTTGCTGGAAAAACGCATCGACGGTTTGATCGTCGCCTCCGCGGGCGGTGACAGTGGTCTGGCGGAAGGGCTGGCGGGGGTGAAGACGCCGATGGTCATCGTCGACCGGGGCCTGGAAGGTGTGAATGCCGATCTGGTGCGCATCGACCACGAATACGGCGCTTATCTGGCCACCCGTCACCTGCTAGAGCTGGGGCACCGCGACATCGCCACCATCGGCGGTCCGGCCAGTACCAGCGTGGCGCAAATGCGCCAGGCCGGTTACTGCCGAGCGCTGCAAGAGGCGGGGATAGAGGTGCGCGAAGAGCGCATGCTGGACAGCGATTTCACCAGTACCGGTGGTTACAACGCCGCTGCCCGGCTACTCGAAAGCAGTCCGCCCAGCGCGATTTTTGCCGGTAATGACATGATTGGCATCGGTGTGCTGCGCGCAGCGGCCGAACGAAACGTGCGGGTGCCGGCTGAGCTGTCGGTGATCGGCTTCGATGACATTCAGATGAGCCGTTATGTCTATCCGGCGCTGACCACGGTAGGCCAGTCGATCCTGCAACTGGGCGAGATGGCCGCCGAGGTGCTGTTGCGCAGAATCGCTGCGCCTGACTCAGGTGCCGATCAACGCATCGTAACCCCGAGCATTGTGCTGCGCGAATCGACTGCGCCGCTGTCCGGCGTGTTCACCGAATATCGCTGAAACCGAATTGATGAGTAGTGATGTATGCCAGCAAATGTAGTGGTAATAGGTAGCCTGAACATGGACTTGGTCACCCGGGCGCCACGGCTGCCACGCGGCGGTGAAACGCTGATCGGTCATTCTTTTGCTACCGTGTCGGGCGGCAAGGGCGCCAATCAGGCGGTTGCTGCTGCGCGCTTGGGCGCGAGGGTGGCGATGATCGGTTGTGTGGGCAATGACGACTATGGCGTGCAACTGCGCGAGGCGTTATTGACCGAGCACATCGACTGTCAGGCCGTCAGTGTCGTAGAGGATTGCAGTGGCGTGGCGCTGATCGTAGTCGATGACAACAGCCAGAACGCCATTGTGATTGTCGCCGGTGCCAACGGGGCGATGACCCCAGCAGTTATCGACCGCTTTGATGCAGTCTTGCAGACTGCCGATGTAGTGATCTGTCAGCTTGAGATCCCCGATGCGACAGTCGGGCATGCGCTCAAGCGTGCGCGTGAGTTGGGCAAAACCGTAATCCTCAACCCGGCGCCGGCCAGTCGTCCCTTGCCAGCAGACTGGTTTGCCGCGATTGATTACCTGATTCCCAACGAGAGCGAAGCGGCTGCATTAAGCGGGTTGGCGGTCGACTCGCTGCAGACGGCTGAAACGGCTGCCACTCATTTGATTGCCATGGGTGCCGGCAAAGTCATCGTCACCTTGGGCGCGCAAGGATCGTTGTTCGCCAATGGCGAGGGCTTCGAGCATTTCCCCGCAGCGACGGTGAAGGCGGTAGATACCACGGCAGCGGGTGACACTTTTGTTGGCGGTTTCGCCGCGGCGCTGGCCAGTGGCAAGTCTGAGGCCGAGGCGATTCGCTACGGTCAGATCGCCGCTGCGCTGTCGGTTACCCGTGCCGGTGCGCAACCGTCCATTCCAACCATGTCCGAAGTACAGGCGTTCAGACCCGCATGAAAAAGACTCCTCTGCTCAACGTCGCGCTGTCGCGACTGATCGCGTCTCTCGGTCACGGTGACATGCTGGTGATCGGTGACGCCGGTTTGCCGGTGCCACCGGGTGTTGAATTGATCGATCTGGCGCTCACCCATGGCATCCCTGAATTCGTCAGCACACTGAAAGTCGTGCTCAGCGAAATGCAGGTGGAAAGCCATGTACTGGCCAGGGAGATCTTCGACAAGCAACCGACGGCGCTAGCCGATCTCGATGCATTGAACGAAGAAGGTGCGCTGGGGCGCAAGGATCTGCTCACCCATGAGCAGTTCAAGGTGCTTAGCCGACAAGCAAGGGCGATCATTCGTACAGGAGAATGTCAGCCGTACTGCAACATCGTTCTGGTCGCCGGGGTTACATTCTGATTTCCGATTCACCTGCACAAGGAATGCGCCATGCAACGCTATGCTGAAAAGTTCCACCAACTGATCCGGAGCCTGCTGCTTTTGTCCGTGATAACTGCGACCGGCGCTCAGGCGGCGGAAAAGATCGACCTGATTATCGACACCGATCCCGGCGCTGACGACGTGGTCGCCTTGCTCTTTGCTCTGGCGTCACCTGATGAACTGAATATCCGTGCGCTGACGACCGTTGCCGGCAATGTGCGACTGGACAAAACATCCCGTAACGCACGGCTGGCTCGCGAATGGGCGGGGCGCGAAGACGTGCCGGTTTACGCCGGCGCGCCGAAACCACTGATGCGCACGCCGATCTACGCCGAGAACATTCATGGCAAGGAAGGCTTGTCGGGCGTCACGGTTCACGAGCCGAAGAAAGGCCTGGCGAAAGGGAATGCGGTCAACTATTTGATCGACACCCTGAAGTCCGCCAAGCCGCACAGCATCACCATTGCCATGCTCGGTCCGCAGACCAACCTGGCGCTGGCATTGATCCAGGAGCCTGAGATTGTTCAAGGCATCAAGGAAGTGGTGATCATGGGCGGGGCGCATTTCAACGGTGGCAACATCACCCCCGTTGCCGAATTCAACCTGTTCGCTGATCCGCAGGCTGCTGAAGTGGTTCTCAAGAGCGGCGTGAAGCTTACGTACCTGCCGCTGGACGTGACGCACAAGATCCTCACCAGTGATGCGCGCCTGAAGCAGATTGCTGCGCTGAACAACAATGCAAGCAAGATCGTTGGCGACATTCTCAACGAGTACATCAAGGGCGATATGGAGCACTACGGTATTCCGGGTGGCCCGGTGCATGACGCCACTGTTGTGGCGTATCTGCTCAAACCGGAGCTGTTTACCGGACGAGCGGTCAATGTCGTGGTGGATAGCAGGGAAGGGCCGACATTCGGGCAGACCATCGTTGACTGGTACGACGGATTGAAAGCACCGAAGAACGCGTTCTGGGTTGAAAATGGTGACGCCCAAGGTTTCTTTGATTTGTTGACCGAGCGCCTGAAACGCCTTAAATAAGCCTGCTAACCCGCAGGCCACGGCCTGCGGGTTTTCATTGTGCCTGCTCGGCCGGTACGATCGGGTATCGTTCGAATACCTGATTGATAAATTGCTGCGCCGCCTCGATTCCCAGCTCCTTGACCAATAGATCAATGCCGATCAACGCCAGCTCTTCCGTCGTGCCGGGGCTGTAAGAGCTGTGTCCGTCTGCCCATTTGGCGTTAATGGCGGCGTCGATACTGAGGCTGGTCATGAGGAGGCTCGAAAGGTCGGGATGTATGTTTTCGAGTTAACCATTTTGCGCGTCGTTAGGCACTGCGACTTAGGCATGAGCGGGGCACTATGCGACACTTGGTCTTTCACGGTTTTTCAGGGACACCGCTGTGCAGATTGACTTGAATTCTCCCGATGGCCTGACTCTTGAGGCTGTACGCCAACTATTGGCCTCGGCCAGCGATGACGTACACAACCAATTGCGCGTGACTAAAGGTGGCATCGCTTATCTGTCCACCGTGACCGGCGGACAGGATATCGACGGTCTGTTGTTTCGCCTGGAAACGTGGGCGAAGGGCTCGGGCTATGTGGGCAATGTCGCAGCCAGCGATGAGGTCTGGGTTATGCAGATCTTCAACGCGCTTAAGGACAACTGGCCAAATCCGTCCGATGACTACATCGACGTTTATTGAGCTGCATTAATATTCAGTCACGATTGTTTGCTGAGTCAGGCGGTGCTGCTCAGGCACACTCGGCATTTTTCCGCTCGTGGGGCAGACATGGCTTCGGCAGTGAAACCAAACGCCGAGCTGGCGGTCGCACGATCTCTGCTTAAACATTTGAAAACAAGGAGGCTTCATGCCTTTGAAGTTCGCGACACTGGGTGCACTTATGGCCGCTGCTCTGTTGGCCGGTTGCAGCACAACCTCCAGCGAGTCGGCAAAGGAGCCCGTGGCGGCTGTTTCAGGTAATAGCCGCTGCGAAGCATCGGCAGCACAATTTGCCATCGGCAAAAAGGCGTCCCCTGAGTTGCTGGATCAGGCGCGCGCCAAGGCTGGGGCGCAAAACGCGCGCTTCCTCAAGCCAAACGACATGATCACTCTGGAATATCGCTCCGATCGCCTGAATCTGAACACTGACAACAATCTGGTGGTTACCCGAGTCAACTGCGGCTGAGCACTTTGTTTCAGGCATAAAAAACCCCGTCACCAGGACGGGGTTTTTTTAGTGCGCCAAGAAATTACTCTGGGCGGACTTGTGCAGCTTGCATACCCTTTTGGCCTTTCTCAGCCACGAAAGAGACGGTCTGGCCTTCTTTCAGGCTTTTGAAACCGTCGGATTCGATAGCTTTGAAGTGTACGAACAGGTCGTCACCGCCACCTTGAGGAGTGATGAAGCCGAAGCCTTTTTCATCGTTGAACCATTTTTAGGTGCCGGTTTGGCGATTATTCTTGGTGTATCTCCAAGAAACATATATTTTCAGTAGTACTGTGCTGCTCAGGCCAACTGGGCACACCCGGGTATCATAGTCGAAATGTTCGCTTTGGTAGCCCCCCGGACGTGCTGTTTGCCAATCAGTCGTGTTTTCTTCACCGCCTGTTTTTGCTGTAAGCCCCGGTTTGAAAGGCTTGCAGCGAAACGTAAAGACGATAAAAAAACCTGTAAAACCTGCATAAATCGTCTGAAAAGGCTCATTTCCAACACTTTTTTTCGCCTTTCAGCCGATCAGAATGCTCGGTTTGATTATTTTTTCGCTGGGGTATTTGCCTTGCATTTGGCGATCTGGCCAAGGGCTTTCTGTTGCAGTTCAGGCGTTGCCTTGTTGTCCATCAGTGCCTGAATATCGCTGGCCGGATAGGACTTGATAGCGTCAGCACCGCAAGCGCAGTGGGACTTCGCTGCGGCAGCACCGATCTGTTGGGTGGCAGCCTGGGTGCACTGGGCCATGTACTTTTCGCGCTCGCCTTTGGGCCAGTCGGCATGGGCGCTCAGTGGTAGCAGCAGAACGACGGGGGCGACGACAGCGAATAAGCTTTTCAGACGCATGCGAGGATGCTCCTTGTGGGTCAATGTCTTGTTATCTGAGGGCGCAATGGCCGATCAAGTTCAGCACTCTGGCATAAAAACGGACAATCTGCCTTCAGCCAAATCAGGGCGTAAGCGACCGCTCATCTGTGCTAGCATGCCGGGCTCAAGCGTTCTCAGGCTTCGGATGACCTTCAGTCACGAAGCGGTCGGCGTGCGAATATTTCCGATTTGAATCCCAGTCACTCTGGTTCGGTTTTCCGGTTGGCCGCAAGGCTCCTGCCGCTGTAAGGCAGGCGTTCGTCATTGAATGGCCTGGATCGGATCTTGTACTGGCTCATCCCAACCCACGTGACCTTTGGT
>NZ_JBITTW010000009.1:0-86447 GCF_044542195.1 Pseudomonas sp. NPDC079367
CGGCGCGACGTTCTGATAATTAGCTGATCTGCAAGACCCGAGCCATGGCCTGGTCGTCGTCTTTGGCGGTGTTCATCATCTTGACGTGCAACTCGAACTGCTTGGCCAGGGCCAGCACCGAGGTCATTTCTTCCACGGCGTTGACGTTGCTCGACTCGAGGAAACCCGAGACCAGTTTGACGTTGGCGTCGGCTTGCGCCGGCTGGCCGTCCTTGGTGTAAATCGAACCGTCGAGACCTTTGTTCATGTTCTTGATGTCCGGGTTGACCAGTTTGATCCGGTCGACTTCGGCCATGACACGCGGGCCTTCGCCCATCGCGCGAATGCTGATGGTGCCGTCTTCGCCGACTTCGACCTGTTGCTCCGGCGGCACGGCGATCGGGCCGCCGTTACCGATGACTGGCATGCCGTTGCCGGCACGCAGTACGCCGAGGGCGTCGATGTTCAGGCTGCCGGTGCGCACGTAGCTCTCGCCACCGTTGGGGTTTTGCACGGCGATGAAACCGTTGCCGGATACTGCGACGTCGAGTTCACGCCCGGTCTGCACCAGCGAGCCCGGCGTGAAGTCGGTGGCAGGACGTTCGCTCATGGCAAACGCGCGCGCCGGAAAGCTGTCACCAAACACCGGCATCGAACGCGCCTGCTCAAGGTCGCGCTGGAAGCCGTTGGTGGAAATGTTCGCCAGGTTGTTGGCATGCGCCCGCTGCGCCAGTGCGTTCTGGCTGGCGCCGGTCATTGCCACATAAAGGTACTTGTCCACACTGTTTCCTCTGCATGCCGGACGTTTGCCGCCCACCGCTGTACTGCTCAGCCATAAGCAATTTGCAGACCAACTTTTTATTAGCAGGCGAAGGCCCGGTAAACAAAGGGCTTTAGCGAATTACGAAGGGAATTTGAAATGTGCAGAAGACGAAAAACCGGCGGTGTCATGCCGCTTCGCGGCAAGAGATCAAAAGATCGCAGCGTTCCGCAGCTCCTACAGGAAACCGCGTTCCAAATGTAGGAGCTGCCGAAGGCTGCGATCTTTTGATCTTAAGCTCCGCTGTCTTTACCCACCTCATACTCACGCAACTTGTTGGCAATAGTCGTGTGCGAAACACCCAGCCGCTTGCCCAGTTGCCGACTGCTCGGATGCTCGGAATACAACCTTTCCAGCACCGCTTTCTCGAAGCGCCCGACGATCTCGTCGAGATTTCCGTCCAGGGAAAAATCGCCAAGCGGCTGACGCACGCCGTAATCCGGCAGGCGGATATGTTCGGCCTTGACCTTCCCACCGTCGCACAAGGAAACCGCCTGGAACAGCACGTTCTCCAGTTGCCGCACATTGCCCGGCCAGTGGTAATGGCTGAGACGATCCATCGCCGCCGGGGCCAGTTTCGGCAGCGGACAGCCGATCTGCCGACTGGCCTGATCGAGGAAATGTTCGACCAGCGGCGTCAAACCGTCGAGGCATTCGCGCAGCGGCGGAATGTGCAGCGACAGCACGTTCAAGCGGTGATAAAGATCCTGACGAAACTCGCCCCGCGCGCATAGTTCGGACAAGTCCACCTGGGTGGCGCAGATCACCCGCACGTCGAGATAGACCTCTTCATCACTACCGACGCGACGGAAGCAACCGTCCTGAAGAAAGCGCAGCAGCTTGACCTGCAAGCGCGGACTCATCTCGCCGACGCCGTCGAGAAACAACGTACCGCCAGCGGTCAACTCCAGCAGACCAAGCTTGCCTTCGGCCCGCGCACCTTCGAACGCGCCGGGGCCGTAGCCGAACAATTCGGTCTCGGCCATCGACTCCGGCAGCCCCGCGCAGTTGAGCGCCATCAGCGGTGACTGGCCACGCGGGCTGGTGAGGTGACAGGCGCGCGCGAGCAGTTCCTTGCCGGTGCCGGTTTCGCCTTCTATTAATAGCGGCGCATCCAGCGGCGCCATGCGTCGCGCTTCGCGGACCACGGCGGCCATGATTTTTGAGCTTTGGAAGATGCTGTCGAAGCCGCGCAACTCTTGCTTGCGCACATTATAGATACGCTCGCCGACGCGGTCGGCGCGGTGCAGCGTCAACACTGCGCCGGCCATGGCTTCGCTGTCGTCGTGCTCCGATTGCAGCGGCGCAATGTCGGCGAGAAAGATATCGCCCTTGACCTTGACTCGCATGCCGTTGATTCGCGACTTGTTGGCGCGCACCAGTTCCGGCAGGTCGAAATCCTCGGCGTAGCGCGACAGCGGAATCCCCGGCACCTCATCGACGCGCACCCCGAGCAACTGCGCCGCCGCGCGGTTGGCCGCGACGATCGAGCCGCCCATGTCGATCGACAGCACCGGAAACTCCAGTGCACCGAGCAACGCGTTCAACTCCATGTGTCGACGCTCGCTAGGCATGAGGCCGACGCGCTTGACACCGAAGACCCCTCCAATTGCCTCGAACTTGGGGCGCAACGCCTGGAACTGGATGTTGATCAGGTTCGGGCAATGCAGATAGATCGCATTGCCGTGCTCACCGCCAACCTCGCCGCGCGCAACGTTGATGCCGTACGCGACCAGCAGATTGAGAATGTCGCGCAGGATGCCGATGCGGTTCTGGCAATGGACTTTGATGCGCATAGAAAAAGGCCCGATAGAAAATGAAGTGCCATGCACGCACCGCTGTGGGAGCGGGCTTGCTCGCGAAGAGTCCCTGTCAGTCGACATTTATGTAACTGACCCACCGCATTCGCGAGCAAGCCCGGTCCCCAAGGGATAATGCCGGGCCGAATGGTGTGCGCTGCCGAGGCTTTTCTGCCGAGGCACGCAGATAATTGTCAAGATTATGTGACAGCCCCCGCGCTTTTCAAACCCGCTAATCGCCGCAAATGCGCATTACCCGACAAAGCGTAACGATAACTTTACGAAAGTCGCCGAATTTTCCTACGTGTACGCGCTTCAACATGCTGCACGCCCCGCCACTCTCCGGTATTCCTTTTCCCATCGCTGGATATAACAAAAACCAAATCCCTTAGCAGGAGAGCAGCATGAAGCAGACGCAATACGTGGCTCGCGAGCCCGATGCGCAAGGTTTTATCGACTACCCCGCCGAAGAACATGCGGTGTGGAACACGCTGATCACTCGCCAGTTGAAGGTGATTGAAGGTCGCGCGTGCCAGGAATACCTGGACGGTATCGAAAAACTCGGTCTGCCCCACGACCGTATCCCGCAACTGGCCGAGATCAACAAAGTCCTCGGCGAGACCACGGGCTGGCAGGTCGCCCGGGTGCCGGCGCTGATTCCCTTCCAGACCTTTTTCGAATTGCTCGCCAGCAAGCAATTTCCTGTCGCGACGTTCATCCGTACCCGCGAAGAACTCGACTATCTGCAAGAGCCAGACATTTTTCACGAGATCTTCGGCCACTGCCCGTTGTTGACCAACCCGTACTTCGCTGAATTCACCCACACCTACGGCAAGCTTGGCCTGCAAGCGACCAAGGAAGAACGCGTGTACCTGGCGCGGCTGTATTGGATGACCATCGAATTCGGCCTGGTCGACACCCCGCAAGGCAAGCGCATCTACGGCGGCGGGATTCTGTCCTCGCCGAAAGAAACCGTTTACTGCCTGTCGGACGAGCCCGAGCATCAGCTCTTCGATCCGCTGGAAGCCATGCGCACGCCGTATCGCATCGACATTCTGCAACCGCTTTACTTTGTCCTGCCCAACCTCAAGCGCCTGTTCGATGTGGCCCATGAAGACATCATGGCCATGGTCCGCCAGGGCATGCAGTTGGGCTTGCACGCGCCGAAATTTCCGCCGAAACCCAAAGCCGCCTGAACCGCGACTTTTGCTGACAATTGCGTCTGTGCGTCGCCGCCACTTTGCTTTAGCGTGACGGCATTGACGGCCTATGCGCTTTAATAAAAAACACACTCGTATTCAGGAATACACCATGTCGACTTTGAACCAAGCCCACTGCGAAGCCTGCCGCGCCGATGCGCCACAAGTCAGCGACGAAGAGCTGCCGATCCTGATCAAGCAGATCCCTGACTGGAACATCGAAGTACGCGATGGCGTCATGCAGCTCGAGAAAATTTTCCTGTTCAAGAACTTCAAACATGCCCTGGCCTTCACCAATGCCGTGGGTGAGATCTCCGAGGCCGAAGGTCATCACCCGGGCCTGCTGACCGAGTGGGGCAAAGTCACCGTGACCTGGTGGAGCCACTCGATCAAAGGCTTGCACCGCAACGACTTCATCATGGCGGCGCGCACTGACGCAGTAGCCAAGACCGCAGAAGGACGCAAGTAATGCACTTCGACGCCATCGGCCGGGTCCCCGGCGACCCCATCCTCGGGTTGATGGAGGCCTATGCGCAGGATGCCAATCCGCGCAAGTTCGACCTCGGCGTTGGCGTCTACAAGGACGCTCAGGGCCTGACGCCGATCCCCGAAGCGGTGAAAATCGCCGAAGCGCGGCTGGTCGAAAGCCAGGACACCAAGACTTACATCGGCGGCCACGGCAATCCGCTGTTCGCCAAGGTCATCAATGAGCTGGTGCTCGGTGCCGACTCACCACTGATCGCCGAACAACGCGCCGGCGCCACGCAGACGCCGGGCGGCACCGGTGCCTTGCGCCTGGCGGCTGATTTCATCGCCCAGTGCCTGCCAGGCAAAGGCGTATGGCTCAGCAACCCGACCTGGCCGATCCACGAAACCATTTTCGCCGCCGCCAAGGTCAAGGTCAGCCACTACCCGTACGTGGGCAGTGATAACCGCCTCGACGTCGAAGCGATGCTCGCCGTGCTCAGGGAAGTGCCGAAGGGCGACGTGGTGCTGCTGCATGCTTGCTGCCACAACCCGACCGGTTTCGACCTGAGCCATGACGACTGGAAGCGCGTGCTTGACGTCGTACGCAGCCGCGATCTGTTACCGCTGATCGACTTCGCTTATCAGGGGTTTGGTGATGGGCTGGAACAGGATGCATGGTCGACTCGCCTCTACGCAGCCGAAGTGCCGGAGCTGCTGATCACCAGTTCCTGCTCGAAGAATTTCGGGCTGTACCGCGACCGCACCGGCGCGCTGATCGTCTGCACGAAAGGCGCTGAAAAACTCATCGACATCCGCAGCCAACTGGCCAACATCGCCCGCAACCTGTGGTCGACGCCGCCGGATCACGGCGCGGCGGTGGTCGCGACCATCCTCGCCGATCCAGAGCTGAAGGCGCGCTGGGCCGATGAAGTGGAAGCCATGCGCTTGCGGATCGCGCAGCTGCGCAGCGGTCTGGTCGAGGCGCTGGAACCGCATGGTCTACGCGAGCGTTTTGCGCACATTGGCGTGCAACGCGGGATGTTCTCCTACACCGGCCTGTTGCCGGAGCAGGTGAAGAATCTGCGCGAACGGCACAGCGTGTACATGGTCAGCTCCGGCCGGGCCAACGTCGCCGGCATCGACGCCACCCGCCTCGCATCGCTGGCTGACGCCATCGCTGACGTCTGCAAGTAGTCAGACACTGCAATAACCTGTGAATGATCGTTCCCACGCTCTGCGTGGGAACGCCTCCTCGGACGCTCCGCGTTCGGCTTTGAAAGGGACGCAGAGCGTCCCGGGCTGCATTCCCACGCAGAGCGTGGGAACGATCAATAACACCGCGCTCTCTCGCCCTGCGGCCATCTGTCGCATTATTTTCAATTAAAAGTCTGATTGTCATTTTTCCTGCTGTATCCTGCGCAGGCTTTGTAAAAGCGCGGAGCACCTGATCTATCAACAGACTTAGCGAGGAGCGCAACCATGCACGAGATTCCCAATCTCCCCTTCCCAAGCCTGCACGTACCTGAGCAGACGACCCCGCAACACGCCGGCGCTGAAAAGCCCGAGCCGCAAGAAGCCGCTGACAGCCGCAAAGCCGACAGCGAAGCGTAAGACCCGCCGTACAGACCGTGTGGAAAGCGCTAACATGCGCTTTCCACACTGCCTGAAACCCGAGCCCGCCATGACCGATGAATTCTCCGAAAGCCAAGCTGCCGTGCTGATCGGCGCCACCGAGAAGATGATCGAGATCTGGAATCGCCTCTCACCCGAGAAACAGGCCGCCCTGCTCAAGCGTTTCGGCAGCGAAGAAAACGCCCTCGCCGCCCTCGTCACCACGCAACTGGTCGCTCCGGCGAAATCCTGAAAGCGCCGCCCGGCAAATAGTTTTACTTTTCCCCGCCCCTTAACGGTTCACGCCGGTATCATGAGCAGCCTATCTAATCTGCTGCTCCCGTGGATCGTTACCCATGTCGTCTTTATCCGAGCCCCAGCGTCCGCTGGCGGTTACGCTGCAAGTAGTCTCCATCGTCCTTTTCACCTTCATCGGTTACCTGAACATCGGCATCCCGCTCGCCGTGCTGCCGGGCTATGTCCACAGCGATCTCGGTTTCGGCGCGGTGATCGCCGGGCTGGTGATCAGCGTGCAATACCTCGCCACCCTGCTCAGTCGCCCGTACGCGGGCAAGATCATCGACAACCAGGGCAGCAAACGCGCAGTGATGATCGGCCTCGCTGGCTGTGGCTTGAGCGGTGTGTTCATGCTGATTTCCGCGTGGACGCCGAACCTGCCGCTGCTCAGTCTGATCAGCCTGTTGATCGGCCGCCTGGTGCTGGGCAGTGCGGAAAGCCTGGTCGGTTCCGGTTCGATTGGCTGGGGCATCGGCCGGGTCGGCGCGGCGAATACGGCGAAAGTGATTTCCTGGAACGGCATCGCCAGTTACGGTGCCCTGGCGATCGGCGCGCCGTTCGGCGTCTGGCTGGTGAGCCGACTGGGCTTGTGGAGCATGGGCGTGAGCATCATCCTCCTCGCCCTGCTAGGCCTCGCGCTGGCATGGCCGAAAACCGCCGCGCCGATCGTCGCCGGCGAACGCCTGCCGTTCATGCATGTGCTCGGCAAAGTCTTCCCGCATGGCTGCGGGCTGGCGCTGGGCTCGATCGGTTTTGGCACCATCGCGACTTTCATCACCCTGTATTACGCGACCCGGCATTGGGATAACGCCGTGCTGTGCCTGAGCCTGTTCGGCGCCAGTTTCATTGGCGCGCGGCTGCTGTTCGGCAACCTGATCAACCGCCTCGGCGGTTTCCGCGTGGCGATTGCCTGCCTGACGGTCGAAACGTTGGGGTTGCTGCTGTTGTGGATCGCACCGGATGCGCACTGGGCATTGGCCGGCGCGGCACTGAGCGGCTTTGGTTTTTCGCTGGTATTCCCGGCATTGGGCGTGGAGGCGGTGAATCTGGTGCCAGCCTCGAGCCGGGGCGCAGCGGTCGGTGCTTACTCGCTGTTCATCGATTTGTCGCTGGGCATCACCGGTCCATTGGCCGGGGCAATTGCCGCCGGGTTCGGTTTCGCTTCGATCTTTCTGTTCGCCGCATTCGCCGCGTTGAGCGGGCTCGGTTTAAGCATTTATCTGTACAAGCACACGACAAAATACCGCGAGGTTTAAAAATCCACCTTGCCGCGCCCAGCCTTGATGCTGCCGCGCTTGGTTTTCGACTCCAGCCGACGCTTTTTCGAACCGAGGGTCGGTTTGGTCGGGCGGCGTTTCTTTTCGACTTTGGTGGCGCTGAGAATCAGCTCGACCAGCCGCTCCAGCGCATCGGCGCGGTTGGCTTCCTGGGTTCGGTATTGCTGAGCCTTGATGATCAGCACGCCGTCGCTGGTGATGCGACTGTCACGCAGTGCCAGCAGGCGTTCCTTGTAGAACTCAGGCAGGGATGAGTTGGGAATGTCGAAGCGCAGGTGCATGGCGCTGGAAACCTTGTTGACGTTCTGCCCACCCGCGCCTTGCGCACGGATGGCCGTCAACTCGATCTCGGCATCCGGCAGATGCACGTTGTTGGAAATCACCAGCATGGAAAAGCATCCGTAATCAGAGGGTACAGGATACCGCGAAACCGATACCAAGCCTGAGCGGGAACCATAGTAGACCTGATTGACGAAGGCCTGAGCGCACGATAGCGCCGTCCGGCAGGCACAAACCTGCTTTTCAGAAGCGCCCTACAGAGCTCCTCAAATCCCTGTTATAGAATTTCAGGTCAACTAAAGGAGTGTCAAAAATGGCCAACCACGGATATATGTCCATCACAGGTAAAACTCAGGGGTTAATTTCAGCGGGCTGCTCAAGTGCAGACTCTGTTGGCAATAAATATCAGGCAGGACATACAGACGAAGTTATGGTGCTGTCTTACAGCCACAACATGGCCAATATAGGAAACATTGACAAGCCGACACACAGCCCTCTCATCATAACTAAAAACATCGACAAATCTTCACCACTTCTCGCTCAAGCACTGTCAACCAGAGAAAAAATAGACTGTACGATTAACTTTTATCGCGTGTCCTCGTTTGGCATACAGGAAAAATTTTATTCCATCTCGATTACCGGCGGTGTTATTGCCGATCTGACGCTTGAGATGCCTCACTCGATCTTGCAAAACGATGCAGAGCCGCAGGAACACCTGGCTATTCGCTACAGGGAGATCACTTGGGTGCACCACTCAGCTGGAACCAGCGGCCACAGCACCTGGGGAAACGAGACATGAAACCGATAAGTGAATGCAAACCCGGTAGTTGCGATTATTGGCTTGTCAGCGAAGCTGCAAGAAGACTTGGAAGCCAAGCCTGCACACTGGGTGCCAGGTACATCAAGGACGGCACGCTACGTTTGCAATTTGGCCGAGAGGTTTCTTACTACGCCAAAAGTATTGTTGATGCGGTTGCGCAAGGTGAAAAAAGTCCGGAGCAGGCTCTGAATGATCTCAAGAACGAACAGAGCAGCCTTTTAAGCCAGTCAATGGAGATTGCTCAAAAAGGTGTTGGAGTAATCGCTGGAGCATTTCAGTTCGCAGCAGGGGCTGGAATTTGCTACGGCTCCGCAGGCACACTTTGTCTACTGGCAGGTTCACCTTTGATGCTTCATGGGGCGAACAACGTATATGAGAATGGGCGAAATTTGTGGGAAGGCCGCTCCGATACACATGGGCCAGTCAGAAAAGGTTACCAAGAGGCTGCAAAGTTGATAGGCAGCGGAAAATCTTAGGGAAATGTGGCATATGGAGCAGTTGATTTAGGGCTTTCCGTATATGGTGTTGCCGGTCAGGTTTTAAAGCCTGATGCATGGCGGTTGTTTAGATATGTACGAGCCGATTACGTACGCAGGTATGAAAAAGCAACTAAATCAGCACTGACCTTTGAGGCCACCTCAAACGCAATAACAATAAACTCAATATACAAAGAGAAAAAAATCAGTGACGAGTGACCAAGGACTTACAACAACGCTATACCTGCTTGCTTCTCTAACAATATTTTGGCTTTATTACTCAACAGCAAAAAAAATCTCAGGCCCAAATCTGAAACCCGGAATATTTTGGTTCTTTTTTGCATTGATCATACTTGGCGGAGCAATACAACTTAACGTCGCTCGCCATGGCTACATTCTGTTTATCCCTTCATCCAAAGACACTATTGAAAACAACTACCTAATTCGATGGATTGCCTTTGTAAGCGCCATACTTCAAACGCTTTGCACACCAAGCAAAGAAAATCAATAACACTGATTCTCAAGTAGCTACATTAGTAACGAATCAATCTCGTCGATCACGAGTCGACAGCGCTCAGGCAGCACCAGTGACAATCCATACCAAGAGCCCAAGCCCCGCCAGAAACACAGTCCCTCTCATCGAACCAGCCGCAGCGCTCCCACAGAATCTGATTTCACTTGAGAGCCACACTTCCAAACAACAAACCCGGCACTTGGCCGGGTTTGTTGTCTCTACGTCTTGTTTACTTCGCGGCCGAACCCGCCGCGTTCAACGCGGGCTGAGCATTGCGCTTGTTCTTGATCACGTAGCAGACCCACATGAATACGACCCACACCGGAATCGCGTACACCGAGATCTGAATCCCCGGAATCAGCAGCATCACGCCGAGGATGAACACCACAAACGCCAGGCAGACGAAGTTGCCGTACGGGTACCACAGCGCCTTGAACAGTGGCGTTTGTCTGGTCTGGTTCATGTGCTGGCGGAACTTGAAGTGCGAGAAGCTGATCATCGCCCAGTTGATCACCAGTGTCGCAACCACCAGCGACATCAGCAGTTCCAGCGCATGTTGCGGGATCAGGTAGTTGAGCAGCACCGCGACCAGGGTCACCGCTGCCGACGCGAGGATCGAACGCACCGGCACGCCGCGCTTGTCGATCTTCGCCAGGCCTTTCGGTGCATCGCCCTGCTCGGCCATGCCCAGCAACATGCGGCTGTTGCAGTAGGTGCCGCTGTTGTAAACCGACAACGCGGCGGTCAGCACGACGAAGTTGAGGATGTGTGCGGCGGTGTTGCTGCCGAGCATCGAGAACACTTGCACGAACGGGCTGCCGCTGTAGGAATCGCCCGACGCGTTAAGGGTTTCCAACAGGCTGTCCCACGGAGTCAGGGACAGCAGGATCACCAGCGCACCGATGTAGAAAATCAGGATACGGTAGATCACCTGGTTGATCGCTTTCGGGATCACGGTTTTCGGCTTGTCGGCTTCCGCTGCGGTGAAACCGAGCATTTCCAGACCGCCGAAGGAGAACATGATGATCGCCATGGCCATGACCAGACCGCTCACCCCGTTGGGGAAGAAACCGCCGTGCGACCACAGGTTGCTCACCGAAGCCTGCGGGCCGCCATGGCCGCTGACCAGCAGGTAGCTGCCCAAGGCAATCATGCCGACGATGGCCACGACCTTGATGATCGCGAACCAGAATTCAGCTTCACCGAAAACTTTTACGTTGGCCAGATTGATCGCGTTGATCAGTACGAAGAAGGCCGCAGCGGAGACCCAGGTCGGGATGTCCGGCGCCCAGTAATGGATGTACTTGCCGACCGCTGTCAGCTCGGACATGCCCACCAGAATGTACAAAATCCAGCAGTTCCAGCCGGAAAGGAAACCGGCGAAACCGCCCCAATACTTGTGCGCGAAGTGGCTGAAGGAGCCGGCCACCGGCTCTTCAACGATCATTTCACCCAACTGGCGCATGATCATGAAGGCGATGAAGCCGCAGATGGCATAGCCTAGGATCATCGACGGGCCGGCGGATTTCAGCACCCCGGCAGAACCGAGGAACAATCCGGTACCGATCGCACCACCGAGGGCGATCAGTTGAATATGGCGATTTTTCAGGCCGCGCTTAAGCTCGCCTGATTGCGAGGGTTGTCCACTCATGAAAAAGGTCTCACGCAAGGTTTGATGATGTTCAGTAGACGTTGCTGCAAGGTTGCGATTTCAGGCAGCCCCGATCAAACCCCAGCGCAGGCACCAGGAGTTCAGCTCATTTACAACGGTCATGCGTCACCTGTTTGTTTTTATCTGTGACGAAATCGAACCCGGCACGCTTGTGGCGCGGCGGAGTGAGCAAGGCGGATAGCCTCGGGATTTTTGCGATTACGCAGAGGGTCACAGTTAAAACGCGGCGCATTGTACACCGCTAACCCCCTGCTGCCAGACCCGCCTGATCAGCGTGTCGGTTGCCGGGATTGCGCGTGTCCGCCTCGACAGTCTCGAGCGGCTGCAGAATGTGAGTCAGGCCTTTGCAGGCCATCGACGGGGACGAGGAGAAAACCGTCCCACGGGGAGAAGTGGAAATCAGTCGCGGCGTTCATTGCGCCTCCTTCTTGTTATGGGCCTGCACGACAGGCATACCGCGCATCACACCTTGCCTGATCCTCGGAAACAAGCGCGCCAGAGCCTTGCCTGGCGACCGGTATGGCTGGTTTCGGAAGCTTTTCCTTACAGTCAGGTGGCATGGAAGAAATCACCCAGTCAGCTGCGCCGTTTCGTCAGTTTTTTTTTACAACCTGTAACGTAAACTTTCCGAATCAGTAATTTCTGAAGGACGTCTGCCTATCGGCGGGGAGCGGGCTTGCTCGGGAAGAGGACGGCCAGACAAAAAAACCACTTTCACCAGACGAAAAAAAACGCCAATCCCAAGATTGGCGTTTCTGCTTCAGCTTGCAGCTAGAACTTGCAGCTCAAGGCTGCCTCATTCAGGCTTCTTGCGACCAAACCCTGGGCGCTGACCGGAGCCGGCCGGGGCGCCGCGGCGTTTGCCCGAAGGCTTGTCGCCGTCGACCAGTTTGATCCCCGGACGCTTCGGCGCCGGTTTGGCCGGACGCTTGTTGTTGGTGTCGGCTGGACGATCCGCGACTGGCGTACCGCGACCGGCAGGAGCGCCGCGTTCGCCACGCTCGGTACGGCCATTGGCTGGACGCGGAGCGCGCTCGCCGTCACGGGCAACCGGCTTGCGACCTGGACGCTCGCCTTCGATCTGCGGCTCACGGCCCGGGCGTGGCCCGGTCGGTGCACCAGCGGCAGGACGCAGGGTGCGCACGCGCTCGGTCTTGGCCATCGGCCGCGACGATTTACGCTGCATGCGTTCCAGTTTGTCCTTGCTCTTGGCGTTCAGCTGCGGCATTGCCACTGGCGTCAGGCCGACTTCGGCGCTGAGCACGTCGACTTCGTACTGGCTCATTTCGCGCCAGCGGCCCATCGGCAGGTCGGAGTTGAGGAACACCGGACCGAAACGCACACGCTTCAGACGGCTGACCACCAGGCCCTGCGATTCCCACAGACGACGAACCTCACGGTTACGCCCTTCCATGACCACGCAGTGGTACCAGTGGTTGAAGCCTTCACCACCCGGCGCCTGCTGAATGTCGGTGAAACGCGCCGGGCCGTCTTCCAGCACCACGCCGGCCTTCAGGCGTTCGATCATTTCGTCATCGACTTCACCGCGTACCCGCACGGCGTACTCGCGGTCCATCTCGTAGGATGGGTGCATCAGGCGGTTGGCCAATTCACCGTCGGTGGTGAACATCAGCAGACCGGTGGTGTTGATGTCGAGACGGCCGATGTTGATCCAGCGGCCTTCTTTCGGACGCGGCAGCTTGTCGAACACGGTGGGACGGCCTTCCGGGTCGTCACGGGTGCAGATTTCGCCATCGGGCTTGTTGTACATGATCACGCGGCGCACCGATTCGGCAGCCTCTTCGCGCTTGATCACCTTGCCATCGATGGTGATGGCGTCGTGCATGTCGACACGCAGGCCGAGGGTGGCGTCTTTACCATTGACCTTGATGCGGCCCTGGCTGATCCAGGCTTCGACGTCACGGCGCGAGCCGACGCCGATACGGGCGAGGACTTTCTGCAGCTTTTCGCCTGCTGGGCCGATTTCCTGGTCGTCTTTCTGATTGATGTCACTCATCTGGGCACCTCCCGGTGTGGTCTGTTCAGGCGGCGCCTGAAGCAATGGAATCTGGTATTCGGCCGAAGGGATCGGCGAAGGGTCGCGAATCATACGCGGATGTGCGCCGTCGCGCATCAGAGACTAGCTGATCGATTGCCGGTTATTTCTTTTTCCGCCGACCGGCACCGCCGAGTTTGATCAGGCGCAACGCGGCTTGCGCCAGCACGGTGCGCTTGTCGTCCTTGTCGAGTTTCTTCCAGGCCTTTATCTCGCGTTTGCTGCGGCCACAGCCGAGGCAGATGTCGTCGGAGAATTTGCAGAGGCTGATGCAGGGGTCTTTGGTTGAACTCATCATCCTCTCCAGCTTTTACGTGGAAATGTGGGAGCGGGCTTGCTCGCGAATGCGGTGTATCCGACGTGACTGCATGCCCTGACACAACGCATTCGCGAGCAAGCCCGCTCCCACAGGGTCTGGGTCAGTCGCCGAACTCACGCCGTTCGGCTTCGATCGCTTCGGCCAATGCGCGAGCCTCGGCTTCTTCTTCGCTGAGTTCCGGCTGTTCGAGGGCGGCAACGGCGGCCAAGAGTTTCTCGCGGGCTTCGGCGACACCGAGAATGTCTTCTTCCGGTTCGGCATCAGGCGCGGCTTCATGTTCAACTTCAACAGTCGGCTCGATAATCTCAGGCTCAGAGACCGGCGCTGCGCCATCCACCGCATCACGCAGCAAGTCGTCGAAGTCGGTTTTGATGCCCTCTTCCATGCTGTCCAGCTCCAGCAGCAACGAATGGAAACTGGTTTCTTCCTTCTCCTCCTCCGGCTCGGCACTGGCGTCGGCCAGTTCCTGCAGACTCTGCGGCACCGGCGCATCGTCGAAGTCGAGCACCGGTTCGGCTTCCATTTCGCGCAGTTCGGCCAGCGGCGGCAGGTCTTCGAGATTTTTCAGGTTGAAGTGATCGAGAAACGCCTTGGTCGTGGCGAACATAGCCGGTTTGCCCGGCACGTCGCGGTAACCCACCACGCGAATCCACTCACGCTCGAGCAAAGTCTTGACGATGTTGCTGTTGACCGCGACGCCACGCACGTCTTCGATTTCGCCACGGGTGATCGGCTGGCGATAGGCGATCAATGCGATGGTTTCCAGCAACGCGCGGGAATAGCGCTGCGGGCGCTCTTCCCAGAGACGGCCGACCCAGGGTGAAAACTTCTCGCGGATCTGCAAGCGATAGCCCGACGAGACTTCCTTGAGCTCGAAGGCACGGCCCTCGCAGGACTTGCCGAGCAGCGTCAGGGCTTTCTTGAAGACCGCCGGCTCCGGCCGCTCGCCTTCTTCGAACAGTTCAAACAGGCGCTCAAGTGATTGCGGCTTTCCCGAGGCCAACAGAAAGGCTTCAAGCAGGGGCGCCAGCTCGCGGGGTTCAGTCAGGTTCATACAGGGACTCGTTATTCGGCTCGGGCTCGCACGTGGATCGCGGCGAACGGCTCATTCTGCACCAGCTCGACCAAGGATTCCTTGACCAGTTCAAGGATCGCCATAAAGGTCACCACTACACCCAAGCGCCCCTCTTCGGCGGTGAACAGCTCGACAAACGGCACGAAACCGCCGCCCTTGAGCCGTTCCAGCACATCGCTCATGCGCTCGCGGGTGGACAGCGCTTCGCGGCTGACCTGGTGACTTTCGAACATGTCGCCACGGCGCAACACTTCGGCCATGCACATCAGAATCTCTTCCAGCGCCACGTCGGGCAACAGCTTGCGCGCCCGCGCCTCCGGGGCATCGAGCTTGGGCACGATCACATCGCGACCGACCCGACTCAGGCCGTCGATGCCTTCAGCAGCAGCCTTGAAACGCTCGTATTCCTGCAAGCGACGGATCAGTTCGGCGCGCGGGTCGTCTTCCTCGTCTTCGACGGTTTCGGCGCGCGGCAGGAGCATGCGCGATTTGATCTCGGCGAGCATCGCCGCCATCACCAGATATTCAGCGGCCAGTTCCAGACGCACCGACTGCATCAACTCGACGTAGCCCATGTACTGGCGGGTGATTTCTGCCACCGGAATGTCGAGGATATTGATGTTCTGTTTGCGAATCAGGTACAGCAGCAGGTCGAGCGGGCCTTCGAAGGCTTCAAGGAAGACTTCCAGCGCATCCGGCGGGATGTACAGGTCCAGCGGCATTTCCATGACCGCCTGGCCATAGACCATGGCAAACGGCAGTTCCTGCTGGGCGCCGGCCTGGGGATCGACCACGGTTTCCACTGCCGACATTCAGGCCTCGACCATGAACGGCGTCGGATCGCCGCAACCGACGCGGACCACTTCCAGGTCGTCGCCGGTCAGGTCAATCACCGTCGAGGCCTTGATACCGCCAAAACCGCCATCGATGATCAGGTCGACCTGATGCTCAAGCAACTGGCGCATTTCATACGGATCGCTCAGTGGATCTTCGTCGCCGGGCATGATAAGCGTCACGCTCATCAGCGGCTCGCCGAGTTCGGCCAGCAGCGCCAGGGCGATCGGATGGCTCGGCACGCGCAGGCCGATGGTGCGTTTCTTCGGATGCAGCAACAGGCGCGGCACTTCGCGGGTGGCGTTGAGAATAAAGGTGTAAGGACCCGGCAGGTGCGCCTTGAGGATACGGAAGGTGCCAGTGTCGATCTTGGCGTAATTGCCCAGCTGCGACAGGTCGCTGCAGATCAGCGCGAAGTTGTGCTTTTCATCGAGCTGACGCAGACGGCGCACGCGCTCGATGGCGGTTTTGTCGCCGATCTGGCAACCGATGGCGTAGGACGAGTCCGTGGGATAAATCACCACCCCACCCTTGCGGATGATCTCGACTGCCTGTTTGATCAGGCGCGCTTGCGGGTTTTCCGGATGTATCTGGAAAAATTGACTCACGTTCTCTACCTGTTCAGACGGCGGCAATATCTGTGTCATGTTTGAACCGACACCACAGGGGTGGAAGGTCCTCGGGAACCGGCCGGTACTGGCCGATCTCGGACCAGCCGCCAGGGCCATGGAAGTCACTGCCGGCGCTGACCAGCAGACCGAACTCACGGGCAAGGATCGCCAGGCTGCCCACCTGTTCTGCGGGCTGATGGCCATTGACCACCTCGATAGCATGCCCGCCTGCTTGAATATAGTCGGCAATCAGCTTTCGGCGTTTGCTACGGGTGAAATCGTAGTGCCAGGGATGCGCCAGGCTGACCCAGGCACCGGCGGCGCGCAGGGTGCCGACGGTGTCTTCCAGGGTCGGCCAGTGCAGCTTGACGTCGCCGAGCTTGCCGGCGCCGAGCCATTTGCGAAACGCCTCGGCGCGATCCTTTACATAACCTTCACGCACCATCCAGTCAGCGAAATGCGGCCGGGCCGGCGCGTTGCCGCTGTCGCCCAGTTCCTGCTGGAGCTGCCGGGCGCCGTCGAGGGCACCGGGCATGCCCTTGAGGGCGAGCTTGCGGCTTATTTCTTCCGACCGCAGCCAGCGGCCATCGTGCAATTTAGCGATCGCTTCGACCAACGGCGCGGCGTTGACGTCGAAACCGTAGCCCAATACATGAATGGTCGCACCGCCCCAGGTGCAGGACAATTCGACGCCGTTGACCAGTTGCATGCCCAACTCGGTGGCGGCAGTTCGCGCCTCGGCGAGCCCCTCGAGAGTGTCATGGTCGGTCAACGCCAGGACCCGCACGCCGTTCTCGAACGCACGCGCAACCAGAACCGCAGGCGCCAGGGCGCCGTCGGAGGCCGTGCTGTGGCAGTGCAAATCAACATTCACGGGGAGTTGTAACCTCAAATCAGCTGGCGCTATCGCGCGCCCATATGTTTGTTATTATGCCGCCACATCCAGCTTCTGGCTCTCACTGTGAAACAATTCATCGATTTCATCCCGCTTCTGCTGTTCTTCATCGTTTACAAACTTGATCCGCGGGTCGTCGACATTGCCGGCCAGCAAGTGACCGTAGGCGGTATTTACAGCGCCACGGCGATGCTGATCATCAGCTCGCTGGTGGTGTACGGCGCGCTGTTCATCAAGCAGCGCAAGCTGGAAAAGAGCCAATGGCTGACGCTGATCGCCTGTCTGGTATTCGGTAGCCTGACGCTGGCATTCCACAGCGAAACCTTCCTGAAATGGAAAGCGCCGGTGGTCAACTGGTTGTTTGCAGCAGCGTTTATCGGCAGCCACTTCATCGGTGACCGCCTGCTGATCAAACGCATCATGGGCCATGCGCTGACCCTGCCGGACCCGGTCTGGACCCGCCTGAACATCGCCTGGATCGGCTTCTTCCTGTTCTGCGGCGCCGCCAACCTGTTCGTCGCCTTCACCTTCCAGAGCATCTGGGTCGACTTCAAGGTGTTCGGCAGCCTGGGCATGACCGTACTGTTCCTGGTTGCACAGGGCATCTACTTGTCGCGCCATTTGCATGACACCGATACCACAACGCCAAAAACCGAGGACTGACATGCTCTACGCCATCATCGCCACCGACGTTGCCAACTCGCTCGAAGCTCGCTTGTCCGCGCGCCCGGCGCACCTGGAACGCCTGCAAGCGCTCAAGGGCGAAGGCCGCATCGTGCTGGCCGGTCCGCACCCGGCCGTCGACAGCAATGATCCGGGCGCAGCGGGTTTCACCGGCAGCCTGATCGTCGCCGAATTCGATTCCCTGAGCGCCGCTCAAGCCTGGGCCGACGCCGATCCGTACATCGCAGCCGGCGTCTATGCCAATGTGATCGTCAAGCCGTTCAAGCAAGTCCTGCCTTAAGTCCTGCCACGCGATGAACCTTCTCGGTTCATCGCGCTCTCAATCGCTCATTATTCTCGTTTGCCTGCCGACAACCTGCCCAATATCCATTTGGAAAACAGGTGTCGCGATGCGCAAGGGTCCGTTGTGTCTGATGTTGCTCACGTTGTCGATCATGGCGCCCGCCCATGGTGAGGAAACCACCGAAGGCAGCAGCTCCACGCCATTGTCGCTGAGCGCCGGCAGCCAGATCACCGAACTGCAACAGCGGCTCAAGGCCAGTGAACAGCAGCGTGAAGAACTGAACAAACAACTGCAAAATGCCGACAACGCGCGTGAAAGCACCCAGCTCGCCCGGTTGCGCCAGGAGAACCAGCGCCTGAAGCTGCAACTCAAGGAAGCCCAGGCCAGCCCGTTGCCGCGTTTGCTGACCGATCAACAGCAGTGGTTCGTCACCGGCGCCGGGGTAGCGCTATTGGCGCTGCTCTGCGGTATCTTTGCCAGTGGTGCAAGCCGAAAACGTCGGCAATGGCTAAATTGAGTGAGTCATGAGCGAGCTGTTATTGATTGATGATGACCAGGAGTTGTGCGAACTCCTGAGTAGCTGGTTGAGCCAGGAAGGCTTCCAGGTGCGCGCCTGCCACGACGGCCAGAGCGCGCGCAAGGCGTTAGCCGAAGCCGCGCCGGCGGCGGTGGTGCTGGACGTGATGCTGCCCGACGGCAGCGGTCTGGAATTGCTCAAGCAACTGCGCAACGACCACGCCGACTTGCCGGTGCTGATGCTTTCGGCGCGCGGCGAACCGCTGGACCGTATCCTGGGCCTCGAACTGGGCGCCGACGATTACCTGGCCAAGCCTTGCGACCCGCGCGAACTGACTGCACGCCTGCGTGCGGTGTTGCGTCGCAGCCATCCCGCCGCCGTGTCGACGCAACTGGAACTGGGCGATCTGAGTTTCAGCCCGGTGCGCGGCGTAGTCAGCATCGACGAAAAAGAACTGACCCTGACTGTCTCCGAAAGCCGCCTGCTCGAAGCCCTGCTCAAGCAACCCGGCGAGCCGCTGGACAAACAGGAACTGGCGCAACTGGCCCTCGGCCGCAAGCTGACCCTGTACGACCGCAGCCTCGACATGCACGTCAGCAACCTGCGAAAAAAAATCGGCCCCCACCCGGACGGACGCCCGCGGATCGTTGCCCTGCGTAGCCGTGGTTATTACTACAGCCTCTGAATCTCTTCCCTGCCCTGATCATTCCCACGCTCTGTGTGGGAATGCAGCCAGGTACGCTCCGCGTCCCATCGTCTGAAGATCACAGCCTTCGGTGGCTCTTTAATGATCATTCGGGCATCGAACGAATAATGTCGGCCAAATCATTCCTGGTTATTTCCCTGGCACTGATGGCGGCAGCAACGTCTTTTTTGGACAGTGGGAAACGCTTGAAGATTTCCCTCAAAGTGTCCGCATCAACATCTGCCAGCCAGAGCGGGTCAATGAAAGGACCGCCATATTCAGGTTTCATGGCTACTTCTTCGTAAGCAACCGGACCTTTATGGTTGAAATACACCACATAACGATCATGCCCTTCAGGAAAGCTTTTATCGCGATATAGCGTCGTACCCTGCGGCAGCACGTAGTAATTCTCGCCGCCATTTGGGCCCTCGATCAGCAATGGCTCTTTCGTTTTGATCATCTTCATATCGTGTCCTTTCGAACCGTGATCAAAAATCAGCAAAGCCAAAAAAACCGCATTGATCGATAAAGCTGCCATCAGCCATGGGCCGAGTTGCCTGATAAACGTTTTCCTTGTCATACGGATCTCGGTATTGGCTTTGTTTAGGCACGCAGCCGTTGTTCTTTCGCTGCGGCAATACCGTCCAAATGAGCGATCACCGCCTCGGCGCGTGCATTATCCAAGAGATTGCAGCCACCGGCACCTCCTGCACAGGATATGTGTAAGGCCGGGAGTGAAGCGTCTTTACCCAAGCTTTACGCTGCGCTGACCGCCGCTGACCTTGATCTGCGTAATCTGCACTCATCCGGAACGTACCGGGAACGAGACAAGGAGATACACCATGCGCAAGACTCTTATCGCTCTGATGTTCGCTACCGCTCTGCCAACCGTGGCCATGGCCATGCCGCAGGATGGCGGCCCGATGGGTGGCCCGCTCGACGGTCCGCGCCACGGTGGTCAGATGCACGGCGGCATGCACGGCAAAGGCCCGTACAGCCAGCTTGATCTGACCCGCGAACAGCGCGAGCAGATCCGCAAGATCATGGGCGAGCAAATGCACGAGCGTAAGCAGGTGGTCGACAAATACCTGGAAAAACTCTCGCCGGCCGATCAGAAAGCCATGAAGGACGAGATCGCGGCCAACCACAAGAAAGCCGAGTCCGATGTCCGCGCGCTGCTCAAACCCGAGCAACAGAAGCAGTTCGACGAGATCCAGAAGAAGCGCGCCGAACGCCGCGCCGAATGGGCCGAGTTCAAGGCCTGGAAAGCGCAGCAGGCGCAAAAGGCGCAATAATGGCTTGACCCTGGGCCCGACGACTCACCTCGTCGGGCCTGTTCCATTCAAATCGAATGTGGGAGCGAGCCTGCTCGCGAAGGCGGTGTATCAGCCAGCGATGGACTGACTGACACTACGCCTTCGCGAGCAGGCTTGCTCCCACATTTGAACAGTGTGATTTTCGAGGAGTTTCTGTGCGTTCACTGTTCTGGCGGATTCTTGCGAGCTTCTGGCTGGCCATCGCTCTGGTAGCCGGCCTGTCAATTCTGCTCGGGCACATGCTCAATCAGGACGCGTGGATCCTCAGCCGTCATCCCGGCCTCAATACGCTGGCCAATGAATGGACGCAAACCTACGAAGCCCAGGGCGAAGAGGCCGCGCAGGACATTCTCGAACAACGTAAACGCCAGTATCACATCGACGTTCAGGTGCTCAATGAAACCGGCGACCCGGTGGTCCGCGGCACTTTCCCGCGTCGCGCCGCAGCGTTTGAAGCGCGGCAGCACAACGACGACCGCCGCTTGCCGTGGCGGCGCCTGACTGACGAGATCACCAGTGAAAAGACCGGCGACACCTATCTGTTCATCTATCGCATCCCGCACCCGGAACTCGACGCCTGGCACCGCGAAAGCCTGCTCTGGCCGCTGAGTGCGCTGGGCATTGCGCTGGTAGTGCTGACCTTGTTCAGTCTGCTGGTGACTTTCTCGATCACCCGCCCGCTCAGCCGTTTGCGCGGAGCGGTGCATGATCTGGGGCAGACCACTTATCAGCAGAACAGCCTGGCGAAACTGGCCAACCGCCGTGACGAATTCGGCGTGCTCGCCACGGATTTCAACCGCATGGGCGCGCGCCTGCAAAGCCTGATCGGCAGTCAGCGGCAGCTGCTGCGCGATGTTTCCCATGAACTGCGCTCACCACTGGCGCGCCTGCGCATCGCGCTGGCTTTGGCCGAGCGCGCCAACCCGCAAGAACGGGAAAAACTGTGGCCACGCCTGACCCGCGAATGCGACCGGCTGGAGGCGTTGATCAGTGAAATTCTGGTGCTGGCGCGAGTCGATGCCGACAACGCCAGCGCTGAAGAAGTGGACCTGAATGCGTTGCTCGCCACGCTGCAAAGGGATGCGCAGCTCGGCTCCCCCGAGCAGACCGTGCGCCTGCAAGCTGAGCCACAACTGAATCTCAAAGGCTGGCCGACGATGATCGAGCGCGCCGTGGATAATCTGCTGCGCAACGCCCAGCGCTTCAATCCGCCGGAGCAACCGATCGAACTGCAGGCTGCGCGGCAGGGAGAGCGGATTATTATCAGCGTGCGCGACCATGGGCCGGGGGTGCAGGCGGAGCATCTAAGCCAGTTGGGCGAACCGTTTTACCGGGCGCCGGGGCAGACGGCAGCGGGGCATGGCTTGGGGCTGGCGATTGCCAAACGGGCGGCGGAGCGGCATGGCGGCAGTCTGGTGTTGGCCAATCATGCGCAAGGTGGGTTTGTGGCGAGTCTGGAATTGCCGCTCTTACCCGGTGTGACGGTACAACCATGATGCAAATGTAGGAGCGGGCTTGCTCGCGAAAGCGTCGTACAGGTCAAACAAGATGTTGACCATGCCAGCGCTTTCGCGAGCAAGCCCGCTCCCACACGTGATTCTGTGAGGTCAGGCTTTACCGGGCCAGACGCTGACGAACTCGTTCAGATCAACCTTCTCCGCCACTCGCGGCTCTTTCTGCGGCGTGCCGAGATAGAGAAACGCGATCACCTCTTCGCCTTCCGCCAGCCCCAGGCCTTCGGCCACATGCCTGGAATACGCCAGATCCCCGGTGCGCCACACCGCGCCAATCCCCTGCGCGTACGCCGCGAGCAAAATCCCGTGTGCCGCGCAGCCCGCCGTGAGCAACTGTTCAGCCTTCGGATATTTCACGTGTTCCTGCAACCTGGCGATCACCACAACCACCAGCGGAGCGCGCAGTGGGCCGTTGCGGGCCTTGTCGATCATCGCTTCGGTGACTTCGCCGCCCTGCAGGCGAGCCGCCTCGGCGAGCAGCTCGCCCATTTGCTCACGCGCCGCGCCTTCGACGGTCAAAAAGCGGTACGGCTGCAGATGCCCATGATCCGGAGCACGCAAGGCCGCGCCAAACAGCGCCTCACGCTGCTCGGCAGTGGGGGCCGGTTCGACCAGGCGGGGAACGGAAACACGGTTGAGCAACGCGTCGAGAGCCTGCATCGGCCACCTCCTTTGAAAAATGTGCGGCTATTCTAGCTTTAACTGCGCAGCGCCTGCCGGTTTACATGCCCTGCCCCACGGGTAGAATGGCGCCCTTCCCCCATCAGCCCGAGCGGATTTCATGGCGTTGCCGACCTTACGGATCATTGGTTTCATCATCGGCATCTTTTTGATCACCCTGGCGGTGGCCATGGTCGTGCCGATGGCCACGCTGGTGATCTTCGAGCGCACCAGCGATCTTCCTTCGTTCCTTTGGGCGAGCATGATCACCTTCGTTGCAGGCCTGGCGCTGGTGATCCCTGGACGTCCCGAACACATTCATTTACGCCCGCGTGACATGTATCTGCTGACGGTGAGCAGTTGGCTGGTGGTGTGCATTTTCGCCGCGCTGCCGTTTCTGCTGACCCAGCACATCAGCTACACCGACTCGTTTTTCGAAAGCATGTCGGGCATCACCGCCACTGGCTCTACCGTACTCAACGGCCTGGACAACATGTCGCCGGGCATCCTGATGTGGCGCTCGATGCTGCACTGGATCGGCGGCATCGGCTTCATCGGCATGGCGGTGGCGATTCTGCCGCTGCTGCGTATCGGTGGCATGCGGCTGTTCCAGACCGAATCCTCGGACCGCTCGGAAAAGGTCATGCCGCGCTCGCATATGGTGGCGCGGCTGATCGTGGCGGCTTACGTCGGCATCACCATCCTTGGCAGCCTGGCGTTCTGGTGGGCGGGAATGAGCCTGTTCGATGCAATCAACCACGCAATGTCGGCGATTTCCACCGGCGGTTTTTCGACTTCCGACCAGTCGCTGGCGAAATGGTCGCAGCCGGCGGTGCACTGGGTGGCGGTCGTGGTGATGATTCTCGGCAGCCTGCCGTTCACCCTGTACGTGGCGACGTTGCGCGGCAATCGCAAAGCTCTGATCCGCGATCAGCAAGTGCAGGGGTTGCTGGCGATGTTACTGGTGACCTGGCTGGTGCTGGGCACCTGGTATTGGTGGACCACCAAGCTGCACTGGCTCGAAGCACTGCGGCACGTGGCGCTGAACGTGACGTCGATAGTCACCACCACCGGTTTTGCCCTCGGCGATTACAGCCTGTGGGGCAACTTCTCGCTGATGCTGTTTTTCTATCTGGGCTTTGTCGGCGGTTGCTCCGGCTCGACGTCGGGCGGGATCAAGATCTTTCGTTTCCAGGTCGCCTATATTCTGCTCAAGGCCAACCTCAATCAACTGATCCACCCGCGCGCGGTGATCAAGCAGAAGTACAACGGCCATCGTCTCGACGAAGAAATCGTCCGTTCGATCCTGACCTTCTCGTTCTTCTTCGCTATCACCATCTGCGTGATCGCCCTGCTGCTGTCGCTGCTCGGGGTCGACTGGATGACCGCGCTGACCGGCGCCGCCAGCACCGTGTCGGGCGTCGGCCCGGGTCTGGGCGAAACCATCGGCCCGGCGGGCAACTTCGCTACCCTGCCGGATGCGGCGAAGTGGATTCTGTCGTTCGGCATGCTGCTCGGCCGGTTGGAGATCATTACGGTGTTTGTGCTGTGTATTCCGGCGTTCTGGCGTCATTGACCGCGTCCGGCACCTGTAAAAGGCGCGTGCGGTATTCGCCGGGCGTGGCGTCGAACCAGCGGCGGAAGGCGCGAAAGAAGTTGCTCGGGTCGGCGAATCCCAACAGGTAAGCGATTTCCAGCAAGGTCATGCTCGGTTGCGCCAGATATTGCTCGGCCAGTTCACGCCGGGTGTCATCGAGCAACTGCTGGAAACTGGTGCCCTCCTCCTGCAACCGGCGCTGCAAAGTGCGCTGCGACAGGTGCAGGGTCTGCGCGACAGTGTCGCGCTTGGGCTCGCCCTGAGGCAGCAAACGACACAGCACCTGACGTGCCCGGTGCGTCACGCGAGTTTCGGAAAACCGCGCCAGATATTCGCCGGCGAAGCGGTCATGCAGCAACGCCATGGCTTCGTTGGCGGTGGGCAATGGTGCTTCCATATCGGCACGTTCGAAGATCAACGCATCGTAAGGGGCATTGAATACCAGCGGGGCGTGGAAGGCTTCTTTATAGGGTTGCAGATGGGTTGGCTGATCGCCCTGGATCAGCACTTTGACCGGATGCAGTGGGCGCCCGGTCAACCAGCCGCACAGCGCCAAAGCGCAGGCCAGTGACGCCTCGGCGCTCTGCCGGGTGGGCGGCAAGTGATCGCCGTGCACGGTGAGAATCAGCGCGTAACCTTCGTCGAGCAGGCGAAAACTCAAGTCGGCGCTTTCGGCAATGATGCGTTGATAGCGCACCAGGCGCTGGAAGCCTTCAGCCAGCGTATTGCTCGACATCAGTGCGTAGCCGGCGACATGGAACGAGGCCGGTCGCACCACTTTGCCCATGTTCAGGCCGATCGCCGGGTTGCCGGAGACCTCTACCGCGCGTTGCCAGAGCCGAGTCATGGAGTCTTGCGGGAAGCGCGCATCCGGATCTTCGAGGGCGCTGAAATCCAGCCCCAGTTGCTTGAACAGAACCCGGCAATCCAGGCCGTCCATCTCCAGTGCTTTGACAATCCCCATCGCCCAGCTTGCAGAAGTCGTTCGTTCGCTCATGGTTGTTATTCTTTTACATGACGGGCTGCAGGTAACCGCCCTATTTGCGAAGGATACTAAAGTGGCGCCGATTGTCACTGGCCCACACCCCTGATCACTCTAGACTCAAATAAGCTGCCCGCCGAACAACTTGACGCCAGAACAATCACCACAGAGAGCGCGGTCGTGGAAAATTTCAAGCAGTTCAACAGCTTCGCCGAGTTCTATCCGTATTACCTCGCCGAACACAACAACAGCACCTGCCGCCGTCTGCATTTCATCGGCACTTCCCTGGTCATCTTCATTCTCGCCCTGAGCATCGCCAAGGGCGCCTGGCTGCTGTTGCTGGCTTTGCCTCTGGCCGGTTACAGCTTCGCCTGGATCGGTCATTTCTTTTTCGAGAAGAACCGTCCTGCGACCTTTCAGCATCCGCTGTACAGCCTGCTCGGCGATTTCGTCATGTACCGCGACATGATTCTCGGTCGCGTGGCGTTCTGAATGAGGATCTGCCCATGAATGTCCAGGCTCGTTTCACCCACATGAAGGACGGCACCGAGGAAGACTGGGCGATCATCGCCGCTGACTTCAGTGCCTATGCCAGACAGCTGCCGTCGCGAATTGTCACGCACCTGAAACTGCTTGAAGGCGATTTCGGCGGTTTCCCGGTCGATCGCCTGACCCACTCGCTGCAAACCGCGACACGGGCCTTTCGCGACGACCGTGACGAGGAATACGTCGTCTGCGCGCTGCTGCATGACATTGGTGACACCCTGGGCTCGTACAATCACCCGGACATTGCTGCAGCGATTCTCAAGCCGTTCGTAAGTGCGGAAAATCTGTGGATGGTGGAGAAGCACGGCATCTTTCAGGGCTATTACTTCTTTCATCACTTGGGCATGGATCGGCATTTGCGCGAGCAATTCAAGGAACATCCGCAGTTTCAGGCGACTGCCGAGTTCTGCGCCAAATACGATGCGGCGGCGTTTGATCCAGCGTATGACACGTTACCGCTGAGTTTCTTCGAGCCGATGATGGAAAGGCTGTTTGCGCAGCCGAAAAATTCGATTTACAAAGCCGCGATGCAAGAGCACAGCCCGGCCTGAAAACACACACATTTCTTAAAGTGGGAGCGGGCTTGCTCGCGAATGCGATGTGCCAGTGAGCGATTTTCTGGCTGACACCGCGCATTCGCGAGCAAGCCCGCTCCCACATTTGGATCTGCGTGGTTCAGGCGATCTCGGCAACGTTGGCCGCTTTCAACTCCGCCTCCCGTGCCTGCGCATCCGCCAGCCGATACAACTCGATCGTGCCGTCCCAATGCTCGATCAACGCCGTGCACGACTCGACCCAATCGCCGCAATTGAGATAGTCCACCTCGCCGACCTTGCGAATCTCGGCATGGTGAATATGCCCGCAGACCACGCCGTGCAATTCGCGCTTCACACATTCGTGGGCAATGGCTTCTTCGAAGTCGCTGATGAAACTGACGGCGGTCTTCACCTTGTGTTTCAGATAGGCCGACAGCGACCAGTAACCGTAGCCATAACGGGCGCGCCAGTGATTGAGCCAGCGGTTGAGCGTCAGGGTGAATTCGTAGGCCGAGTCGCCGAGAAACGCCAGCCAACGGTGATAGCGAGTGATCACATCGAACTGATCGCCGTGAATCACCAGCAGGTGCCGGCCATCGGCCGTGACATGCACCGCCTCGTCGACCAACTGGATATTGCCCAGAATCAGCCTGGAATAGCGCCGTAGAAATTCATCATGATTGCCGGTGACATAAATCACCTCGGTGCCACGCTTGCTCATGGTCAGCAGCCGGCGGATGACGTTGGTGTGCGCCTGCGGCCAGTACATGCCGCTGCGCAGTTTCCAGCCGTCGATGATGTCACCGACCAGATAGACCTTGTCGGCGTGGTAGCCCTTGAGAAACTGCGACAAATGCTCGGCCTGACAATCCCGCGTGCCAAGGTGCACATCGGAGATCCACAGGGTTCGCACCCGTTGTTTGCGACTGGGGCGGGCGAGCTCGGCGCTGGTCATGGGCAACCCTCTGCGATGTTTTCGCCAGCTTGCGCGCGCCCGGTTAATCGACCATGACAGGCGCGCGTCAGTCGTGTGACAGTGCAGCCTGTGCGCACCGGTGTAGACTGGCGACCACTTCGGAGACAACCTGCCATGCGACCGATCCTTACCCTGCGACAGTACAATCACGACCTGATCGCCCACAGCCACAACCACCCGCAATTGGTGTTCGGGCTGTCCGGTGCGCTGGATTTCGAGGTCGAGGGGCGCGGCAGTCAGGTCCGTCAACGCAGTTTCGTAGTCATCCCGTCCGGTGCCCACCATGCGTGCGGCAGTCCCGAAGGCAGCCAGTGTCTGGTGCTGGATATCCCCGACGACCAGTGGCTGACGAACGCTCTGGGCGATCACGCCGACGCCAGTCGCCGACTGTTCGATCAGGCGGGGCGGTTATCGCTGAATGCGCAGCAGAGCCAATTAATCAGTTGGTTGGCCAACAGCCCGGTCAGCGACCCGGTGATCGCACAGCAAGGCGCGGTGCTGCTGCTGGCCAGCCTCAACCACGCGCGGCCTGCCGAAGTCGCTGCTCGCCGTCTGCCCTATGTCGTGCTGGACGCGCACATCGAGCGAAACGCTGCGTATCCGCTGCAAGTCGCCGACCTGGCGCGGGTCGCCGGGTTGTCGAGTGCGCGACTGCACGCACGCTTCATGGCTGAGTGCGGGCAGACGCCGATGGACTATATCCGCAGTCGGCGCCTGCATCTGGCCGTGCAACTGTTGCGCGACACGTCGCTGCCGATCGGTGAAATCGCCAGCCGTGTCGGTTATTCATCGCAAAGCGCTTTTTCTGCGGCGATGCTGCGTGAGTTCCGCGCCTCGCCGCGCCAGTTGCGGCGCGACTCCTGCGACAAAAATCGCTAGCCTCGCGACAGACTCCTGGCCATCCCCCGGTTCAATATGCAGTTGAGATTGTGTTTGAGATAAAAGGATTGCAATGACTCCGCGTACCGCCCTCGGCGCCCTGCATATCGGCGCTTTGATGTTCGGCCTGACCGGTGTGTTCGGCAAACTCGCTGCCGCGTCGCCGGCGGTCATTGTGTTCGGGCGCGCCGCTTTCGCCGTGCTTGCCCTGGCCTTCTTCGCTCGATTCGCCAGCCAGAGCGGCTGGCAAAAACTGCAAGCAGTCGACTGGCGACGCCTGGCGCTGAGCGGGGTGTTGCTGGCCGGACATTGGGTGAGTTTTTTCGTATCGGTGAAGATCGCCGGAGTGGCCATCGCCACGTTGGGCTTTGCCAGCTTCCCGGCGTTTACGGTGATACTCGAAGGGCTGATTTTCCGCGAACGCATCCGTGCCAATGAAATCGTCCTGGTCGTGTTGGTAACCATCGGTCTGGGGCTGGTAACTCCGGCGTTCGATCTGGGCAGCGGCGCGACAGTCGGCTTGCTTTGGGCAGTGTTGTCCGGCCTGCTGTTTTCCCTGCTGTCGCTGACCAACCGCGCCAGTTCCGGACGCATCCCGGCGGTGCAGGCGGCGTTGTGCCAGAACGTTGTCGTGGCGTTGTGTCTGTTGCCGGTTGCAGCGCCGCAGTTGAGTGCGGTGCGCGCGCTGGACTGGTTGTGGATCGCCCTGCTCGGAGTGTTCTGCACAGGCGTGGCGCACAGCCTGTTCGTCGCCAGTCTGGCAGTGATCAAGGCGCGCACGGCGGCGGTGGTATTCGCCATGGAGCCGGTTTACGGCATCACCCTCGCCTGGCTGCTGTTCAGTGAAACCCCGACCCTGCGCATGCTCATCGGTGGCGCGCTGATCATCGTGGCGATCGTGGTGTCGGCGCGGATGTCAGGCGCCAGCGACAAAAAAACCGTCGCCGCCGAGGCCGCCTCTCACTGAGCGCGGTCGTTGTGACCGAGGTCGCGGTCAGGATCGATCTGATCGCGCACCCGCTGCTTCAAAACCTTGGCTTCGGGGAACCCACCGTCGGCCTTGCGTTCCCAGATCTGCACGCCGCCACAGGTAATGTGAAACACCCCGCCGCTGCCCGGCACCAGTGATACTTTGCCCAGCTCGTCAGCGAAGGTGCTGAGCAGTTCCTGGGCCAGCCACGCCGCGCGCAGCAGCCACTGGCATTGGGTGCAATAGGTGATGACAACTTCGGCTTTGGCGACGGTCATGATCGCTGAAACTCCTGAGACAGAGGGCGCCGCTATAATAGCCGGCTTTACCGCTTGCCCAGAGACTCACAATGCGCCGTTTGCTGTTCTGCCTGCTGCTTGGTTTCCTTCCCCTGCTGCTTCATGCCAGTGAAGCGCCACGACCGAAAGTCGGTCTGGTGTTGTCCGGCGGTGCCGCGCGCGGGCTGGCGCACATCGGCGTGCTCAAAGCACTGGAAGAACAAGGCATCACGATCGACGCGATTGCCGGGACCAGCATGGGCGCGGTGGTCGGCGGCCTGTACGCCTCGGGCTACAAGGTCGATGAACTGGAAAAGCTCGCCCTGAGCATCGACTGGCAAGCGGCGCTGTCCGACGCGCCGCCGCGTGAGGACGTGCCATTTCGACGCAAGCAGGACGACCGCGACTTTCTGGTGAAGCAGAAACTCAGCTTCCGCGACGACGGCAGCCTCGGCCTGCCATTGGGGGTGATTCAGGGCCAGAATCTCGCGCTGCTGCTGGAAAGCCTGTTGGCCCACACCAGCGACACCCGCGACTTCGACAAACTGCCGATCCCGTTTCGCGCCGTGACCACCGACATCGCCAATGGCGAAAAAGTGGTGTTCCGCAAAGGCCACCTGCCGCAGGTGATCCGCGCGAGCATGTCCATCCCCGCTGTGTTCGCCCCGGTCGAGCTCGACGGCCGCCTGCTGGTCGACGGCGGCATGACCGACAACATCCCGCTGGACGTCGCACGGGAAATGGGTGTCGACATCGCCATCGTCGTCGACATCGGCACGCCGCTGCGCAACCGCAAGCAGTTGACCACGGTGGTGGATGTGCTCAATCAGTCGATTACCCTGATGACCCGGCGCAACTCCGAAGAGCAACTGGCAGCTCTGCATGCCGATGACGTATTGATCCAACCCGCGCTGGCCGCGTTCGGCGTGACCGATTTCGGCAAGGCTCAGGAGATGATCGATGCCGGTTACCGCGCCACCCGAATCCTCGATGCGCGGCTGGCACAACTGAAGCCAACTGAAACCCAGGACGCCGAACTCAACGCCGCCCGCCAACCGGGACAGCGCACGCCGATCATCACGGCCATCCGCGTCGAAAACGACTCGAAAGTCGACGATGCCGTGATTCGCTATTACATCCGCCAGCCGATCGGCGCGCCGCTGGATCTGGGCCGCCTGCATTCGGACATGGGCACGTTGTACGGCCTCGATTACTTCGATCAGGTGCGTTACCGCGTGGTGCACAAAGGCCAGGATCACACCCTGGTCATCAGTGCCAGCGGCAAGCGCAGCGGCACCGATTACTTGCGGGTTGGCCTCAACCTGTCGGACGACATGCGCGGCGACAGTGCTTTCAATCTCGGCGCCAGCTATCGCGTCAACGGCATCAACCGACTCGGTGCGGAATGGCTGACCCGGGCGCAAATCGGCGACAAGCAGGAGCTGTACAGCGAGTTCTATCAGCCGCTGGATGTCGGCTCGCGCTATTTCGTCGCGCCGTATGCGTCGTTCGAGGCGCAGAACGTCGACTCGGTGCTGGATAACGATCCGATCGCCCAATATCGCGTCGAGCGCTACGGTTTTGGCCTCAACCTTGGCCGGCAGATCGGCAACAACGGCGAAGTGCGGCTTGGCGTCGGCCAGGCCTGGGGCGAGGCTGACGTGCGCATCGGCGATCAGGATTTGCCGAGCGAGAGCTTCAACGAAGGCTTCTATACCGTGAAGTATTCGTACGACTCGCTGGACAACGTCTACTTTCCACATACGGGCAAAGAGGTGAGCCTGACCTTCACCCAGTTCGAACCGGGACTGAGCTCAGACACCCGCTATCGCCAGTGGGAGTTGAATTTCGACAAGGCCATGAGCCACGGCCCGGATACGCTGATACTCGGCGGGCGCTACGGCCGCACGCTGGACAATGCCAATGTGGTGACTTCAAGCTTCCTGCTTGGCGGCGCGCGGCAGTTGTCGGGGTTCCGTGAGGACGCGTTGTCCGGGCAGAACGTCAGCTTGATGCGCGCCGTGTACTACCGCCGCCTGACGCCGCGCTCGTATCTGCCGCTGGATTTCCCGCTGTACGCCGGCGCCTCGCTGGAACGCGGTCGGGCGTGGAATAACGACAACGCATTTGACAGCGGCTACATCAACGCCGCGAGCGTGTTTATCGGCTTCGACACGCCGCTGGGACCGTTGAATTTCACTTATGGATTGAATGATGCCGATGAGCAGGCGGTTTATCTGAATCTGGGGCAGACGTTCTGACGTCCTGGCGAACAGGCTCGCTCCCACAAGGACAACTCATTTCATGGTGGGAGCGAGCCTGCTCGCGAAAGCGGTCCTGGAGAAACCTGTAATCCGTCGGCAGTCAACGAATCCCCGCCAACAACGTCCTCGCTGTTTGCCGCAATGGCTCATCCCCTTCCTTGAGCAATTCGTTGAGCAGCGCGATCGCACTGTCGATGTCGCCGTCGTCGATGCAGGTTTGGGCCTGTTCGAGCTTGCCAGCAGCCTCGGTCTCGCTGGACTCGGGTAATTGCAGATCCAGAGGCTCCAATGCCGGCGACGGCTCGGGATCGCCGAACGCATTGAGGAAGTCATCGTCGAGCGGCTGGGCGTCGGGTTCGGGGATCCATTCAAGTTCGGCTTCTTCCCCAGATGCAGCCTGTGGCAGCTCGAAGTCGACCGGCAGCACGGACAGGCTTGTGCCCAACTCCGGATCATCAATCGGCGGTGCGGCGGAATCGGTGCGGCTGTCGTTGAGATCCCAGTTTGAATCCATCGACAGCTCACTCAGATTCAATTCGAAATCATCCTCGGGAGCGCCGAGCGTCGATGCGAGGGGCACCGAAACGGTCGCCGCTGTGGCCAAGGGCAATTCGGCTGCGATCGGCGTTGCTGCGAATGCCGCCGGTGCGGCGCCTGCCAGTTTTGGATGGCGAGCACGCGCCTCAACCAGTGTGCGGTCATCAACGCCGAGTGCCCGCAGGTGTTCCTCCTGCTGTTCATAGGCGGCGCTGTCACCTTGGCGCCCAAGAACTTCCAGCAACTGCAAACCAAGATCGGTGCGCTCAGGCTCCTTGTACAAGGCATCGCGCAGCAGCCCGGCCGCTTCGTTGAGCCGGCCATAGGCCAGATAAATGCCCACGGCTTCCAGCACATCGCCGGCACCGGGTTCGTCGCGATGATCAGTGGCCGCGTGCGAACCGACAGATTGTTGAAGTTCTGGCTCATCGACGTCATCTTCGGCGCTCACCGGCAATAGCGGCAGCGGCGTGCCATCGGCTGTCGAACGTTGCTGACGGCGGCGTAGAAACAATGCCGCCAGCGCACCCAGCAGCACGATCAGCCCGCCGAGCAGTGGCCAGTTCAAACCGTCGTCTGTCGCCTCGACGGGGGCCGAAACGGCCGCCGGAACAGCTGCGACCGCGGCCGGTGGCGGAGCTCTCTGCACTTCGGCCAGACGGGTTTGCAAATCTTCGATCTGCTTCTTGCCGTCGGCTATTTGCAATTGCTGCTCTTGCAGTCTGAGGTTCTGTTCGTCGAGGGTCTTTTGCAGCTGCTGGGTCAGCAACACGCTGGCAGCCAGTTGCTCGGCCTGCGCATCGTTGGCAGGTGCCGCTGGCGTTGGCGGTAGGGGCGCGGCAGTGCGTTTGCCTTGGGCAGCCTGGGGCGGTGCGGTAACCGGTTCGACGGTTGGGAATTCGGAGGATTGCGGGCGCGGATCCGGCTCGTCGGCGGCGGGCACGATGCCCGGCGAACCTGGCGGGTCGATCAGCACCGTGTACTCGCGCAGCAGGCGGCCGTTGGGCTGATCGAGCTGCACGAGGAAGTTGAGGAAGGGTTCGTTGACCGGCTTGTTCGAGGTCACCCGGATCATCTGGCGATTGCCATGCAGGATCGGGGTGAACTTGAGGTCGTTGAGAAAGAACACCCGCTCGACGCCGGCCCGGCCGAATTCATCTGCCGAGGCCAGGCTGGCCGAGAGATCGTTTTGCGTCAACGTGCCGACATCGACCAGCGCGATGTCGGCCTTGAACGGCTGATTCAGGGCCGAATGAACAGTGATTTCGCCCAACCCCAACGCCATCGACCAGGTCGAATAGCTGAATAGACCGGCAGCGAGCAGCCATTTGGCGCCCCCGCACAGCACTTGCCGACTTGCGAGCATGAGCATCCCTTAAATAAGCAAAACCGGTTTCTATGCGTTCGCACATCCGGTACGAACACGATATTGCCCAGTAGTTCTTATAGTCGGCTCAGAGCGATCTCTCAAAAAATCGGCGTTGGGATGTGCCTCAGGATTTTTCCAGATTGGCCAGAATGTGCCCGTGCACGCGCATGCACACCTTTAAATCCGCCTCGTCGACGCCTTCGAATAATTCGTGGCGCAGTTGCGTGGCAATCGTTTCGATTTGTTCGATCAGAGGTAGAGCGGGTGCGCAGAGCACGATTTTTTTCGCCCGACGGTCTTCCATCACTGACTGGCGTTGCACCAGTCCCTGGTTTTCCAGACTATCGAGCAAGCGCGCCAGAGTCGGACCTTCGACGCCGACACTTTGCGCCAGTTCGCGTTGGGTCGGCGCCTCTTCAAAGCGCGCCAGATGCAGCAGTACCAGCCAGCGCGCCTGCGACAGGCCCAGCCCGGCGAGACGACGATCCAGTTCGGCACGCCAGCCACGGGACATCTGGGCCAGTTGCATACCAAAGCGATGTTGATCGGTTAACGGCATAAAACACTCACGGTTAGACTGAAAATACGGAAAATCTAATTATTAGTCAGCTAAGCATGAGCGGCAGTTATAGGCAAGGGTGGCTCTGTACTGAATCGTTACAACTGAACGGGGCTTGGCGCAAACGTCGCTTCACATCTCGAATTCAGACTGCAACGCCGCCCGCACACAATAAAGCACACCTTCCGGCACGCGCCCGGCGAACAACTCGGCCACTTCGGCGACGGACGGCAACTCGCCCTCGCCATCGAGAAACGCGTCCTGTACTTCGCCCATCAGTTCCTCAGGCAAGTCCAACGCCTGCTCAAGCGACAATTGCTGCTTGCCGATGGCTTCAGCGAGCATCGCGTAGACGTTCTTTTCCGAGCACTGCAGTTGCCCGGCGATCTGCAGCGGCGTCATGCCCGCGCGCGCGAGGGTGATCAGTTCGTGACGGACGTCGGCCACCACTTTCGGCGCTTCGGCCTCGCCGCCGAGCACTTCGAGGAAAGCTTCGCCGTAGCGTTCCAGCTTGCGCGCGCCGACGCCGCTGACCGTGGCCATTTCCGCCAGCGAGGTTGGCTGGCTGCGGAGCATTTCCAACAGGGTCGAGTCGGGGAAGATGACGTATGGCGGCACGCCGTGTTCTTCGGCGAGCTTGCGCCGCAACGCGCGCAAGGCTTCCCACTGTTCGCGTTCCTCGCCGCGCACCAGTTGGCTGGCCTGGCTCTTGCTGCCGGTTTTGGCGGTGACTTGTGGTTTCAGGTCGCGGCGCAGTTCCAGTTTCACTTCGCCTTTGAGCAGCGGCCGGCAACTGTCATTCAAGCGCAGACCGCCATAACCCTCGTGATCGACATCGGCCAACCCACGCGCCACCAACTGGCGGAACAGCGAGCGCCACTCGCTCTCGCTCAACGCCTTGCCCACGCCAAACACCGACAGGTGCTGGTGGCCAAAGCTGCGTACCTTTTCGTTGTCCTTGCCCAGTAGCACATCGACCAGATGGCCGACACCGTAACGCTGGCCGGTACGGAAAATCGCCGACAAGGCCTGGCGCGCCGGCTCGGTGGCATCCCAGGTCTGCACGCCGTCGACACAGTTGTCGCAATGCCCGCACGGCTCGGGCATGTCTTCGTCGAAATAGGCCAGCAATGCCTGCCGGCGGCAGCGGGTTTCTTCGCACAGCGAGAGCATGGCGTCGAGTTTGTGCTGCTCCAGACGCTTGTGCCGTTCGTCGCCTTCGGAGTTCTGCAGCATCTGTTTGAGCATCACCACGTCTTGCAGGCCGTAGGCCATCCACGCGTCCGCCGGCAGACCGTCACGGCCGCCACGTCCGGTTTCCTGGTAATACGCCTCGAGGGATTTCGGCAGATCGAGGTGCGCGACAAAGCGCACGTTGGGCTTGTCGATGCCCATGCCGAACGCCACCGTGGCGACCATGATCAGGCCTTCCTCGTTAAGGAAGCGCTTCTGATGGTAGGCGCGCAGATCATTCGGCAGACCGGCGTGATACGGCAGCGCAGGGAAGCCCTGCTCGCTGAGGAATGCCGCAACTTCTTCGACCTTCTTGCGCGACAGGCAATAAACAATGCCGGCGTCGCTGCGCCGCTCGGCGAGGAACGCCAGCAATTGCTTGCGCGGCTGCTCTTTCGGGACGATGCGGTAGAAAATGTTCGGGCGGTCGAAGCTCGACAGGAAGCGCTCGGCATTCTGCAGGTGCAGGCGATCGACGATTTCTTCGCGGGTGCGCTTGTCGGCGGTCGCAGTCAGGGCAATGCGCGGAACGTTGGGGAACAGTTCCGCCAATTGGCCCAGTTGCAGGTATTCGCGGCGGAAGTCGTGGCCCCATTGCGACACGCAATGCGCTTCGTCGATGGCGAACAAAGCGATTTCCAGGCTTTGCAGGAACGCCAGCATGCGCGGCTGGACCAGACGCTCGGGGGCAAGATAGAGCATTTTCACTTCGCCGCGCTTGATCCGCACAGCGAGATCACGCTGCTGTTCAGCGCTCAGCGTGGAGTTCAACGCGGCAGCGGCCACGCCCAGTTCTTCAAGGGTGGCGACCTGATCGTCCATCAGAGCGATCAACGGCGAAACCACCACCGCCAGACCCTCGCGCAGCAGCGCCGGCACCTGAAAGCACAAGGACTTGCCGCCACCGGTAGGCATCAGCACCAGCGCATCACCGCCGCTGGCCACGCGCTCAATGATCGCACCCTGACGGCCACGGAAACTGTCGTAGCCGAAGATGTCCTTGAGGACGCGTTGAGCCTGTTCGAGCATAAAAACTCCAAAAATCTACCGATACATCCCTGCTCAGGCTGGTTCAGAGCAGCCTCGGCTGCTTAAACAAAACGTAAGAACACGTTGCATGACCAGCGCAGCGCCAGCAGGGATCGCAAAACGCGGCAGTATACCCGAGGCCTTTGCCGCAGAGGGTGCCGCTGAGAAGACACTGATAAACCTGCCACGCACAAAACCCGGTGAGAGCGCGCTTGCTCGCGCAAGCGGCGGGTCAGTCGATGCAAAAGTGCCTGACACACCGTCTTCGCGAGCAAGCCCGCTCCCACAGGCTATTCACCCTTTCCAGTAAGTCCGGTAATTGGGCAAATCTGCCAAGCGGCTGGCTAGAGCGCGCAAGAAGGCCTAGAATTCCCGCATTGTTTATTCCCCAAGGTAGCCCCGTAATGTCCTTCGCTGAGCAACTGACCCGCCTGCAAGTCTTCCTCGACGCCGACGAGCTGCACGACGAGGCGCTGGATTACGTCGCCGCCCACGGTTACCTGACCGCGCTGTCGATCTGCTCCGAAGACGTCCCGGAGCGCGAGTGGATCGACGCGCTGTTCGCCGAAGAGCCGCATTACGCCGACGAAGCCCAGCGTGCCGAAATCGAAGCCACACTGATCGGCCTCAAAGCGCATATCGCTCGTCAACTGGCCTCGGATGAAGAATTCGAACTGCCTTGCGAACTGGATCTGGGCGAAGAGCCGGACGATTCCGAACTGCGCGGTTGGTGCATCGGTTTCATGGAAGGTGTGTTCCTGCGCGAAGCCGCCTGGTTCGAAACCGCCGAAGAAGAAGTCAGCGAAATGCTCCTGCCGATCATGGTCGGTTCCGGTCTGTTCGACGAGCAGCCTGAGTTCGAGGACATCGCCAAGGACGCCAACCTGATGGACGACATGATCGTACAGATCCCGGAAGCCCTGACCGCGCTGTACCTGCTGTGCCAGGCGCCCGACGAAAAACCGGCGATCCTCAAGCCACGCCACCACTAAGATCCGGCCTATGGACAATCCCATAGGCAACCGCCCCCTGATGTTGCGCTACGCCCTGCTGGCCATCGGCTGGCTCAGCGTGGCATTGGGGGTGATCGGCATCTTCCTGCCGGTCCTGCCCACCACTCCTTTCCTTCTGCTTGCTGCAGCTTGCTTTGCGCGCAGCTCTCCGCGCTTCTATCGCTGGCTGGTCGAGCATCCACGACTGGGGCCATGGATTCGCGACTACCTCGAAGGCAACGGCATTCCGCTCAAAGGCAAGGTCTACGCGATCGGGCTGATGTGGGTGAGCATTCTGTTCTCGTGTTATCTGGTGCCGTTGATGTGGGCGCGGGGGTTCATGCTGACCAGTGCGGTGTTGGTAACGGTTTATATTTTGCGGCAGAAGACATTGCGTAAATCCTGATAAATCGCAGTTGCTCATGCTTGGCGAACTGGCGGTGAATCGGGTGCTGGATAATCTGGAGTTGCCGCAATCGGGATGACAGTCAGCTGAGTCCTGCGGTGTCAATTCCGGCCTCTTCGCGGGCAAGCCCGCTCCCACAGGTTCTGTGGTGTGACAAAAGATTTGTGGCCGCCGCTCATCTCCGTGGGAGCGGGCTTGCCCGCGAAGGCTGACTGACAGGCAATACATGCCTACACACAGAAAAAACCCGCCGTCCCTCCAACCGGGGCGGCGGGTTTGCTGTTTCAGACTTCAGATCAAACGGTATCGACTTTCAACGAATGATCATTGAGCATGCCGCTGATGATCGTCGCCGTGTCGTGGCCGCTGGCAATCATGCCGCCTGCGCCCGGGGTCACGCCGTAGTGGCTGGCAAGGTTGACGCCAGCGAGATCGATGGTCTGGTTCGGCGTGGCGCCGGCCATGGCGCTGACGTCGATGCTGGTCATCACCGAGGCGCCGCTGCCACTGACAGTGAAGTGCAAATAGTCATCCAGCGACGCGGTGCTGGCATTTTCGCCTTGCAGCAGTTGCGACAGGTCGAGCTTGTCGGTGCCGGGGGTGAAATCGGTGATCAGGTCGTGGCCGCTGTTGCCCTTGAGCCACTGGAAGGTGTCCGCCCCTGCTCCGCCGGTCAGAGTGTTGTTGCCCATGCCACCGATCAGCAAGTCATCGCCGGCGCCACCGTTGAGGAAGTCGTTGCCGAGCCCCCCGTTGATCACGTTGTTGTTGGCGTCGCCGGTGAGGCTGTCGTTGAAGTTCGAGCCGAGCAGGTTTTCGATGCCGGTCAGGGTGTCGGTGCCGGCGCCGAGGGTGTTTTGCGCACCTAGCAGGCCGAGGTTGACGGTGACCGCGGCTGTGGCATGGGCGTAGCTGGCCGTGTCGCTGCCGGTGCCGCCGTCGAGCAGATCATTGCCGGCGCCGCTGTAAAGCAAATCGTTGCCGGCGCCGCCGTGCATTTCGTTATTGCCGGAGCCAGCGCTGAGCACGTCATTGCCGTCGCCGGCATTGATCACGTTATTGCCGCTGCCCGCCACCAGCACATCGTCGCTGGCGGTGCCGGTCAGGGTGTGGCCGTCCTGATAGCTGATGCTGAGACTGGCCGTATCGCTGCCGCCGTGGTTGTCGTTGGCGGTGTAGGTGCCATGGTAGTCCGGCGTGATGTCGTGGGCCCCGGCGTAGTCAAGGGTCATTGTCAGTTGGTAGTTCTCTGCGGCGTTGGGGTTGCCGCCGCCGTTACCAATATTGGTGATGTGGATCTGGTAGATGCCGTCCGCCGAGGCGGTGAGCGTTTGCCCGTCCGCCAGCGCGGCGTAGGCGCCACCGTTGAGCGAGTACTCCATGCTGATCTTGCCGGCACTCAGATTGTGATCCAGATTGAGGGTTTCGCCCTGACGCAGATTGACGGTGATGCGATCTTCATCATTGGCATTGCTGTTGCTCACCATGCCGAGATAACCGCTGACTACCAGCACGGCGGTCATCGTCGCGGCATTGGCGCTGAAGGCGCTGCGCACGTTGGCCAGGTTCTGGTTGGCCGCATTATTGGGCTGCCCGGTGAAACCGATCAGACCGGTGCCGGTGAAGTCCGCTGCTTTCGATACCCAGCCCGTATTGAAGCTGGTTGGCGTGGCGTTGAGTGCATCGCCGTTCGGATCGGTGTCATTGGCAAGCAGCAGCTCGCCCGGCACCACGATGTTGCCGGACAGCACATTGGTGATGACGTGATCGTCCATCGCCACCGGCGGCGCGTTGGGGATCACTTTCACCGTCAGCGTGGAGCTGGCCAGATCGCCGTCGTTGTCACTGACGGTGAAACCGATGTTTTCGGTGATCACCACCGCCGTGGTTTTCTGCGAGGTGTAGCTGTATTCGCCGGTGTCGAGGTTGACCACCAAGGTGCCGCTATTGTTGGTGGCGATGCTGACCGTGTTGTTCGCCGTGTTGAAGGTGCCGTGGTTGGCGCCGCCGCTCGCGGTCAACGAACCCTGGCCGCTGAGGGCCTTCGGATCGTAGGTGTAGCTGGTGCCGTCGACGACGATGGACTTGATGAAACCGCCATCGGCACCGAACGAACCGCCCTCGCCCAGCAGCGAACCGGTGACCGGCGCGCCCTGCACGGTGCCGGACAATACCGAGTTGAGCTGATTGAGATCGGTGACCACCACCGCATTGGTGTCGGTGTGATTGATGCCGTCGTAGGCCAGCGGATCGAGGTTGGCGTTGCTCACGCCACTGCCCAGTCCAATGGCGTAGTTTTTGATGTTGTTGGCGTCGAGGAAGTTTTTCAGCGCGGCTTCGTCAGCCGTGCCGATGTCACCCTCGTTGGGCTTGCCGTCGGAGAAGAAGTAGCCGACGTTCTGCGCCCCGGTGAGTTTGCCGGAGGTGTTGAACGCGGTCTGCATCACCGCCACGGCGGCGTCGTAGTTGGTGCCGCCGCCGGCATTCAGACCCGCGAGCAGCGTCTTGGCGGTGGCCACATCCACCCACACGGTGGTGCGGTCGGCAGCATTGCTGCTGAATGTCACCAACTGCACTTTCACATCGCCCAGATCATCGTACTTGTCGAGCAAGGCACCAATCGCCTGCTTGGCCAGCGCCAGCCGCGACAGGCCCGGCACGCCAGAGGCATCGGCCATGCTGCCGGAAATGTCGAGGACGATGAGCACGTTGGAATCGATCTCCACCGCCGTCACCGAGCGATCCGAAGCAACGGCTTTCGGTACATCGTCAACGATGTTGACCACAAGGGTGCTGGTGGTGCTGTTGCCCAGTGCATCGGTGGCTTGGTAGGTGAACGTTTCGCTGAGGGTATTGGCCCCGTCGCTGGCGTTCGGCGCGGTTTTCGGCGCGGAGGTCAGCGTGTAGGTGTAGGTGCCGTCGGCGTTGAGCTGCAGTTGTCCGTAGCTGCCGGTGGCGTTGCCGACCAACGTATAAGTGATCGCGCCGCTGCCGCCACTGAGGGAACCCACCAGCGTGCCGCTGGCGGTTTCGCCGGTGTTGCCCGGTTCGCTGCCGGTGACCGTGCCGGGAGCCAGATCGGCGCCATCCTTGCTCAGGTCGAGGGCTTTTTCGTAAACCGTGACGTCGGTGTCGCCGACGGCGACCAGGCAGCTGTTGTGCACATCAATGGTGAGGGTGGTGGTGCTTTCGTCGCCATCGGAATCGCGCACGGTGTAGGTGAATACGTCAACCGCGCCCGGGGCGTTCACCGCGTTGGGATTGCTGTGATAAACGGCGTTGCCGTTGGCATCGAGGGTGAGGTAGCCGTAGCTGCCGTTGATTTGTGAGTTCAAACCGCCAATGGCAGAAGTAGACGTATCGGCGCCGGCACGCACGCCGATCACGGCACCGGAAACTGCCGGGCCGTCAGCCCCGCCTATATCGTTTTCGAGCACGTTTCCACTGACGGTTCCGCCCTCCTCCACCGAAGTGGCATCTGCGTGCGCTGTCGGCAGGTCATCAACGATGTTGACGTTGATCTGACCGCTGGCCGTGCTGCCGTCGGTGTCTGTGGCGACCACCGCGAAATTCTCGCTGAGGCTGTTGGCACCGTTGGCGTCTGGATGGGCTTCGTTGTCGACCAGGGTGTAGCTGTAGCTGACCACGCCGGTGGCCGGGTCGTAACCGGTGATGGTGAACGTACTGCCCAGCGGCGAGACCACCGACTGTGGCAAACCGGCGGCGACGCCATTGCTGACCACGGCAATGCCGCCGACCGTCAATGTTTGCAGGCCATCAAGCGCGGTGACGGTGAAGCTGCCGCTCTGGGTCAGCGCCGAGGTGTTGGGGCTGCTGCCGTCGCTGAGGTTCCTCTCGTAGACGGTGAGTTCGCCGCCCTTCACGTTGAGGCCGTCGAGACACACCGGGTCGTCGTTGTTGTGAATGTTCAGCACAAGGTTGGCGGTGCTGGTGTCGCCGTCGGAGTCGGTGATCGTGTAGGCGAAGGTTTCAGTGCCGTTGCCGCCGCCGTGGAGGTTGTTGAAGTCGGCGTCGTTAACGTCCAGCGTGTAGGTGTAAGTGCCGTTGGCGTTAAGTACCAGCGTGCCGTAAGTGCCAGTGAAAGTACCGGCGGTCACCGGGCCGCTGGCGACGCGATCGGCGCCTTGCACGTCGTTGTCGAGGACATTGCCAGTCAGGGTCAATTGCGCTTCGGTCGCGTTGTCGGCATTGCTGTCGTTCAGCGCTTTCGGCACGTCATCGACGATGCTCACGACAATACTGCTGGTGACGACATTGCCCAGCGAATCGGTGGCCTGATAGGTGAAGGTTTCGCTCAGGCTGTTGGCGCCGTCGTCGGCGTGCGGCGTGGTGGTCGCCGGCGAGGTCAGGGTGTAGGTGTAAGTGCCATTGGCGTTGAGCACGATCTGCCCGTAATTGCCGGTGGCGCTGCCGACCAGCGCATAACTGATCGCGCCGACCGCGCCGGTAACCGAGCCGACCAGGGTGCCGGAAGCGGTTTCGCCAGTGCTGTTCGGATCGCTGCCGACCACACTGCCCGCTGCCAGATCCTGGCCATCCTGGTTCAGGTCGAGGGCTTTTTCGTAGACGGTGACGTCAGTGTCGCTGACCGCTTTCAGGCAGCTGTTATAGACGTCGATGGTGATCGTCGTGGTGCTTTCATCACCATCGGAATCGCGCACGGTGTAGGTGAACACATCCACCGCACCCGGACCGTTCACCGCGTTGGGATTGCTGTGATAAACGGCGTTGCCGTTGGCATCAAGCGTGAGGTAGCCGTAGGTGCCGTTGATCTGCGAATTGAGCCCGCCGATGGCCGAAGTCGAGGTGTCGGCACCGGCGCGCACGCCGACCACTGCGCCGGTAATCGCCGGGCCATCCGCGCCGCCGACATCGTTGTTGAGTACGTTACCGCTGACAGTACCGCCCTCCGCCACCGAAGCCGCGTCCGCATGCGCGGTCGGCAAATCATCGACGATATTGACGTTGATCTGGCCGCTGGCGGTACTGCCATCGGTGTCCGTCGCGACGACGTCGAAGTTCTCAGTGAGGCTGTTGGCGCCGTTGGCGGTTGGATGAGCTTCGTTGTCGGCCAGGGTGTAGCTGTAGCTGACCACGCCGGTCGCCGGGTCATAACCGCTGATGGTCAAGGTGCTGCCAAGCGGCGTGATCACTGATTGCGGAAACCCTGCGGCCGCGCCATTGGTGATCACGGCAATGCCACCGACTGTGAGGGTCTGCAGACCATCGAGAGCGCTGACGGTGAAAGTGCCGTTCTGGGTCAGCGCCGGGGTGTTGGGGCTGGTGCCGTCGCTGAGGTTTTTTTCGTAGACCGTCAGTTCGCCACCGTTGACGTCGAGGCCATTGAGCAGCACCGGATCATCGTTGTTGTGAATCTGCAGAACAAGATTGGCAGTGCTGGTATCGCCGTCGGCATCGGTGATCGTGTAGGCAAAAGTTTCGGTGCCGTTACCGCCGCCGGTCAAGGCTTTGAAATCGGCATCGCTGGTGTTCAGCGTGTAGGTGTAGGTGCCGTCAGCGTTCAGAACCAAGGTACCGAACGTGCCGGTGAAAGTGCCGGGTGTAACCGGGCCTGTTGCTACGCGGTCGGCGCCTTGTATGTCATTGGCGAGGACATTGCCGGTGAGGGTCAGTTGATTTTCCGAGGCGGTGCCGTTGCTGTCATCGTTAGCTTTCGGCAGGTCGTCGACGATGTTGACGTCGAGGGTGCCGGTGGCCGTTGTCCCGTTGTCGTCGATGACGGTAACCGCGAACTGCTCAGGCAGACTGTTCGCGCCATTGGCGTTCGGATGCGTTTCGTTGTCGGCCAGGGTGTAGCTATAGCTGACCACGCCGGTCGCAGCGTTGAAACCAGTAATCGTCAGCGTGCTGCCCAGTGGCGTGGTGATCGATTGCGGGAAACCTGCGGCCACGCCATTGGTCACCACGGCAATTCCACCGACAGTCAGGGTGCTGACGCCGTCCAGCGCGGTGATGGTAAACGTGCCGTTTTGCGTCAGCGCGCCAGCATCCGGGGCGCTGCCGTCAGTTAGGTTTTTCTCGTAAACCGTCAACTCTCCGCCGGCGACGTTCAGGCCGTCGATGGTGACTGGATCGTCGTTGTTGTGGATCTGCAGAACAAGATTGGCAGTGCTGGTATCGCCGTCGGCATCGGTGATCGTGTAGGCAAAAGTTTCGGTGCCGTTGCCGCCGCCGGTCAAGTTTTTGAAGTCGGCGTCGCTGGTATTTAGCGTGTAGGTGTAGGTGCCGTCGGCGTTCAGAACCAAGGTGCCGTAAGTACCGGTGAAAGTGCCCGGCGTGACCGGTCCGGTGGGTACGCGGTCGGCGCCTTGTATGTCATTGGTGAGGACACTGCCGGTGAGGGTCAGTTGATTTTCCGAGGCGGTGCCGTTGCTGTCATCGTTGGCTTTCGGCAGGTCGTCGACGATGTTGACGTCGAGGGTGCCGGTGGCCGTTGTCCCGTTGTCGTCGATGACGGTAACCGCGAACTGCTCAGGCAGACTGTTCGCGCCATTGGCGTTCGGATGCGTTTCGTTGTCGGCCAGGGTGTAGCTGTAACTGACCACACCGGTTGCAGCGTTGAAACCAGTAATGGTCAGCGTGCTGCCCAGTGGCGTGGTGATCGATTGCGGGAAGCCTGCGGCAACGCCATTGGTGACCACGGCGATGCCGCCGACTGTCAGCGTGGTCACGCCGTCCAGCGCGGTGATGGTGAACGTGCCGTTTTGCGTCAGTGCGCCAGCGTCAGGGACGCTGCCGTCGCTGAGGTTTTTTTCGTAAATCGTCAACTCGCCACCGGCGACGTTCAGGCCGTCGATGGTGACTGGATCGTCGTTGTTGTGGATCCGCAAAACGAGATTGGCAGTGCTGGTATCGCCGTCGGCATCGGTGATCGTGTAGGCGAAGGTTTCGGTGCCGTTGCCGCCGCCGGTCAAGTTTTTGAAGTCGGCGTCGCTGGTATTTAGCGTGTAGGTGTAAGTGCCGTCGGCGTTCAGAATCAACGTGCCGTAAGTACCAGTGAATGTACCGGGCGTGACCGGTCCGGTGGGTACGCGGTCAGCGCCTTGGATGTCATTGGTGAGGACATTGCCGGTCAGGGTCAGCACGGTTTCCGAGGCAACGCCGTTGGCGTCATCAAACGCTTTGGGCACGTCGTCGGTGATATTCACGTCCAGCGTGCCAGTGGCGCTGTCGCCATTGCTGTCGGTGGCGATCACGGTGAACTGTTCGCTGAGGTTGTTCACGCCGTCGCCGGCCGCGTGGGTCTCGTTGTCGGTGAGGGTGTAGCTGTAGCTGACCGTGCCAGTGGCCGCGTTGTAACCGGTGATGGTCAGGGTGTTGCCCAGTTGCGTGGTGATCGACTGGGGAAAGCCGATCGGCACGCCGCCAACGATCACGTTGATGCCGCCGATGCTCAGGCTGTTCAAGCCATCCGCTGCCGAGACGGTGAAGCTGCCACTTTGCGTCAGCGCGCCCGGATTGGCCGCTGTACCGTCAGGCAGATTGGCTTCATTGAGGTTCAGCTCGCCGCCCGCCCCTTCGAGACCGTTGAGGATGACCGGGTTGTTCACCGGCGTCGGTGGCACCACGACCGGCGCCGGCGTGTCGTCGCCATTGTCGTTGTCCGCATCGCGGCGATACTCGGGAAATTCGGGAATGCCGTTGAAGCCGGCGGTGGGGAAACCGATGCTCGGATCGACTCGGCCGCCGACTTCGGTCAGCAGCACGAAGCTGTGCCCGCCGCCCAGTTCACCGGTATTGCCGGTCGGCGCGTTGGGGCCGGCAGCGGTGGCTTCGGCAGTTTTACTGGGGTCTTCACCGGCGGCGATTGCTTTCTGGATTTGCTCGACATCGGTCAGTTGCGCCTGGCTCGGGGTCTGCGCTTCAGCGACGTTCACCGGCACCGCCTGGTCGGCCAGCAATTGCCCGGTCATGGTGATGCTGCTGCCCCGGCCGAGGGTCAATTGCTCGCCGTTTTGCAGTTTCACCGCCACCGCACCTTCCGCGCCGGTGATCAGTTGATCGCCGCCGTACAGGCGATCGCCCTCGAACAGCGGACGCTTGATGCCGTCGCCCGCCTGGGCGAACACCTGACCAATGACTTTTGTGACCGTACCGATGAGCGCTGCCATGTGAAATCCTCCGCTGCCGACCACCGTCGGCACAGGTTCGCGAAGCAGCCCATGGCTCAATCGGGTTGCCGGGGGCGACGCTCGCACCCTCGGCAGTTCGTTTCGCAGGTCGGATCAAGAGAATTACCAGCGCTATCAAGCACTTGCCAACCCTGTTCGATTCATCGACCCACTAGCGCTACGTAACGGCGGTGAATCACCAGAGTGACAAAAATCTGTCGCTCATTTGCCGTGACGCGTCCCTCCCCTTCAGCAGTACTTCGCAGTGTCTCGCAAAGTGAATGGAACTTTCCTCAAGCCTTTTGGAGCTCCCTAAAGCGCATAAAACAAAGGCTTTCGAGCTGAACAATGTGCTGCTTTTGAAAAACCGCATAAGTTTTTTTTGGAATAAGGCTTATGAAAATTTTTTCTTGGCTACGCTCTAGGATGTTCTTAGCTCTGTTGTTACAAGAGTGAAACGCTTACACCCTAAAATTACGTCAAATATTTGGCGACGGTAACACAACATTGAGATCCAGGGAGATGCACCCATGCGCGTTTTGACCCCCCTCTGCAGCGCGGTTTTGCTGGCCATGGCTTGCACTTCCCAAGCCCAGGCGATGAACCTCACCGAGGCGATCCAAAGCACCATCGCCACTCACCCGGAACTGGCGTCGCGGGTGGACGCGCGCCTGTCAGCGGACGAACAAGTGAAAGTGGCCAAGGGCGGGTTCTATCCCTCGGTCGATTTGAACGCTGCCTATGGTCGCGGCTACAGCGACAACACCAACACTCGCGCTTTCGGTAATCACAACACCGAGATTCTCAACTACACCCAGTCCGAGCTGCGCCTGCGGCAGATGATCTTCGACGGCTTCAACACCGCCAACGAGGTCGAGCGCACCAAGGGCGTGTCCAACTCGCGCGCCTACTACGCGCAAGGCACCGCGCAGGATCTGGCCCTGCGCACCATTGAGGTCTACCTTGAAGTGCTCAAGCGTCGTGAACTGGTGACGCTGGCCAAGAACAACCTGCAGGCGCACTTGCGCGTCAACGATCAGATCGGCCTGCGCACCGAGCGCGGCATCGGCAGCACCGCCGACTCCGACCAATCGGTCGCCCGTCGTGCACTGGCGCAGAACAACCTCGACACCGCCGAAGTTGATCTGGCCGACGCCGAATCGAATTTCTACAGCGTGGTCGGACGCATGCCCGACGAGCTGGAAACCCCGGCCTCGACCCGTGGCGAACTTCCGCCGGACCTGCGTGAAGCGCAGCAGAGCATGGTCGACAACAACCCGTACCTGAAATCGGCCCAGGCTGACGTGCAGTCCGCCGAGAGCCAGTACGAAGTGGCCAAGTCGCCGTTCTACCCACGCTTTGACGCGGAAGCGGCGGTCGGCGCCAACAACAACGTGCAGGGCGACGAAGGTCACGACAACGAATGGCGTGTCGGCGTGGTGATGAACTACAACCTGTTCCGTGGCGGCAGCGACAAGGCTCGTCTGGCGGCGAATGCCCACGACATCAACCAGGCGATGGACATCCGCAACAACGCCTTGCGCCAGCTCAACGAGAATATTCGCCTGGCCTGGAACGCCATGGAAAACGCCAAGAAGCAAACGCCGACCGCCCGCGAATACGCCGAAACCACCAAACGCGTGCGCGCCGCTTATCAGGACCAGTTCGGCCTCGGCCAGCGCACCCTGCTCGACCTGCTCGACAGCGAAAACGAGCTGTACAACGCCAACCGTCGCTACACCGAAATCCGCTACACCGAGGAATACTCGATGTACCGCGTGCTGGCGAACATGGGCCAACTGCTGAGCAAACAACGCGTGGTGTTGCCGGCTGATGCGATTGCCACCACCGAAGTGAAAAACCAGGCGCGCCTGCCTGAGCTGAAGTAACCCACATGGGCGCCGTGGACACTTGATCGTTCCCACGCTCTGCGTGGGAATGCCTCAAGGGACGCGCAGCGTCCAGTGACGCGCAGCGTCCAGTGACGCGCAGCGTCGCGGGCTGCATTCCCACGCGGGAGCGTGGGAACGATCCGATAACCGAGCCCGTTCAACAGAGGCAATCACTATGACCAGCATGGAACCCGGCGTTACCGGGGTCGATCCGCGCCTGAGCTTCGACGACCCGTTACTCGACGGCCTGCTGATCCTCTGCAAGCTGCACGGCGCCACGGTCAGTCGCGCCAGCCTGAGTGCCGGGCTGCCCCTGAACAAGCAACGCCTGAGCCTCGATCTGCTGCCCCGCGCAGCAGCGCGGGCCGGTTTGCAGGCGCGGTTGTTGCGCCGTGACTTGAAAGACATTTCGCCGCTGAACCTGCCGATCCTGTTGCTGCTCAACGACGGCCGCACCGCCGTGCTGCGCCGTTTTGGCGAGGACGGCAAAGCCCTGCTGCTGCCCAGCGAAGCCGACGGCGGCGAGCAATGGGTCAGCCGCGAAGAGCTCAGCGAACACTACAGCGGCCAGGCCTTGTTCGCCCGCCCGCGCCATGAACTCGAAGACCTGCGCGCGCCGCTGGTGCCACGGGTAAACGCGTGGTTTCGCGACACTCTCAAACTGTCGAAATGGCTGTACAGCGATGCGATCCTCGCCAGTTTCCTGATCAACCTGCTGGGCCTGATGGTGCCGCTGTTCGTCATGCAGACCTACGATCGCGTGGTGCCCAATCAGGCGACCTCGACGCTGTGGGTGCTGTCGATCGGCCTGTTGATCGGCACCGGTTTTGAACTGGTGCTGCGCGTGGTGCGTGCGCACCTGCTCGACACCGCCGGCAAGAAAACCGATGTGATCCTCTCGGCAACGTTGTTCGAGCGCATCACCGGCATGTCGATGAAAGCGCGGCCGGCGACCATCGGCGGTTTTGCCCAGAGCATTCACGACTTCCAGGGCCTGCGTGAATTTCTCACCGCCGTGACCCTGACCAGTCTGATCGACTTGCCCTTCGTGGTGTTGATGCTGGTAGTGATCGGCCTGCTCGGCGGCTGGCTGGTGGTGATTCCTCTGTTGGCGTTTCCGATCACCATCATCTTCGCCATGGCGATTCAGGTGCGCCTGCGTGACACCGTGCAAAAAAGCCTGAGCCTCGGCGCCGAGCGTCAGGCGGTGCTGATCGAAACCCTCGGCGGTCTGGAAACCCTCAAGGCCTGCGGCGCCGAAAGCGAGCGCCAGCACAAATGGGAAAGCACCCACGGCGCCCTCACCCGCCTCGACAGCCACGCGCGCAACCTGTCGGCGCTAGCCACCAACGGCACGCTGTTCATCCAGCAGTTTTCCGGGATGGCGACGATCGTCGCCGGGGTCTACAGCATCATCGCCGGCAACCTCAGCGTCGGCGCGCTGGTCGCCACTTACATGCTTGGCAGCCGCGTACTCGCCCCGCTCGGCCAGATCGCCGGGCTGATCACCCGCTATCAGCAAGCGCAACTGACCATGAAAAGCACCGACGCGCTGATGGCCCTGCCACAGGAACGCGACGGCAAACAACGGCCGCTGGAACGCACGCAGTTGCAAGGTGCACTGGACGTCAGCGGCGTGACGTTTCACTACAACGGCCAGAATGCGCCGGCGCTGTGCGAAGTCAGCTTCAGCCTGAAACCCGGCGAGCGGGTCGGCATCATCGGTCGCAGCGGCTCGGGCAAAAGCACATTGGCGCGGCTGGTCATGGGTTTCTACGAAGCGGAGCAAGGCCAACTGCTGCTCGACGGCCTCGACCTGCGCCAACTGGACGTGGCTGACCTGCGCCAGCAGATCGGTTATGTCGCCCACGACTTGCCGCTGCTGGCCGGCAGCCTGCGCGACAACCTGACCCTGGGCGCGCGTTACATCAGCGACTCACGCATGCTTGAGGTTGCCGAACTGACCGGCGTCACCGAACTGGCGCGGCAACATCCGCAAGGCTTCGACCGACCGGTGGGCGAGCGCGGGCAATTGCTTTCCGGCGGCCAGCGCCAAGCCGTGTTGCTGGCGCGGGCGTTACTGCTCGATCCGCCGATCATGCTGCTCGACGAACCCACCAGCGCCATGGACAACAGCAGCGAAGATGCATTGCGGCAGAAACTGCATGGCTGGGTGCAAGGCAAAACCCTGCTGCTGGTCACCCACCGCACCTCAATGCTGAGCCTGGTGGACCGGTTGCTGGTGCTGGACAACGGCCGGGTCGTCGCGGACGGCCCGAAAGAAGCAGTCATCGATGCACTGCGCAAGGGCCGTGTCGGCTCGGCGGCGGTCTAGGAGTTACGCCATGCCTGCTTCCTCCGATAGCAACAAGCGCGGTTACTTCGACAGTTTCGGCAAAAGCGCCGAAGCCGAGTTCATGCCGGAAACCGCCGGCGCAGCGTTGCAGGATTCGCCCCGCAAATCGCGAATTACCGTGTGGCTGGCGGCAGCGCTGCTGATCGCAGCACTGGTATGGGCCAAATTCGCCGTGCTCGAAGAAGTGACCATGGGCGAAGGCAAGGCGATTCCGTCGAGCAAGGTTCAGGTGATCCAGAACCTCGAGGGCGGCATCGTCACCGAGATTTTCGTTCGCGAAGGTCAGATGGTCGGCAAGGGCGACACCCTGCTGCGTCTGGATGACACGCGCTTTCGCTCGAACAAGGGCGAGAGTGAGGCCGACCGGTATGCGCTGACCGCGCAAGTCGAACGGCTGTCAGCGGAGGCCGAGGGGCGGCCCTTCAAGCTCTCCGCTGAAGTCATCGCCAAGGCGCCGCAAGTCGCCGAAGACGAGCGCTCGCTGTACGAGCAACGGCAACGCCGCTTGGCCAGCGAACAGCGCACCCTCAGCGAACAGCTGCGGCAGAAAACCCAGGAGCTGGCGGAATTTCGCTCCAAGCAAGGCCAATTCAGTTCCAGCCTGGCGCTGCTGCAGCAAGAGATGAACATGTCGGAACCGCTGGTGAAAACCGGCGCGGTTTCACCAGTGGAAATCCTCCGGCTCAGACGCAGCGCGGTGGAAATCCGTGGTTCGCTGAACGCCACCACGCTGGCCATTCCCCGCGCCGAATCAGCCATCGCCGAAATCCGCAGCAAGATCGACGAGTCGGAACAGACCTTTCGCTCTGAGGCCGCCAAGGAGCTCAACGAGAAACGCACCGACCTGTCGAAAATCACCGCCTCGAGCATCGCCATCGATGACCGCGTCAGCCGCACCACGGTGACTTCGCCGGTACGCGGGGTGATCAAGCAGATGAAGGTCAACACCATCGGCGGCGTGGTCCAGCCGGGCAGCGACATGGTCGAAATCGTGCCGCTGGAAGACAACCTGCTGATCGAAGCCAGGGTCCGCCCGCAAGACGTGGCATTCCTGCATCCGGGCCAGAAAGCCATGGTCAAGTTCAGCGCCTACGACTACACGATTTATGGCGGGCTGAGCGCCAAACTTGAGCTGATCGGCGCCGATACGATTACCGATGACAAGGGCAACAGCTTCTATCTGATTCAGGTGCGCACCGACAAGAATCACTTGGGGGGCGATGTGAAACCGCTGCTGATCATCCCGGGAATGGTGGCGACAGTGGACATTATTACTGGCGAGAAAAGCGTACTGGATTACCTGCTCAAACCGGTGCTGAAAGCGCGGACCGAGGCGATGCGCGAGCGCTAGGCATCATCCGGACGCTGGGGTGATGGATCTGGCGCTTTCGCGAGCAAGCCCGCTCCCACAAGGGGAATGCATATCCATGTGGGAGCGGGCTTGCTCGCGAAGAGGCCAGCACAGACAACGCCTATCTATCGCCATGATTGCGCTGAAAAGTCTCCTCCCCCATCGCCGCAATCTGCCCGTCGATCAGCGCTTCAAAAGGTTTGAGCAACGGCGCAAACGTCGACGGCGCTTCAAGGGTTTCCAGTGCCTGCACGATCGCCTCGATAGTCGACAACGCCCCTGGCCCCGGTGCCTTGCGCAAGCGATAGCGCGACACCCCGCCTTCAGCCAAAGTCACCCGTGGCAACGCGGCCAACAGCGGGTTGAGATGCAACATCTTGCGTGCCTTGCGCCAGGTGCCGTCGGGCACCACCAGCAACACCGGTTCATCGGATTCATCGTAAGCCTGCAACGGCTGCGCATCCTCAGCCGGGAACAGCAAGCGCGCCCGATAACCCGGCCGGTTCAACAGCGTCGGCAAATCGTCGAACACCTCACCAACAATCAGCTCGGCATTGCTCAGCCCCAACACCGCCAGTCGCGCCGTATAGAGCGCGTGACTGACCTCGCTCGGATGCTGCAGCAGCAATACTCGGGTGCGGCTGTCGAGGTGCGGAATCAGCGCGCACAGGCAATGGGTCTGGGGGCGCAGGCAGCGCGGGCATTGGGCTCGGGACATGATGGGTTACGCCTGATTCAATTGCGCTTTGAGCAAATCGCGAAAGGTCTGGATCAGCGGCTCGCGACTGCGGCCCCTGCGCATGATCATCGAAAACGGCGCCTGATAACCGAAGGTCGCCGGCAGCAAAACACGCAGATCACCCTTGTCGGCCCAGGCCTGCGCGTAGTGTTCCGGCAGATAACCGATGTACGCGCCGGAGAGCACCAGAATCAGCTGAGCTTCCATGCTTTCCACGGTCGCGGCGCTGTGTTTGAAACCGTGCCGGGCCAGTTCCGCCTGGCTCCAGTAGCCGCGCCCGACCATGCGTTGCTGAGTGATGACCTGCTCGGGGATGCGCCGCTCGTTGAACAATGGATGGCGGCTGCTGCAATACAGCCAGTGCTGCTCGCGGTACAGCGGCATATAGACCAGACCGCTCATGCGCGTGGAAAACGCACCGATGGCCAGATCGAGGCGATTGTCCTGCACGCCGAGCTGCAATTCATAAGGGCTCATCACCGACAGATGCAAATGCACCGCCGGGTGCTCTTGACTGTAAGCGCCGATGGCTTCGGCAAATGGCAGGGCCTTGTCGCTGACCGTGGAATCGATCACCCCCAGATTGAGCGTGCCGCGCAGTTCGCCCTTGAGCGCGGCGGCGTATTGCTCGAAGCCTTCGAGCTCGGCGAGCAGGCGCAGGGTTTCCTGATGGAACAGCTCGCCCTTGCTGGTCAGGCTGAACCCGCCACGCCCGCGATGGCACAGCACCAGACCCAACGCGGCTTCGAGCTGGCTCATGTAAGTGCTGATCGCCGAGGTCGACAGGTTGAGTTCCTGCTGCGCATTGGCAAAACCCTGATGGCGCACGACGCTGACGAAGATGCGCAGGAGTTTCAGGTCGGGTAAAGCGTTGGCCATGCGGCTCTCCAAACATCGGACTTCTCCCCTGTAGGAGCTGCCGAAGGCGGCGATCTTTTGATCTTTGTTTATAGGGTCAAAATCAAAAGATCGCAGCCTTCGGCAGCTCCTACAGGGATATTTCAGTACGTAAGAGTCTATCCCCGGCCTCGGCATTAGTTTAGAAAAATCTGAACTAAGTTTTTGCCCGTAGCGATTCTTCCCCGCCACTACATTTCGCATCATCGGCCCCACAGCGGCGTCCGAACCTGTGCTCCACGGCGCGCCGGCATAAATAAAACAAAGACGATGAGGCCCTACCCGTGGACAAGATTCTTCACCAACCACTGGGCGGCAACGAAATGCCGCGCTTCGGCGGCATCGCCACCATGCTCCGACTTCCCCATGTACCTACCGCTGCCGGTCTGGACGCTGCCTTCGTTGGCGTGCCGCTGGACATCGGCACTTCACTGCGCCCCGGCACTCGCTTCGGGCCGCGCGACATCCGCACCGAATCGGTGATGATCCGTCCGTACAACATGGCCACCGGCGCCGCGCCGTTCGACTCGCTGTCGGTGGCCGATATCGGTGACGTGGCGATCAACACCTTCAACCTGCTCGACGCCGTGCGCATTATCGAAGAAGCCTACGACAACATCCTCGAGCACAACGTCATTCCGATGACCCTGGGCGGCGACCACACCATCACCCTGCCGATCCTGCGTGCGATTCATAAGAAGCACGGCAAGGTTGGTCTGGTGCACATCGATGCGCACGCTGACGTCAACGACCACATGTTCGGTGAGAAAATCGCCCACGGCACCACGTTCCGTCGCGCCGTCGAAGAAGGTCTGCTCGATTGCAACCGCGTGGTACAGATCGGTTTGCGTGCGCAGGGTTACACCGCTGACGACTTCAACTGGAGTCGCGACCAGGGCTTTCGCGTGGTCCAGGCCGAAGAGTGCTGGCACAAGTCGCTGGCGCCGCTGATGGCCGAAGTGCGCGAAAAAGTCGGTGGCGGTCCGGTGTATCTGAGTTTCGACATCGACGGCATCGACCCGGCCTGGGCGCCCGGCACCGGCACCCCGGAAATCGGCGGGCTGACCACCATTCAGGCGATTGAAATCGTCCGTGGCTGTCAGGGCCTCGACCTGATCGGCTGCGATCTGGTAGAAGTCTCGCCCGCTTACGACACCACCGGCAATACCTCGCTGCTGGCCGCCAACCTGCTGTACGAAATGCTCTGCGTACTGCCTGGCGTGGTTCACCGCTGAGGGGCCGGTCATGCACGCACGTGATCAGGTTTTGCACGCGGCCGCCGAGTTGGTTGCCGCGTTTGCGCGTAACGATCGCGAAGCTTACTTCGGTGCATTCAGCGCCGATGCGAGCTTCGTTTTCTACACCCTCGAACAGCCACTGCTGTCGCGCGATGCCTATCAGGCGTTGTGGGATCGCTGGCGCGCCGATGATGGTTTCGAGGTGCTGTCGTGCACCTCGAGCAACGCCTTTGTCAGCCTGCAGGGTGACGTGGCGATTTTCATCCATGACGTGGCCACCGAGCTGCGCATGCAAGGGGAGCAACACTTCAGCCAGGAGCGCGAGACGATTGTTTTCCGCAAACAAGCGTCGAGCCTAGAACAACAAGGCCTATGGCTGGCCTGTCACGAACATTTGTCCGCAATGCCGGAAGGGCTGCCACCCCCTTAGCCAATGGTGACGCTCACGCACGATGAGCGCGCCTGATGATCGGAGCAGATCATGAATAACAACAACAACGAAAAAAGCCTTAGCAGCATCGAAACAAACGGGGTCGAACAGATCCCGGATCATGAGCGCGACGCCCGACCCAGCGACCTGTTTCGCTTGATCTTCGGCGGCGCCAATACGTTTGCCACCGCGGTGCTGGGCAGTTTTCCGGTGCTGTTCGGTCTGTCGTTTCAGGCCGGTGTCTGGGCGATTGTTCTGGGTGTAGTGGTGGGTGCGCTGATTCTCGCGCCGATGGGCCTGTTCGGCCCGCTCAACGGCACCAACAACGCCGTGTCTTCCGGTGCGCACTTCGGCGTGCACGGGCGGATCGTCGGTTCGTTCCTGTCGTTGCTGACGGCGATTGCGTTCTTCTCGCTGTCAGTCTGGAGCTCGGGTGATGCGCTGGTCGGCGGCGCCAAACGCCTGGTTGATTTGCCGGAAACCGACCTGACCCTGGGCCTGGCCTACGGTCTGTTCGCGCTGCTGGTGTTGACCGTGTGCATCTACGGTTTCCGCATCATGCTGTGGGTCAACCGCATCGCCGTTTGGGCCGCGAGCCTGTTGTTCCTGCTGGGTATCTTCGCCTTCGCCCCTGCCTTCGACAGCCAGTACGCCGGCAGCGTGGCGCTGGGTCAGGCCGGGTTCTGGGCAGCGTTCATCGGCGCAGCGCTGGTGGCGATGAGCAACCCGATTTCCTTCGGCGCGTTCCTCGGCGACTGGTCCCGCTACATCCCGCGTGAGACACCGAAAGGCCGGATCATGCTGGCGGTGATCGCCGCGCAACTGGCAACGTTGATCCCGTTTCTGTTCGGCCTCGCTACCGCGACCATCGTCGCGATCAAGGCACCGGACTACATCGCCGCAAACAACTATGTCGGCGGCTTGCTGGCCGTATCGCCGAGCTGGTTCTTCCTGCCGGTGTGCCTGATTGCGGTGATCGGCGGCATGTCCACCGGCACCACGTCGCTGTATGGCACCGGGCTGGACATGTCCAGCGTGTTCCCGCGCGTGTTGTCGCGGGTCAAGGCGACGTTGCTGATCGGCGTGCTGTCGATTGCCTTCATCTTCATCGGCCGTTTTGCTGCGAACCTGGTGCAGAGCGTGTCGACCTTCGCCGTGCTGATCATCACCTGCACCACGCCGTGGATGGTGATCATGATCATCGGCCTGCTGGTGCGGCGCGGCTTCTATTGCCCGGATGATCTGCAAGTGTTCACCCGCGGCGAACAGGGCGGACGCTACTGGTTCAACCACGGCTGGAACTGGCGCGGTCTCGGCGCATGGATTCCGAGTGCGCTGGTGGGCCTGTGCTTCGTCAACCTGCCGGGGCAGTTCGTCGGTCCGCTGGGCGAACTGGCCGGCGGCATCGACGTCAGTTTGCCGGTGACCCTGGGCCTGGCGTCGGTGGTGTATCTGACGCTGTTGCGCCTGTTTCCCGAACCTGCAGAAGTGTTCGGGCCGAAGGATGTGCGCAGCGAAGCCGCCATAAAACCCGAACTGCGTCAGGCCGCCTGATGCAGTTCGAACCCGTGGGAGCGGGCTTGCCCGCGAAGACGGCAGCACATCCACCATTGATGTGACTGACCCACCGCTTTCGCGAGCAAGCCCTCTCCCACCGGGATCTGAACTCAGCCTCACCATAAAAAAGACAATTGGAGACACGCCATCATGGCTTTGGATTTATTCGTCGTACTCATCTATGCCGCTGCGATGCTGATACTCGGCTACTACGGCATGCGCAAGGCCAAGACCCATGAAGACTATCTGGTTGCCGGGCGTAATCTTGGGCCTTCGCTGTACATGGGCACCATGGCGGCGACCGTCCTCGGTGGCGCGTCCACCGTCGGCACCGTGCGGCTGGGTTACGTGCATGGCATCTCCGGGTTCTGGCTGTGCGCGGCACTGGGTTGCGGGATCGTCGCGCTGAACCTGTTCCTCGCCAAACCGCTACTGAAGCTGAAGGTATTCACCGTCACCCAGGTGCTGGAAAAGCGCTACAACCCGATGGCCCGCACCGCCAGCGCAACCATCATGCTTGCTTACGCGTTGATGATCGGCGTGACCTCGATCCTGGCGATCGGCACCGTGCTGCAAGTGTTGTTCGGCCTGCCGTTCTGGATTTCGGTGTTGCTGGGCGGCGGTATCGTGGTGATCTATTCGACGATTGGCGGCATGTGGTCGCTGACCCTGACCGACATCGTCCAGTTCGGCATCCAGACCGTCGGCCTGATGTTCCTGCTGTTGCCGATTTGCCTGTACCGCGTCGGTGGCTGGGATCAACTGGTCGCGCAATTGCCGGCGGCCAGCTTCAACTTCACCAGCATCGGCTGGGACACGATCATCACCTACTTCATGATCTACTTCTTCGGCATCCTCATCGGCCAGGACATCTGGCAGCGCGTGTTCACTGCCAAAAGCGAGAAGGTCGCCAGGTACGCCGGCACCTCGGCCGGGATCTACTGCATCATCTACGGTCTGGTTTGCGCGCTGATCGGCATGGCCGCGCATGTGCTGATTCCGGATCTGGACAACGTCAACAACGCCTTCGCCGCCATCGTCAAAGTCTCGCTGCCTGACGGCATCCGTGGCCTGGTGATCGCTGCTGCATTGGCGGCGATGATGTCCACCGCCAGCGCCGGACTGCTCGCCGCCTCCACCACGCTGACCGAAGACCTGCTGCCGAAACTGCGTGGCGGCAAACAGTCGAACGTCGCCGTCAGCCGTCTGTTCACCCTGCTTACCGGGGTGGCGGTGCTGGGCATCGCTCTGGTGGTCAATGACGTGATCAGTGCACTGACGCTGGCTTACAACCTGTTGGTCGGCGGCATGCTGGTTCCGCTGATGGGCGCGATCTTCTGGAAACGCGCGACCACCGCTGGTGCTATCAGTGCGATGACGCTGGGCTTCATCACTGCGCTGGTGTTCATGGTGAAGGACGGCATGGACGCGAATACGCCGATCTATTACAGCCTCGGTGTCAGCCTGGTGAGCTTCGTGCTGGTCAGTCTGTTCTCGCCGCGCCCGGCGGCTGTGGCGCCTGCGATCTGAACTTGGTGTAACGACTTGTTGCTTTCTTCAGCGGGTGTGGCGTCGGTAGCCACACCCGTTTTTTTGCCTGATAAAAAACAAAAGATCGCAGCCTTCGGCAGCCCCTACACTTTGTAGAAACTGCCGACGGCTGCGATCTTGAAATCTCTGATCGCTGGTATTAACGGCGACGTGGCTGGCGGCGGCGCTGCTCGTCATCGGTGCGGATCGGCACAGGTTGCATTGGCGGTTCGATCAAGCCGAGCGCAACACCCAAATCGTGCAGCCAGTTCTGAATTTTCTCTTTCATAGTCATGCCCCCTTCAGGGTGGTGCTGAGCGACCGGAATTCTGAGGCCGCTTCGCACTGATAATAGTCCGAAGTCCTACGCAATGCTCGGCCAAATCCGCAATGATCTGTTACTGAATTGAACAGAATCTGTGGACATTGGTTCATGCTGTTTCACGCACTTCATTCAAAGCCACGGGATAGACCGCTTGCTGCACGTCGATCCAGGCATTCAGGTTGGCCCCGGCCATGCCCTTGCGCCACATGAGCCACGTTGTCGCACCCGCGAACGGCTCGGCCAGCGGGTGCACCGCAACGCTCTCGCGACCTGGCAGGCTGACGAGCATCGACTCGGCCATCAACGCCACACCGCTGCCGGCAATCACGCAGGCGAGCATGCCCTGATACGACTCGATCTCCATCGGCCGCCCCATCGCTGCGTGGTAATGAGAAAACCACGCTTCCAGGCGCATGCGATATGAACAGCCCTGACGAAAGGTGAACACCGAACGCCCTTCCACGTCCCGCGCGCTGCGTACCGGCGGATGATCGATTTCCGTGATCAACACCAAGCGCTCCTCGCACAACGGCACGCCATCGAGCCCGGCCAGTTCCAGCGGGCCGTCGACCAATGCGGCGTCGAGGCGGCCGGTGAGCAACCCTTCGAGCAATTCCCCGGTCGGCGCCGATTGGACTTGCAAATTCACCATCGGGTATTGCTTGTGATACCGCGCCAGCAACGCCGGCAGATGGATCGCCGCCGTGCTGTACATGGTGCCCAGCACGAAATCGCCGGCCGGTTGCCCGCCCATCACCGCCGCGCTGGCTTGATCGCGCAGCGCAAAGAGTTTGCCGGTGTAGTCGAGCAACACCTTGCCCGCCGGCGACAACTGCAAGCGCTGCCGTTCGCGGACGAATAGCTCTACGCCTAACTGCTCTTCGAGCTGTTTCAGGCGGGTCGACAGATTCGAGGGCACGCGATGCAGGCGCTCGGCGGCGCGGGTAATCGAGCCTTCCTCGGCGACTGCCTGAAAAATCCGCAGTTGGCTGAACTCCATCTGCTTTCTCCTCAACAGAACAAGTTGCTCACTATTATTCAATTTTAAAGAAAGTCAATCGATCCTAGCCTGACGGTCATTGTTCCTTTGAAGGAAGCCCGACCATGTCGCCGCTGACACGTTTATCCGCCTGTTTTGTTGCCCTGATGATGGCGATGGGCATCGGCCGTTTCGCCTTGACGCCACAGATGCCGCACCTGCTCAGTGAAGGGCAGATCGACCTCACCGCCGCCGGTCTGATTGCGGCGGCCAACTACCTCGGCTATCTGCTTGGTGCGCTGGATGCGATGCTCGCGCAGCGTCCGCAACAAGTGCAGCGACGTCTGCATGGTGGGTTGTGGCTGTGCGTGGTGCTGACTTTGGCGTCGTTCTGGGCGAACGGTTTCTGGTCGCACCTGCTGCTGCGCTTTGGTACCGGTGTGGCGAGCGCCTGGGTGCTGGTGATGATCACTTCGCTCAGCCAGCCGCTGGCGGCGGCAGCGGGTCGTCCGCGCTGGGGGGCTCTGGTTTTTGCCGGACCGGGTATGGGGATTTTTCTGACAGGGTTGCTGGCGCTGGTCTCACATCGTTTGCAGCAGACATCGGCAACCCTGTGGCTGATTTATGCGGCCGCCGCGTTGCTGATGATGCTAAGCGTCTGGCGGTTGTTGCCGCAGCCCACGGCGGTCACGAAGACGGCGATCGCTCCCGCAACATCAGCCAGCCGAGGCATCGGCCGGCTGGCGCTGGTGTATGCGCTGTACGGCGTCGGTTACATCATTCCGGCGACCTTTCTGGCGCAGATGGCTAATGCGCAATTTCATGGCCAGTGGCAGGCCGATCTGTTCTGGCCCTGCTTTGGCCTCGGCGCGGCGATCGGAGTGTGGTTGGTGAGCTTGCGCCGACATGATCCCGAGACCACGCGGCACTGGCTGATGGCGACGTTGTGGCTGCAAGCGGCCGGTGTGTTCGCCTGTCTGCTGGGCAGCGGCCTCGGCCTGGCGCTGGGTGTGATGCTTTGCGGCACGCCGTTTCTGGCCTGCATGCAACTGGTCATGCAGCGCTCGCGGGAACTGGCGCCCCACGCCATTCAGCGTAATGCCGGCATGCTCACCGCGTGCTTCGCCGTCGGCCAGCTCTGCGGTCCGTTGCTGGCGGCGCTGAGCAGCCATTTCAGCGGCGGTCTGCAGCCGGCGCTGCTGATCGCCGGCGCAGGCCTGCTGGCGGCCGGCGCGCTGGCGATCCAGGCCAAGGCTACTGACCCAGCGCCTTGCGCAAACGCCGACGCAACCACTGCTCGGCGCTGACGAAAGTGATGCCGAGCAGCACCAGCACTGCGCCGATGATGAAATTCACACTCAGTTCTTCGCCGAGCAGCAGCACGCCGAAGGTCACGCCGAACAACGGCGTCATGAACGAGAACACCGCAAGGTTCGCCGCCAGATAACGGCGCAGCAGCCAGAACCACACCAGGTAACTGAAGAACGACACGACCAGGCCCTGAAACAGCACGCTGGCGACCGCCACCGTGGTCAGACTGACATGGGTGATCTGGCCACTGAACAACGCGATCAACAGCAGGCCGATGAAACCGACCATCAATTGGTAAAACAGGGTCAGCGTTACCGGTGCTTCGGACAATCGCGAGGCACGCACCACGACAGTCGTCGCGCCCCAACAGGCGCCCGCCAGCACGCCGAAGGCATCGCCCAGCAGCATGCGCCGATCTAGGTTGTCCCACGACACCCCACCGGCGAAGGCAATCGCGATGCCGATGAAGGCCAGCAGAATACCCAGCCATTGCAACGGTCGCAGGCGCTCGCTGGCGAGCAGGAAATGCACGCCAAGTGCAGTGAAGATCGGCGCGGTATACAGGAACACCGACATGTGCGCGGCCGTGGTCAATTGCAGACCTTCGGCGATGAACAGGAACTCCAGACCAAACAGCGCACCGGCCAGCAAGCCGCCGCGCCAAGTGCTGCCGACCTGATCCCAGCCGCCCTTCCAGCAGATCAGCAAACCGACCAGCAACGCCGAGATTCCTGAACGCCCCGCCGCTTGCATCACCGGCGCGATGTCCGTCGCCGCCCATTTGATCAGGACTTGCTGCACACCCCAGATCAGGCACAGGCCGATCATCACTTGCAGGGCAAACCCGTCGGCATTGCGCCGCTCGGCACTCACCGCAACACCTCGAACACACACAACATGGCAGGCCATCCATTGGTCAGGAAACAGTGCCGGGGATTATCAATCAGATGCGGGGAAAAAGCCGTCTGGAAAAGACCTTTATTTGGTCAGCGGCGTCAGCGCTCAATGGCCGCCGGCTGCGCCGTCATTCGCGAGCAAGCCCGCTCCCACAGGGGATTTGTGGTGGAAGTGGAATTTGTGAACGACGGGAATTCATTGTGGGAGCGGGCTTGGTCGCGAAGAGGCCAGCATTGCCGACACAACTGCCGGACCCGCTCACGCAAACCGCTTCGCCACCAAATAACCCACAGTGCAAGCAACTGCAGTCGCCACCGTTCCCCACGCCCAATCCATCAAACTCACCTGCACCGACCACTCGCGCAGGGTCGCCCAATTGGTCAGGTCATAGGTGCCATAGGCCACCAGCCCCAACAGCGCACCCAGCTTCGCCGCCCGCTGCCAGCTCAGCGCCGGCAACACCACAAACGCCACGCAGCCGATAACGTACAGGCAATAAAAAACCGCTGCGGGCAACAGCAGCGGTTTTTCCAGCATCAGCGAACCGAGCAGTTCGCGATAGGTCGGCGCCATCAATAGCCCGAGCCAGATACCGTCGAGCAGAAGAAACGTCAGTAGCGTCGAGACGTATGCGATCAGCGCCTTTTTCATTGGCTCACCCCCCCTTAGATGTGGGAGCCGCCGATTTGCAAGATCAAGATCAAAAGATCGCAGCCTTCGGCAGCTCCTACCATGGGCCTGCGGGGAGTCAGGTTAGTTCAATGCGATCGGCGTGAATGACGATCTTGCCTTCCTTGTACAGCGAGCCGATGGCTTTCTTGAAATTGCCCTTGCTGACGCCGAACAGGCTGCTGATCAACGCCGGATCACTCTTGTCACTGACTGCCAGGGTGCCATCGTTTTCACGCAACTTGCCAAGGATCTTTGAACTCAGGCTGCTGGCCGCTTCCTGGCCAACCGGTTGCAGGCTCAGGCTGATCTTGCCATCGGCGCGCACTTCCTTGATGAAACCTTTCTCGCGCATGCCCGAACGCATGAACTTGAAGATCTCGTTCTTGTGAATCAGGCCCCAATGCTTGTTGTTGATGATCGCCTTGAAGCCCATGTCGGTGGCCTCGGCCACCAGCAGATCGACTTCCTGGCCCGGGCTGTAAGTAGCCGGGGTCTTGTCCAGGTAACGATCGAGGCGTGCGGTGGCGGTGATGCGGCGCGTGTGTTTGTCGAGGTAGACATGCACCACGCAATATTCGCCAGCGGTCATCTGGCGCTTTTCTTCCGAGTACGGCAGCAACAGATCCTTTGGCAAGCCCCAGTCGAGGAATACGCCGATGCTGTTGACTTCAACCACTTTCAGACTGGCAAATTCGCCGACCTGAACTTTCGGTTTTTCCGTGGTGGCGAGAAGTTTGTCTTCGCTGTCCAGGTAGATGAATACGTTGAGCCAGTCTTCATCTTCGCTGGGGATATCTTTGGGGATATAACGGTTGGGCAAAAGAATTTCGCCATCGGCACCGCCATCCAGATATAAACCGAAGTTAGTGTGTTTAACCACTTGCAAACTGTTGTAACGCCCGACTAAAGCCATTTCCGAAACCCTCAATACGTGGGCGGCATTCTACCCGTTTTTCCCGATAACGGCGGGCGACAGATCTTCGCACCGGGCCGATCAGCGTCAATGTGTTGATTTTCCTCGGTCAGTGCTCGGTGAGGCGCCGCTCGTCAGTTCGGCCAAGCGGCTTGCGGGTGCGCCCAGCTTTCTCGCCGGGAGCAAATGTTCTTATTTAAAACAGCAGCTTAGCGGCACAGTCAAAATATCGAACCGGCAATATTGCAGCGCTGCGGTTGGTTATTCCGGGGGATATTTACCAAGCTATTGTCAAGTTAATCCTGTACGATGCCTGGCCGAGTTACTTTTCTACAGGTTAATGGCCGCCATGCGTGTAAAAGCATCCACCAGCAAAGCAAAGCCAGCTCCAGCCGTTGAAACCAGCGAATCGATCAACGATCAGATCGCAGCGTTCCTGAAGTCCGGCGGCGAAATCCAGCAAATTGCCAAAGGCGTCAGTGGCCAGACGTTCGGCCCGTCCAAGCAGATCAGCCTGGGCAAAAAGTAATACCGGTTTCACCCCGTCCAAAGGCGCTTTGAGCTTCGAAGCGCCTGGACTGGCATTACGCCCCCCTCCTTCGTTCCAAACAAAATCCCTGAAAATCGACGAACGGCCATCAATGCCGCGCATTCGCCGGTATCCTTGCACGCGTCTAGATCAAGCGTTTCAGCAGGCCTTCGCCCTGCGCTCGCGGTTCATGGAGTGACGCATGCGCCCATTTCCCTGTTTATTGTTCGTCAGCCTGCTGTCAGGCACGGCCGCGCACGCGCAGGTTTTCCAGGGTGAGCTGGGCGACTTCGATCTCAAGCTCGGCACCACGCCCAGCCGCAGCATGGCCCAAGGCCTGGTCAAACCGGCGGCGGTAGGTTCGTTCCACGGCGGCCTCGATCTGAGCCACGACAGCGGCGTGTATTTCGGCCAGTACGCGCCGAGCATGGGCATCACGCCGGGCAAGAACCTCGAGATCGATTCCTACGTCGGCTTCAAGCAGCCTTTCGATCAGGTGCTCGGCTATGAAGTCGGGATGATCCATTACAGCTATCCCCGCCTCGACACGCTCGACAGCCAGGAGCTGTTTGGTGGCCTGACCCTGCTCGGCAGTCGCTTTGGCATCGCCCTGAGCAACGACCCGGATAAACAGAACAACACCTTGTTTGCCGACCTTAGTGGCAATCAGCCGTTCGGCATTGGCGTGAGCATGAAATACACCACGCACCAATTGAATACACCGGCGGCGGTGGACGGTGGTTACATCAGCAGTTTCACTGACTGGTCGGTGAAACTGTCGCGCCCCTTCATGGGCGTCGATCTTGATCTGATCTACAGCGACTCCAGCCTCAGCGGCAGTGATTGCTCGGCCTATTCCGGGCACAACAGCGAGTGCGACGGCCTCGTTACCCTCAAGGCCGTGCGCACGTTCTATTGATCGGCTGAACTGCCGCGCGCATCCTGCATCACATAAGAATCAGATTTCCGACGCCAGGCTCTCGCAAGGATTTGCCCATGTCTCGCTGGTTCAAACAGATTGCCACCCTGCTGATCTTCACCCTCGCCCTCGGCGCCTGCAGCCGCGTAGGCCTGGCCTACCGCAATCTCGATGTGATTATCCCGTGGTCGCTAAGCGACTACGTGGACATGAACGGCGAGCAGAAAGACTGGTTCAACGACCGGCTCAAGGAGCACCTGAGCTGGCACTGCACCACGCAGTTACCCGGTTACCTGGACTGGCTCGACCGTTTACAGGCCATGGTCGAAAGCAATCAGGTCACCGACGCCGCCCTCCAGGAGCGCACCGCCGAAGCCAAACAGGCCATCGCCGACACCGCCCGGGAAATTACCCCATCGGCCATCGAGTTGCTCCAGGGGCTGGACGATAAACAGGTCGCGGAAATGAATGACGCCTTCGCCAAGGACTTGCGCAAACGCCAGCAGGAATACGTGAAACCGCCGCTGGCCCAGCAGATCAAGGAACGTGGCGAACGCATGGAAAAACGCCTGAACGACTGGCTGGGTCCGCTCAGCGACTCACAGAAGCAACGCGTCGTGGCCTGGACCAACGCCTTGGGCGACCAAAACACCCAATGGATCGCCAACCGTGCGCACTGGCAACAACAGTTCAGTGCGGCCGTTGGGCAACGTAAAAGTACCGAATTCCCACAACGCATCGAGACACTTCTGGTCAACCGCGAGCAGTTATGGACAGCGGATTACCGCAAGGCCTACGCCAATACTGAGGCTCAAGCGCGCGCGCTGTTTGTCGACCTGATGGCCGAGAGCACGCCGCAACAGCGTGAGCGCTTGCTGAAGAAGATCGAAGGGGTACGCAAAGACTTCAATGACCTGAAGTGTCTCAAAGCCGCACAAAAATCCTGAGATCACTCGGCTCGCATGTGGGAACGGGCTTGCTCGCGAATGCGGTGTGTCAGGCAGTCCAGATATCACTGACAGACTGTATTCGCGAGCAAGCCCGCTCCCACAGCTTTCCTTTCAGCTGGCCTTCAACAAAATCAGGCGATTTGGGCTTTTGACGCCACTTCATCAAACGTCAGCTCATCCAGCGCATCCTCCTGCTCATCCAGCACCTGGCGCGGATGGTCATTGCCCGGAATGCTGCTGTCGATCAGGCTCAACAGGCTGGAACCGCGCGGCGTGAGAATGAAATTGTTGCCGGTGCTGCCTTCATGATCCGGACGCGGCTCGATGAATCCGCGTTCAAGCAGGAGCTTCTCGTAATCACAGGCGAGGGTTTTCAAGTGATCGAGATTGTCGATCGGCTCGCCAGCGCTGGCTTTCTCGGCTGCATGGTCTTCGGCATAAGCGCGCGGGGCAAAGCTGTGACCAGCGCTGTTCTGCACTTCGTGCAGCAAACGTTCAATCAAATCCCAGTTATAAGTCGTCATCCTGATCCAACCTCCGGTGCGGGGTGATGTGTGCCGCGTTCAAGGTTGTGACCGAAGCGCTGCGCAGCCGTTCAGCCGCATATTCATGCGCCGACCGACCGGCGGTGTGTCGATTCCCCTGGCTGTTGAACGACTAGTCTGAAACAGCCGGTTCAACCCGCAGGAGACATGGTCATGAACGTTACGCACCATCCGGTGGTATCACGCCAAGAATGGCTCGCCGCCCGTCAGCAGCATCTGGCCCACGAAAAAGCCTTCACCCGGGAACGCGATCGCCTCAGCGCCGAGCGCCGTGCTCTGCCTTGGGTGAAAGTAGACAAGGACTATCACTTCCAGGGCCCGAACGGTGAGCGGAAGCTTATTGATCTATTCGGCACGAACAGCCAGTTGATCATCTACCACTTCATGTTCGCCAAGGGCTGGGAGGAAGGCTGCCCGGGCTGCTCTTTCCTCAGCGACCACATCGACGGCGCCGACCAGCACCTGGCCCACCACGACGTTGCCGTAGTCGCCGTTTCCCACGCGCCGTTCTGCGAGTTTCAGCCGTTCAAAAAACGCATGGGCTGGAAGTTCGACTGGGTGTCGTCAGAAGGTTGCGATTTCAATTACGACTTCGGCGTCTGCGCCCGGGCTGCAGACGTCGCTGAGGGCAAGGCTACGTACAACTACGAAAAGACCGACAGCGCCGAGGAAGAAATGCCGGGGCTGAGCGTTTTTTATCGCAACGATCAAGGCGAGATTTTCCACACCTATTCAACTTACGCGCGCGGCCTGGACATGCTGGTTGGCGCTTACCACTACCTTGATCTGACACCCAAGGGCCGCAACGAGGACGAGATCATGGAATGGGTGCGGCATCACGATCGGTATGACGGTGCGCCGAAGCAGGGCTGCTGCCATGCCGATCGAGCGCAACAACGTTGATGTCATGGTTTCTGAACTTTTGCCAGGCTTCAGCCCTCAACCGCTTGTCTGCCTTAACCGGAACTGAGGCCTGCCCATGAAAACCCTGATCAAGCTGTCTCTCGCCGCCACCCTTGCCTGCGCCCTGCCCGTCTGGGCCTGCACGCCGGAAGAGGCGACGATCAAACGCGAACAACTGGCCAAGGAAGTCTCGAAGCTCACCGAGCAGAATCCTGCAAAAGCCAAAGAGATCAACGCCGAGTTGCAGAAGATGGATCTGGACACGGCGAGCGCCGATCTGCCGGACAAGTGCCAGTTGATCGATCAGCGCTTGAAGGAACTGGGTTCGGCAGAGAAGAAGGCCGACAGTTGAGGCGAAAAAAAACCGGACGATGTCCGGTTTTTTTATCCGCGCAGCTAGAGCTTACTCAGCCGCAGGCTCGGCCGGTTTGCGGCGCTTGAGCGGGGCCATACCGTCGCTGCTCACCAGAGAATCCGGCTTCGGACGGTTGACGCTCTTGCGCTTGGTCGGTGTCTTGGCGGCAGTTTTCTTCTTGTCGCCTTTGGCGTCGGTCTTTTTCTTCTTCACGCCGACGGCTTTGCCCGAGGCCTTGACCTTTTTCGGCCCGCCGTAGGTGCCTTTGACTTCCTTGATGGTGCGGCGCTCGAAGCTCTGCTTCAGGTAGCGCTCGATGCTCGACATCAGGTTCCAGTCGCCATGGCAGATCAGCGAGATCGCCAGACCGTCGTTGCCGGCGCGGCCGGTACGACCGATGCGATGTACGTACTCGTCGCCGCTGCGTGGCATGTCGAAGTTGATTACCAGATCCAGACCATCAACGTCCAGACCACGGGCCGCGACGTCGGTCGCGACGAGGATCTTCACCCCGCCCTGCTTCAAACGATCGATCGCCAGTTTGCGATCCTTCTGGTCTTTCTCGCCGTGCAGCACGAATGCCTTGTATTCCTGCGCCACCAGGCGGCCGTAAATGCGGTCGGCCATGGCGCGGGTGTTGGTGAAGACGATGGCCTTCTGGTAGGTCTCGTTGGCCAGCAGCCAGTTCACAATCTGCTCTTTGTGCTGATTGTGGTCGGCGGTAATGATTTGCTGACGGGTGGTCGAGTTGAGCTGGCTGACCGCGTTGAGCTGCAAATGCTCCGGGTTGTTCAGGACCTTGGCGATCATCTCGCGCAGACCCGAACCGCCGGTGGTGGCGGAGAACAGCATGGTCTGCTGACGATTCGGGCATTCATCGACCAGACGCTGCACGTCTTCGGCGAAACCCATGTCGAGCATGCGGTCGGCTTCGTCGAGCACCAGCACTTCGACTTCTTTCAGGTCGAGGTTGCCGGCGTTGAGTTGCTCGATCATCCGCCCTGGCGTGCCGATGAGGATGTCCGGCACTTTGCGCAGCATGGCGGCCTGGACCTTGAAATCTTCACCGCCGGTGATCAGGCCGGACTTGATGAAGGTGAACTGCGAGAAGCGTTCAACTTCTTTCAACGTCTGCTGGGCCAGTTCACGGGTCGGCAGCAGGATCAGCGTCTTGATGCTGACGCGGATCTTCGCCGGGCCGATCAGGCGATTGAGAATCGGCAGAACGAAAGCGGCGGTTTTACCGCTACCGGTTTGCGCCGTCACCCGCAGATCACGCCCCTGGAGCGCCAGCGGGATGGCCGCGGCTTGCACAGGCGTTGGCTCGACAAATTTCAGCTCGGCCACGGCTTTGAGCAGGCGTTCGTGCAGGGCGAATTGGGAAAACACGGGTGCTACCTCGAAGATATGCAAAAAAACAGCTGCATAGGTTACCGGTTTCGAGCGCTCAGGCCGAGTTTCTTTGTGCAAACGGCGACAATCAGTGATTTTTTGTTGCCCGATTTGTCACTCGCTGCAATACACAGCGTCTTAAATGCTCTAATCGGCCCTCGCGTCTTACAGAAGAAACGTTTCGCTCATGGATATCAAACAGCTCTGGCTCAAAGCTCAGGATCTCTGGGGCACACTCGAAGAACACCCGCTGCTGCAATCGGGGCTGGCATTGCTGGTGTTGCTGGTAATCGCGCTGGTGCTCGGACGAGTGGCGCGCTACCTGATCCTGCACGCCAGCCGCATGCTCGGCCGCCAACCCGCGCTGCACTGGATCAACGACTTGCGCCACAACAAGGTGTTCCAACGGCTGGCGCAGATGACGCCGTCGCTGGTCATCCAGTTCGGCCTGCACCTGGTGCCGGAGCTGAGCAAAACCGCGATGAATTTTCTCGGCAACGTCGCCCTGGCCTTCACCATCCTGTTCATGCTCCTGGCGGTCAGCGCCCTGCTCAATGCCTTGCTCGACATCTACGCGCGTACCGAACATGCCCGCACGCGCTCGATCAAAGGCTACGTGCAGTTGGCGAAAATGGTCTTGTACGTGTTTGGCGCGATCATCATCGTCGCCACGCTGATCGACCGCTCGCCGCTGTTGCTGCTCTCGGGTCTGGGTGCGATGTCGGCGGTGATTCTGTTGGTGTACAAGGACACGCTGCTGTCGTTCGTCGCCAGCGTACAGCTGACCAGCAACGACATGCTGCGGGTCGGCGACTGGATCGAAATGCCGCAAGTCGGCGCCGATGGCGACGTGGTCGACATCACTCTGCACACGGTCAAAGTGCAGAACTTCGATAAAACCATCGTCTCGATTCCGACCTGGCGGCTGATGTCCGAGTCGTTCAAGAACTGGCGCGGCATGCAGCAATCCGGCGGTCGGCGGATCAAGCGCAGCCTGTTCATCGATGCCAGCGGCGTGCGTTTCATCCGCGACGACGAGGAGGAGAAACTCTCACAAGTGCACCTGCTGACCGACTACATGGGCCGCAAGAAAGCCGAACTCAAAGCCTGGAACGAGGCGCAGGGCAATGTCGCAGCCATGTCGGCCAACCGTCGGCGCATGACCAACATCGGCACCTTTCGCGCCTATGCGCTGGCGTATCTGAAGAGCCATCCGGAGATTCAGCCGAACATGACCTGCATGGTCCGCCAGATGCAGACCACCGCGCAGGGCATTCCGCTGGAAATCTACTGCTTCACCCGCACCACGGTGTGGGCCGATTACGAGCGGATTCAGGGGGATATTTTCGATTACCTGCTGGCGGTGCTGCCGGAGTTTGGCTTGAGCCTCTATCAACAGCCGAGTGGTGGGGATTTGCGTGCCGGGTTGCTGCCGGCGGTGTTGGGCTCGGCGAGTCTTGCTGAGCCGGAAAAACATCTCATGTAACCCCCCACAAAACCAAAAATGCGGGAGCGGGCTTGCTCGCGAAAGCGGTGGGTCAATCAACAAGGATGTTGCCTGACCTGACGCCTTCGCGAGCAAGCCCGCTCCCACAGGGGATTTATCAGCCAGACGTTATGCGGTGGCCGGGGATTTGCGGATGCCCAATCGGCTGATCCACACGGCCGCCAGAATCACACTCCCTCCAAGGAACAATCTCCCCAGTTCCTCATGCTGATTCCAGATCAACAGATTCAACAACAACCCCACCGGCACATGCAGGTTGTTCATCACCGCCAACGTGCCGCCGTTGACCATGCACGCGCCCTTGTTCCACCAGTACAAACCCAACGCCGTCGACACCAGCCCGAGGAACAGCAACACCGCCCATTGCAGCGGCGCTTCCGGAAGAAAGTTCGACTTGCCGAACAGCAGAAACGCCGGCAGAGCCACCGCCAGTGCGCCGAGATAGAAATAGCCGAAGCGCCGGTAATGCGGCAGGTCACTCGGATGCTTTGCCACCAGATGCTTGTACAACACCTGCCCGGCAGCGTAGGTGAAGTTGGCCAGTTGCAGCAGCAGGAAGCCTATGAAGAAGTCGGGACTGATGCTGTCGAACCGAATCACCGCCGCACCGCCGACTGCGACCAGCGCAGCAATCAGTGCCCACGGATTGAAGCGGCGGTTCAGTGCGTCTTCGATCAGCGTCACGTGCAGCGGCGTTAGAATGGTGAACAGCAAAACCTCCGGCACCGTCAGCACGCGGAAGCTCAGGTACAGGCAGACGTAAGTCACACCAAACTGCAGCGCGCCGATCAGCAACATGCCACGCATGAACGCTGGCTCCACCGAGCGCCAGCGCGTCAACGGAATAAACACCAGCCCGGCCAGCACTACGCGCACCAGCACCGCGAAGTAACTGTCGACATGCCCGGCCAGGTATTCGCCGATCAGACTGAAGGAAAACGCCTGGATCAGCGTGACAAAAAGTAGATAGCCCATGCTCGCCTCAAAAATCGAATGGCGGCGACGATAGCGGTTTTTACTTTCTGGAACCAACACAAATCCCCATGTAGGAGCTGCCGCAGGCTGCGATCTTTTGATCTTGTTTTTTTAAAATCAAAAGATCGCAGCCTGCGGCAGCTCCTACAGAGGGATTGTTCGAAGCAGAAAATGTCACAGGCAAAAAAAAGCCCGATCTCGCTAATGCGTTCAATCGGGCTACAGCACTCAGGAGCAAAAGTGCAAAGGGAGGTTCGATGCGCGTGGGACCTTGAAGGGGTTGCGCCAGGTCACTTAAACAATCGGCGATTATCTGGCGATTAACATATCAGGCGACTTGGGACAGCTTGGCGTTGGCCTGATTCAGGCCCTTCTCCTGGAAGTCGCCACCCAGATTCATGCCTTCGGCGTGAATGAACGTCACGTCATTGATGCCGATGAAACCCATCACCTGCCGCAGGTACGGCTCCTGATGATCCGCCGGACCACCGGCATACACACCACCACGCGCAGTCAGCACAAAGGCACGTTTGCCGCCGAGCAGGCCTTGCGGACCGGTCTCGGTGTACTTGAAGGTCACGCCGGCACGCAGTACATGGTCAAGCCAGGCCTTGAGCGTGCTCGGAATAGCAAAGTTGTACATCGGTGCCGCCATTACCAGCACATCGGCGGCGAGCAGTTCATCAGTCAATTGGTTGGAGCGATCCAGCGACGCTTGCTCGCTGTCGTTGCGCTGCTCGGCGGGTTTCATCCAGCCACCCAGCAGGTTGGCGTCCAGATGCGGCACCGGGTTCGCGGCGAGGTCACGCACGGTGATCTGATCGGCAGGGTGCGCGGCTTTCCACTGAGCGATGAACGTCTGGGTCAGTTGACGGGAAACCGAGTCTTGCTGGCGGGCACTGCTTTCGATGATCAGAACGCGGGACATGCTGTGTAGCCTCCATCCGAATATGTTGTAGGTCGATGGAGTGAAGGTTAAACAGAGCCCATTCGATGAAAAAGCGCAAATATCCGCTGTAATCCATCGATTAATTCGTTTATAAGCTAAACCTATGTTCCCGTGTGGGCGCGGGCTTGCTCGCGAAGGCGAAGTTTCAGCCACATCATCTTTGAATGACACACCGCCTTTGAGAGCAAGCCCGCTCCCACAATAAATCCAGTGTCGCTCAATGGATCCGGTGTTATTTCGGGGTGCAAGTCAGTTTGATCCGCAGTTTGATGATCTCGCGGGTGAACTTGGCCGTGGCGTTTTTATGTTTGCCCGCCGGGACATCGATGCTGCGTGTGCGTGGCGCTTCCGGCCCATTGCTGAACACCGCACGGCAGGTCGCATCGACATCACCGTAGTTGGCCACCCGGATCGAGCCGATGTCGTTGTCGGTATCGAACGTCTCGTAATCGATCTTCATGCCATTGAGATCCTTTTGCACATCGATCGGATAGGCAAACGCGGTCAACGGCAGCAGCGCCAGCAGCACACAACAGAATTTTTTCATTGGGCAGTCTCCATGAGGGACGGCCAGCTTAGGACAAGAGGAGCTATTGATGAAAGCGCCCCGCGTGACCCTTGATCAATGGCGAACGTTGCAGGCCGTGGTCGACCACGGCGGTTTCGCCCAGGCCGCCGAGGCCCTGCACCGTTCGCAATCGTCGGTGAGCTACACCGTGGCGCGCATGCAGGATCAGCTCGGCGTGCCGTTGCTGCGCATCGACGGCCGTAAAGCCGTACTCACCGAGGCCGGCGGCGTGTTGCTGCGCCGTTCCCGGCAACTGGTGAAACAGGCCAGTCAACTGGAAGACCTTGCCCATCACATGGAGCAAGGCTGGGAAGCCGAAGTGCGGCTGGTGGTGGATGCGGCCTATCCGAGCGCGCGGATCGTCCGCGCTCTGACCGCGTTCATGCCGCAGAGTCGCGGCTGCCGCGTGCGTCTGCGCGAGGAGGTGTTGTCGGGCGTCGAGGAAGTGCTGCTTGAAGGCGTGGCGGACCTGGCTATCACCGGCCTGAGCATTCCGGGCTACCTCGGTGCGGAGTTGAGTGATGTCGAGTTCGTCGCCGTCGCCCACCCTGATCACCCGCTGCATCGGCTCAACCGCGAGCTGAGCTTTCAGGATCTGGAAACCCAGATGCAAGTGGTGATCCGCGACTCCGGCCGCCAGCAGCCGCGCGATGTCGGCTGGCTCGGCGCCGAACAGCGCTGGACCGTCGGCAGCCTCGCCACCGCCGCGACCTTCGTCAGCAGCGGCCTGGGCTTTGCCTGGCTACCGCGACACATGATCGACCGGAAACTGAAGGATGGCTTGCTCAAGCTGCTACCGTTGGATCGGGGCGGCAGTCGCAACTCCAGCTTTTATCTGTATTCGAACAAGGACAAACCGCTGGGGCCGGCCACACAAATCCTCATTGAGCTGTTGCGCACCTTCGACACCTTGCCGCTGGACGCACCGTTCGCCGCCCCCGAACAAGCCTGACACGGAGCTCACCGATGGCGTATTTCGAGCACGAAGGTTGCAACCTGCACTACGAGGAATATGGCCACGGCACGCCGTTGCTGCTGGTTCACGGGCTCGGTTCGAGCACACTGGACTGGGAAATGCAGATCCCCGCGCTGGCCGCGCACTACCGGGTGATCGTCCCGGACATTCGCGGCCACGGGCGCTCGGACAAACCCCGCGAGCGCTACAGCATTGCCGCATTCAGCGCCGATTTGTCGGCCTTGATCGAACACTTGCGTCTCGGTCCGGTGCACTACGTCGGGCTGTCGATGGGCGCGATGATCGGCTTTCAGCTGGCCGTTGATCAGCCGCAAGCGCTCAAGAGCCTGACCATCGTCAACAGCGCGCCTGAGGTCAAATTGCGCAGCCGCGACGATTACTGGCAGTGGTTAAAACGCTGGAGCCTGATGCGCCTGCTCAGCCTGGAAACCATCGGCAAAGCCCTCGGCAGCAAACTTTTCCCCAAACCGGAACAGGCCGACCTGCGACGAAAAATGGCCGAGCGCTGGGCAAAAAACGACAAACGTGCTTATCTCGCCAGCTTCGATGCGATCGTGGGCTGGGGCGTTCAGGAACGACTTTCCCGGGTGTCCTGTCCAACGCTCGTCATCAGCGCCGACCGTGATTACACACCGGTGGCGTTAAAAGAAACCTATGTAAAACTGTTGCCGGATGCGCGGCTGGTGGTCATTGCCGACTCGCGTCATGCCACCCCGCTCGATCAACCCGAACGTTTCAATCACACGCTGCTGGATTTTCTCGCCACAGCCGACCTTCACTCTCAGGATCACTGACCCATGCTGAAAAAACTCGCCCTCGCCGCTGGCTCCGTACTGTTTGCCGCCAACCTGATGGCTGCCACCCCGGCCAAGGCGCCCCATGTGCTGCTGGACACCACCAACGGCCAGATCGAAATCGAACTGGACCCGGTCAAGGCACCAATCAGCACCAAGAACTTTCTCGAATACGTCGACAGCGGCTTCTACAACAACACCATTTTCCACCGTGTGATCCCGGGCTTCATGGCTCAGGGCGGCGGTTTCACCCAGCAGATGCAACAAAAAGAAACCAAGGCGCCGATCAAGAACGAAGCCAGCAATGGCCTGCACAACGTTCGCGGCACCCTGTCGATGGCGCGCACCTCCAACCCTGATTCGGCGACCAGCCAGTTCTTCATCAACGTGGCCGACAACGCCTTCCTCGATCCGGGTCGCGACGCCGGTTACGCGGTGTTCGCCAAAGTGGTCAAGGGCATGGATGTCGTAGACGTCATCGTCAATTCGCAGACCACCACCAAACAAGGCATGCAGAACGTGCCTGTCGACCCTGTGATCATCAAGTCGGCCAAGCGCATCGACTGAGTTTCGCCGGGCATATCGAGCGGCGTGGGGCTGAGCCTGCGCCGCTCGCACTGATAAAAGGAGAGCCCGGATTCCGGGCGGTTATCTGATGCTCTATCGCCGTTTCGAACAACTGATCGATATCTTCCGCGACGCCCCGACGGCGTCACCGCCGGACCGCGTCTGGCCCTTCTACGTCTATTACCTGAAGCAGGTCTGGCCGAGTTTCGCTGCCCTGCTCGTCATCGGCTTGTTTGCCTCCCTGATCGAAGTGGCGCTGTTCAGTTACCTGAGCCGCATCATTGACCTTGCACAAGGCACGCCCAACCCGAATTTCTTCAGCGACCACGCCCTCGAATTGACGTGGATGCTGGTGGTCGCCCTGGTGCTGCGACCGATCTTTTTCGCTTTGCACGACTTGCTGATACACCAGACTCTGAGCCCGGGCATGACCAGCATGATCCGCTGGCAGAACCACAGTTACGTGCTCAAGCAGAGCCTGAATTTCTTCCAGAACGACTTCGCCGGACGCATCGCCCAGCGCATCATGCAGACCGGCAACTCGCTGCGTGACTCTGCCGTGCAGGCGGTGGACGCCCTGTGGCACGTGGTGATCTATGCGATCAGTTCGCTGGTGTTGTTTGCCGAGGCCGACTGGCGCCTGATGATCCCGCTGCTGACGTGGATCGTCGCCTACATCGGCGCGCTGTATTACTTCGTACCCCGCGTCAAAGAACGCTCGGTGGAAGCCTCCGATGCGCGCTCGAAACTGATGGGGCGCATCGTCGACGGCTACACCAACATCGCCACGCTGAAACTGTTCGCCCACACCAACTTCGAACAGCACTACGCCAGGGAAGCCATCGAAGAACAGACCGTCAAAGCGCAAATGGCCGGTCGCGTGGTGACCAGCATGGACGTGGCAATCACCACCATGAACGGCTTGCTGATCGTCGGCACCACGGCGCTGGCGTTGTGGCTGTGGACGCAGTCGCTGATTACCGTCGGCGCGATTGCCCTGGCCACCGGCCTGGTGATTCGCATCGTCAACATGTCCGGCTGGATCATGTGGGTGGTCACCGGGATCTTCGAAAACATTGGCATGGTTCAGGACGGTCTGCGCACCATCTCGCAACCGGTCAGCGTCACCGACCGCGAGCAGGCCAAACCACTGGCCGTGACCTCGGGCGAAGTCCGTTTCGAGCACGTGGATTTTCACTACGGCAAGAAGAAAGGCATTATCGGCGACCTCAACCTGACCATCAAACCGGGCGAGAAAATCGGCTTGATCGGCCCGTCCGGCGCCGGCAAATCGACCCTGGTCAACCTTCTGCTGCGCCTGTACGACGTCGAGGGCGGGCGCATCCTGATCGATGGCCAGAACATCGCCGAAGTCGGCCAGGAGAGCTTGCGCGAACGGATCGGCATGATCACCCAGGACACCTCCCTGCTGCACCGTTCAATTCGCGACAATTTGCTCTACGGCAAACCCGACGCCACCGACGCCGAGCTGTGGGAGGCGGTGCACAAGGCGCGCGCCGATGAGTTTATTCCGCTGCTGTCCGACGCTGAAGGCCGCAGCGGTTTCGATGCGCATGTTGGTGAGCGCGGGGTGAAACTGTCGGGCGGCCAGCGCCAGCGCATCGCGATCGCGAGAGTGCTGCTCAAGGACGCACCGATCCTGATCATGGACGAAGCGACCTCGGCCCTGGATTCGGAAGTCGAAGCGGCGATTCAGGAAAGCCTCGAAACGCTGATGCAGGGCAAAACCGTGATCGCCATTGCCCACCGCCTCTCGACCATCGCACGCATGGACCGCCTCGTGGTGCTGGAGAACGGCCGGATCGCAGAGAGCGGCACCCACGCTGAACTGCTCGCCCATCGTGGCCTGTATGCGCGATTGTGGGCGCACCAGACCGGAGGCTTTGTCGGCATCGATTGATGCCCTCAAGATCAAAAGATCGCAGCCTTCGGCAGCTCCTACACCGGTTCCTGTAGGAGCTGCCGAAGGCTGCGATCTTTTGCTTTATGTTTGGCGATAAGGCAACGCGGTGCGGGCCTCTTCGGCATACGCCAGAACCCCGGCGCGCTCTTGCTGAAGGAAATCCTTCACCGCCGCTTTCAAACCCGGGTGGCGCAGGTAGTGCCAGGAATGGGTGATCACCGGTTCAAAGCCGCGAATCAACTTGTGCTCGCCCTGCGCCCCGGCGTCGAAACGCTGGATACCGTGGGCAATCGCGTAATCCATGCCTTGATAGAAACAGGTCTCGAAATGCAGCCGATCGAACTCGGCCAGGCATCCCCAGTAGCGCCCGTAGAAACTGTCACCACCGACCAGACTGAACGCCATCGCCACCGGCCGTGAGCCCTGTTTGGCCAGGACCACCCGAATCGCCTCGGGCATGCGTTCGGCCAACAGGCTGAAGAATTCACGCGTCAGGTACGGCGCCTGACGCCGCACCGCGTAAGTATTGGCATAGCAGGCGTAAACGAAATCCCACTGTGCCTCATCCAGTTCACGCCCTTGCAGCCATTCAAAGTCAAAGCCCTGCCCCGCCACCTGCTCGCGCTCCTTGCGCATCTGCTTGCGCTTGCGTGAACTGAGGGCGTCGAGGAAATCCTGAAAATCGCGGTACGCACGGTTCTGCCAGTGATATTGACAGCCGATGCGCTGCAGCCAGCCCGGCTGCTCGGCCATCGCTGCATCGGTGAAGGGATCGGTGAAATTGATGTGCGCGCTGGACAGTTCTTCGATCTGCAGATACCCGGGCAAGCTCTTGAGCAGTTCGAAACCGTCCTCGACCTGTGCCGCCAGCAAGCGTGGGCCGCTGACCGGGCTGAAGGGCACGGCGGTCAACAGTTTGGGGTAGTAATCGATGCCTGCACGGGCGCAGGCGTCGGCCCAGCCGTGATCGAAGACGTACTCGCCGTAGGAATGCCACTTGCGATAACTGGGCAGCGCGGCAACCAGTCGATCACCTTCGATATGCAGCAAATGCTCGGGTTGCCAGCCCGAGTGCGGGCCGACACTGGCGCTGTCTTCCAGCGCGCTGAGAAAGGCGTGACGCAGGAACGGCTGGTTGTCCGGCACCAGCGCATCCCAAGTGGCCGGGGCGATTTCCGACAGGTTTTGCAGACGTTGCAACGGCATTCACTGGCACTCCACAGCTTGGCGACAAAGCCCGGCGAGTATCGCTGATCGCGACCCCGTTGCACACGCTCAATCGGCCGACAGTGCTCTAACTCAATAGTTCACGCCTGATACGCATCGTCATCATCTTGCCATCACCGTGCCACCGCTCTGTCATAAACCATCGCGATACTGGCGCCTGTTTTTAGAGCGTCGGGTTCTAACCCGGCCACAGTTTTCCGACCTTCGTGTCGGTTGTGCCCAGGATGGTTCAGCCATCCCCTTCATCTTCGGAGATTGCTATGCGTCTTGCTTCCACGAAAACTGCAGCGGCCCTGTGCGGCGGCTTGTTGCTGGCCATGAGCGTTCCGGCCAGTGCTGCAGTCGACGCCAAACTGCTCGACATGCTCAAGGCCAACGGGTCGATTTCCCAGGCGCAGTACATCGAGCTGCAAACAGAACTGGCCAAGGATCAGAAGGCTCAGCAGATCGCCCAACAGGCGCAGCAGGAAACCAACGAACAAGTGGCGGCGGTCGCCAAGAAGAGCAACGAACAGAGCCTGTTCGACCAGAAACTGGCCTGGGCGGCCAAGACCCAGTTCAAGGGCGATGTGCGCATCCGTCAGGAAACCATCAAGATCGACGGCGAGCCGAACAACGGCGGCCGCGACAAGGATCGCCAGCGCATCCGTGCCCGTCTGGGCGCCTACACAGAAATCAACCCGCAAGTCGACACCGGCATCCGTATTGCCACCGGCGGCGGCGACGATGCCCGTTCGACCAACCAGGATCAGGACAACTACTTCGACAAGAAGCAGATCTGGCTCGACCTCGGCTACATCGATTACCACCCCGACCAGATCAAGAACCTGCACATCATCGGCGGCAAGATGCTGCAACCGTGGGTCAGCATGGGCGACGTGATCTGGGACAGCGATATCAACCCGGAAGGTCTGGCCGTCACCTACAAGTATCCATTGGGCGGCAGCGCCGAGCTGTTTGGTAGCCTGGGTAACTACAACCTCAAGGACAACGTCGACGGCGACGGCGTGCAGTTCCGCCACGACCTGCGTCTGACCGCCGGCCAGTTGGGCAGCCGCTTCAACATCACTGACAACCTGAAAATGACCGTAGGCGGCAGCGTTTACGCTTATCAGAACGACGAAGACAGCCGTTGCACCGGCACCTCGACGCCGTGCGCCCTGGCCGTCAACGGCAACTCGGCCAACAATGAATTCCGTCTGTATGAAGGGTTCAGCCAGGTCGACATTGGCGGCCTGCCGATGCCACTGTCGTTCTACGGTCAGTACGTGAAGAACAATGATGCCGTGACCGATCAGGACACCGCATGGTTGCTCGGGGCCAAGTCGAAAGTGTTCGGTTTCAACCTCGATTACAACTATCGCGATGTACAGCGCAACGCCGTGGTCGGCGCCTTCACCGACTCCGACTTTGCCAACGGCACCACCGGTTCGCGCGGGCACAAGTTCAAGGTCGGTTACGACATCGACAAGAACTTCGCCGTCGGCGCAACGTACTTCCTGACCAAGGCCGACTTCGCCAGCCGCAGCCAGCGCGATGCAGATGCCAACACCCTGCAGCTGGATGCTGAAGCGAAGTTCTAAAAAGTGATAGCCCGGTGCGGGCGGGACGATCCCCATCATCCGTTCGTTTCGTTCGCACTGGGTTATTTCTGCAGGATGCAAACATCCCCTGTAGGCGCTGCCGAAGGCTGCGATCTTTTGGTCTTGATCTTAAAAGCAAGATCAAAAGATCGCAGCCTCGTTTCACTCGTCAGCTCCTACGGGGAATTGTCCTCGCGGCGTTGCGCTGCGAGGCGTTCAGCCAAAGCATCGACGTTCTCGTCCGCTTGTTCCGGCAGCGCCTTCAGGCTTGCCTGCATCAAGCGCATCTGCCGCATGAAACGCCGGCAATTGGGGCAGAACATCAGGTGATGGCGCACCATCAGTTTTTCCCGAAAGCTCAATTGGCCGTCTAGATAATCGCTGGATCGTGCCACTTGCTCCTTGCAGGTCAACATTCCCCTGTCTCCTCAAAATGTTCCACGGTTGCAAAGACCTTCAAGCGTGCCCGGTGCAGCAGCACGCGGACATTGGAGAGCGAGATCTCCAGAAGATTACAGATCTCTTCCAGCTCCAGGCCTTGGCGTTCGCGCAACAGCAAGACACTGCTCTGCAAGTCGGAAAGACTCAGCAATGTATGCTCGAGGCATTCGCGCAGTTCGTTTTCAGTCAGGAGCGCTTCGGGGGTGTCCTGGTGCCAGGCGAACGGCGCGACCAGCCAGTGACCGTCGCGCGAAGAAAACCGCTCGTCGTCGATAGAGCCGTGAGGAGATGGCAGGTCATCAAGCAGTACTTCCCGGCGATTGAGCTTGTAGCGACTTTTGGCCGAATTGGCGGTGATGGTCAGCAGCCAGGTCTTGAGGCTGGAGCGGCCCTCGAAACTGGCCAGATGGCGCACTACCGACAGCCAGGCATCCTGCACCACTTCTTCGACATGCCGCTGGCCAACAATCGCATAAGCCACTGCGCGCATGGCGCTCTGATACTGGACGACCAATTCCTTGAAAGCCTTTTGCTCTCCCGCCAGCAAGCGTTCGAGCAGTTGGGTGTCGTCAGCCGCCATCCATCAATCCCCTTGTGCGGATTTCGAAAATGAACGCGGCAGGTATTTACCTGCCGCGATTTCCGAAAAATTACAGCGTTTCAGCCGCTTCGAATCCAGGAAAGATCGACGCGATTAAGAGGAAATTAACGTGTTTCAACGTTTACGCAGCAACACGCTGCCAATTGAGTAGCCGGCGCCGAACGAGCTGAGCACCGCCAGCGAACCGGAGGCCAGGTCATCCTGATATTTGTGGAAGGCAATCACCGAACCGGCCGAGCTGGTGTTGGCGTAGCTGTCGAGAATCACCGGCGCTTCTTCTTCGCTGGCTTCGCGGCCGAGCAGCTTGCGCACGATCAGGTGGTTCATGCTCAGGTTGGCCTGGTGCAGCCAGAAGCGCTTCACGTCGCCAACGTTGAGCTGGTTCTCCTCCAGGTGCTCGCCAATCAGCTCGGCGACCATCGGGCAGACGTCCTTAAACACTTTGCGGCCTTCCTGCACGAACAGTTTGTCGCGGGCACCGATGCCCTCTTCTGCTGCCCGATTGAGGAAGCCAAAGTTGTTGCGGATGTTGTTGGAGAACTTGGTCAGCAGTTTGGTACTGACCACGTCGAACTGGTACTTGGACGTCGCCAGATCGGCCCGCTCGATGATCACCGCAGTCGCGGCATCGCCGAAGATGAAATGGCTGTCGCGATCACGGAAGTTCAGGTGCCCGGTGCAGACCTCCGGGTTGACCATCAGGATCGCCCGCGCCTGACCCAACTGCACGCTGTTGGCGGCGGCCTGGATGCCAAACGTCGCCGAAGAGCAAGCCACGTTCATGTCGAAGCCGAAACCTTCAATGCCCAGTGCTTCCTGGACTTCGATGGCGATGGCCGGGTAGGCGCGTTGCAGGTTGGAGCAGGCCACGATCACGCCATCGATGTCGGCGGCGGTTTTGCCGGCCCGTTGCAAGGCTTGTTCAGCCGCGCCGACGGCCATCTGGCAGAGCACCGACCACTCGTCGTTGGAACGCTCCGGCAGGCGCGGGGCCATGCGTTGCGGATCGAGGATGCCGTCCTTGTCCATGACAAAACGGCTTTTGATGCCCGAGGCTTTTTCTATGAATGCCGCGCTGGATTCGGTCAGGGCCTGGACTTCACCGCTGGCAATGGCCTCGGCGTTGTCGGCGTTGAACTGGGCGACATAGGTATTGAAAGACTGCACCAGCTCTTCGTTGGAAATGCTGTTGGCCGGTGTGTACAGGCCGGTGCCGCTGATGACGACGTTATGCATGGTCGTTTCTCTAATCTGTTCAGGCAGAAAGTGCTGGAACCGTCGTACCAACACGCAAAGGGTCTATTCCCATCCGGGGGACGCAAACCTGGCATCGTTTTATTGCGCGGCGCGACACGGCCAAAGGCTCTGGGTCGCGAAACCGGCGTTTATGGTGGCGAAGTTTGCCATAAACCCAGCGTTTTGGCGCCATTCTCCTGCTCATCGCGATCCCTGTAGGAGCTGCCGAAGGCTGCGATCTTTTGATCTTGATCTTTAAAAAGCAAAATCAAAAGATCGCAGCCTTCGGCAGCTCCTACAGGATCGTTGCAAGGCGCGAAGTCAGGGTTCGACCTGGCTCCACTGTTTGCTCAGGCGTTTGTCGGAGATCGGCACTTTCGTCCCCAACTGCTGGGCGAACAGCGACACGCGGTATTCCTCCAGCCACCAGCGGTACAACTCCAGTTGCGGATCGCGCTTGCCTTCCTGCGCATGCTTGGCCGCGCGGGCCTGGTATTGCGCCCATAGTCCCGCGAGTTCGCCGCTCCAGACCCGATCCTTCTGCACTTGCGCACCGAGTTTCTCGAAACGCTGCTCGACCGCTTTCAGGTAACGCGGCAACTCCTTGAGCCATTGCATCGGCGTCTCTCGGACGAAGCCCGGATAGACCAGATTGCCGATCTGCTGCTTGATGTCGTTGAGCGCAACCGCCTGGGCGAGATCGATCTTGCCCTTGAAGCGTTTTTGCAGGCCGTGCCAGATCTTGAGGATTTCCAGGGTCAGACGCGCGACACGCTCGGCGTGTTCGGTCCAGTTGCCGCGTTTGCGCTCGGCCAATCCCGCCAACCCGGCGCCGTCACGGGGCAACGGCTCTTCGCCTTCGAGAATGCAACTGTCGAGGCTCGCCAGCAGAATGTCTTCGACCAGCGCATCGACGCGGCCCAGTTCGCGATACAGCAGGCCCAGTTCAGTCTGCCCCGGCAACTTGCCACGCAGGAATTTAGCCGGCTCGGCCAGTTGCTGCATGAGCAGGCGCTGCAAGGCGCGACGGTGCTGAAACTCGGCTTCGGCCGGGGTCGAGAAGCGCCCTTCCTTGACCGTGCCGCCCTCTTCCACCAGCGCCGGGTACACCGTCATCGACAACCCGGCGATCTTTTGCTGGGTCTTTTCTGCCACCGGCGCGAAGACTTTTGCCTCGACCGGTTGCTGACTTTTCGCGCTCTGTGGCACCGCCAGCGCGGCTTGGCTGGCTTCGGCGAAGCGTGCGGTCAGCTCAGCCAGATCGCGACCTTCGCCGAGAAACTTGCCTTGGCCGTCGACGATTTCCAGATTCATGCGCAGGTGGCTTTCGACCTGCTGCGCGGCTTCCGCCCACGCCTCATCACTGACCCGTGCGCCGGTCATGCGCAGCAGCTCGCGACCGAGTGCTTGCGGTAGCGAACCTTCGGCGAAAGTCATGCGCTGCAACGCGGCTTTGATGAAGTCCGGCACCGGCACGAAATTCTTGCGCAGGGCTTTTGGCAGGTTGCGCACGAGGGCAATGCACTTGGCCTCGATCAAGCCTGGCACCAGCCATTCCAGACGTTCCGGCGGCAGCATCGGCAGCAGCGGCGCCGGCACGCGCAGGGTTACGCCATCGCGCGGGTGATTGGGTTCGAAATGGTAAGTCAGCGCCAGCTCCAGATCGCCGATGTGCAGCGTGTCCGGGTAATCACGGGCGGTGACTTCACTGGCCTCGCGGGCCAGCACGTCTTCTTCGCGCATGATCAGCAGCTGCGGGTCTTTCTGGCTGTTGACCTTGTACCAACTGTCGAACGTCGCGGTCTGATGGATCTCCGCCGGCAGGCGTGCATCGTAGAACGCGTAGAGGGTTTCTTCGTCGGCGAGAATATCGCGCCGGCGAGCCTTGGCTTCCAGTTCGTCGAGCTGCTCGAGCAGTTGCTTGTTGGCTGTGAGGCACTTGGCCCGCGACTGAATCTCGCCGCGTACCAGACCTTCGCGGATAAACAGCTCACGCGAGACCACCGGATCGACCGGGCCGTAATGCACCGGGCGGCGACCGACGACGATCAGCCCGAACAGGGTGATCTGCTCGAAGGCCACGACCTGGCCGCGCTTCTTTTCCCAATGCGGTTCGAAGTGGTTTTTCTTGATCAGATGCCCGGCCAGCGGCTCGATCCAGTCGGCGTCGATCTTGGCGACCATGCGTGCGTAAAGCTTGGTGGTTTCCACCAGTTCGGCGGTCATCAACCACTGCGGGCGCTTCTTGCCGATGCCCGACGACGGATGAATCCAGAAGCGCCGCTGCCGCGCGCCGAGGTAATCGCCGTCTTCGGTTTTCTGGCCGATCTGGCTGAGCAAGCCGACCAGCACCGCTTTGTGCAGTTTCGGATAGTCGGCCGGCTCTTTGTTCAGGCTCAACTGCAGGTCGCGGCAGATCAGGCTCAACTGGCGATGCGAATCACGCCACTCGCGCAAACGCAGGTAATTGAGGAAATTTTTCCGGCACCAATTGCGCAGCGGGTTGGCGGTCAGCGCCTGGCGCTGCTCTTCAAAACCACGCCACAGATTGACCAGCCCCGCGAAATCGGAATCCGGATCCTTCCATTGTGCATGGGCCTGATCCGCCGCTTGCTGACGCTCCGGCGGACGCTCGCGCGGGTCCTGAATGGACATGGCGCTGGCGACAATCAGCACTTCCTGCAGACTGCCAAGTTTGGCCGCTTCCAAGAGCATGCGGCCCATGCGCGGGTCGACCGGCAAGCGCGCCAACTGGCGACCAAGCGGCGTCAGCTGACTGTTGCGATCGACCGCCGACAATTCTTGCAGCAGGTTGAAACCGTCACTGATCGCCTTGCCGTCCGGGGGTTCGATGAACGGGAACGCGGTAATTTCGCCGAGGCGCAGATGAAGCATCTGCAGGATTACGGCGGCGAGGTTGGTGCGCAGGATTTCCGGGTCGGTAAATTTCGGACGCCCGAGAAAATCCTCTTCGCTGTACAGACGCACGCAGATGCCCGGCTCGACCCGCCCGCAACGACCTTTACGTTGATTGGCGCTGGCCTGGGAAATCGCTTCGATCGGCAAGCGCTGGACCTTGGCCCGATAGCTGTAGCGACTGATGCGCGCGGTGCCGCTGTCGATCACGTAGCGAATGCCCGGCACGGTCAGGGAGGTCTCGGCAACGTTGGTCGCCAGCACCACGCGGCGGCCCGGGTGCGACTGGAAAATCCGCTGCTGCTCGGCCGGCGACAGACGCGCGTACAGCGGCAGGATTTCGGTGTGCTTGAGCTGGGCCTTGCGCAACATGTCGGCGGCGTCGCGAATCTCGCGCTCACCGGGCAGGAACACCAGCACGTCGCCGGGGCTGCGGCGTTCGCTGCGCTCGTGCGCGGCAATTTCGTCAAGGGTGGCCAGGATCGCCTGATCGACGGTGAGGTCGTCCTCGACCCGGTTGCCTTCTTCGTCCTGCTCCAGCGTCAGTGGCCGGTACCAGGTTTCCACCGGGAAAGTGCGGCCCGATACTTCGACGATCGGCGCGTCATCGAAATGCCTGGAGAAGCGCTCAAGATCGATGGTCGCCGAGGTGATGATGACCTTCAGGTCCGGGCGCCGGGGCAGCAGGGTTTTCAGATAGCCGAGGAGGAAATCGATGTTGAGACTGCGTTCGTGGGCTTCGTCGACGATGATCGTGTCGTAGCGTTCCAGATAGCGGTCGTTCTGGGTTTCCGCGAGCAGGATGCCGTCGGTCATCAGCTTGATCAGGGTGTTGGCATCGCTCTGATCTTCGAAGCGCACCTGATAGCCGACCAGCGACCCGAGCGGTGTGCCGAGCTCTTCAGCAACGCGACTGGCGACGCTGCGCGCGGCGATCCGGCGCGGCTGGGTATGGCCGATCAGGCCGTGCTGGCCACGGCCGATTTCCAGACAGATCTTCGGCAACTGGGTGGTTTTGCCCGAGCCGGTTTCGCCCGCAATGATCAGCACCTGATGTTGCTCCAGGGCCTTTTTGATCTCGTCGCGCTTGGCCGCGATCGGCAAACTGTCGTCGTAACGAATCACCGGCAGGCTCGCGCGGCGCGCCAACACTTGGTCACAGGACGCCTGCATCCGCGCCACCCACTGTGCCAGTTTGGCCTCGTCAGGTTTCTTGCGCAGCTCAAGCAACTGCCGCCGCAGCCGGTGACGGTCGGCGAGCATGGCGTGATCGAGGTTTTTCAGCAGTTTGTCGATGGAGGGCGATTCGTCGGTCATCGGGTAGGCAATTCGGTCGTCTATTTGTGCAGGGGGCGATTGTCGCAGATTTGCCTGCAGTTGACCTGCTTCCCCTGTAGGAGCTGCCGAAGGCTGCGATCTCTTGATTTTGCTTTTGAAGATCAAGATCAAGATCAAGATCAAGATCAAGATCAAGATCAAGATCAAGATCAAGATCAAGATCAAGATCAAGATCAAGATCAAGATCAAGATCAAGATC